>JBDTWH010000256.1:0-58858 GCA_040006795.1 Actinomycetota bacterium | reverse complement strand
GGGCACCAACCAGATCCAGCGGATCGTCATGGCCAGGGCGCTGCTCAAGAACTGAGCGGCCAGCCAGGCTGGGTATGCTCGGCCGGTGACTAACGAGGCAGTCCTGGCTCTTGCGAGGGTGGTTGCTCTTGTTGTCGCCCCGGGTGCGGCACGTGCTGGCGCCTGCTGCGACCTGGCGCCCCACAGGTGAGCACACAGATCGGCGGCCTGCTCACAGAGCTCGTCGTCCCCGGAGCCGCGGCCCTTTCGGCGGCAAGTGAGGGGCGGCTGGGCGCCCCGGGTCATGTCCTGCTCGCTTCCGGACAGACCATCGAGTTCTCCGGATGGCTCGATGCCCTGCCACTGGGGTACTGGGGACGCTTCACCACCGTCAGCACTGTCCGCCTCGAGGTCACCTCCTCGGCGCCGGTTGATGTCACCGTCCGGCTGAGCGACTCCCAGGGCATGTGCCGCGACCTCACCTCAGGGCCCACCAGAGAGGGCGCTTTCACCGCCACCGTCGACGCCGGCGAGTGCGCCGACGGTGGCTGGGCCTGGCCTGTCGTGACTGCCCGGACCGGCGCTGAGGCCGAAGTTGGCTGGCGCTGGGTCACAGATGACTTTTCGCCCCGGCCGGGCTCGCTGGCAGTGGCGATCACCACCTTCAACCGGCCGCAGGCCTGCCTTCGCCAGCTGGGGGCCCTCGCCGTGGCCGCGGAAGGCGGTGGATCTCTGGCCGGAGTGCTGGGGCGCGTCATTCTCGTCGACCAGGGCCCGACACCTGTGACCGAGACTGCCGGGTTCACAGCGGTTCGCGACTCACTCGGCGAGATGCTGACCGTCATCCGGCAGCAGAACCTGGGTGGGAGCGGTGGCTTCACCAGGGGCTTGCACGAAGGCTTGAAGGACGCACAGATCAGCCATGTGGCACTGCTGGATGATGACGCGCTGGCGCAGCCAGAGGGTCTTGGCTATGCCTGGGCATTCGCCCAGGCCACGCGGCGGCCCATGCTTGTCGGGGGCCACATGTTTGATGCTGCGGCGCCAACGAGGCTCCACCGGCTCGGCGAGATCGTGGATCACGCCCGGTTCACCCGGACCCCGGTGCCGGGCACGGCGATGAGCACAGATCTTGCCCACGCTCCGGTGAGTGACCATCCGTGGCTGGGCCCGGCATACAGCGTGGACTTCCAGCCGTGGTCGATGTGCCTGGTTCCCCGAACCGCCGTGGAGGCGATCGGCCTGCCGATGCCCTTCTTCCTCAAGTGGGACGACGTGGAGTTCGGGATCAGGGCAAAGGCTGCCGGGTTCGGCTCAGTCGGGCTTCCCGGGGCGGTCGTATGGCATGACCCCTGCACCGGTGAGGATGCTGAATCCGGCTGGCAGGACTATTTCCTGCTCCGCAACCGTGTTGTCACGGCTCTGTTGCATGACAGCCGTCCGACCCGTCTGGTGACCGGGGGGATGGCTGTCAGCCTGCGCCATCTGGCTCAGCGCGACCCGGCGGCGGCTGCCATCCGCTGGGCCGCCCTCAAGGACGTGTTGCACGGTCCGGGCTGGCTGCATCGTGATCTGCCGATGGCACGCGATCGGGCAGCGGAGACGGTGCGGCGTGAGATGGTGGCCCCTCACCCGATGTCTGCCCTGGCGGGGAGCCTCTCGGCAAGCGCCCGCCTGCTGAGAAGGTGGTCGGAGCTGGGGAAGCAGTACCGTACGGCGCTGCCCGAGGCGACATCAGCGCGCCGTTGGGAACAGACCTTCGCCGCAGCGGAGGTGCTGGAGCCACCCCATCCGACCTGGTCCATCATCGTGACCAGCTTCCACAGCATCGAGATGCTGACCAAGCACTGGGAGGGGCTGATCGCGGACGGTGACCTGGCCGGGGTCGCGGCTCACGACGTCGAGGTGATCGTGGTCGACAACGCCGACGAACCTGAGGTCGAGGCGCTTGCCCTGAAGCAGGGTTTTCGCTATCTGCCGATGGGCAGCAACGTGGGTCTGTCGGCGGCCAACAATCGTGGCGCACAGGTGGCCACAGGGAACTACCTGCTGTTCGCCAACCCCGATCTGGGTGTCAAGGTCGGGGATCTGGCGACTCTGGCGGCCGAGATCGACCGGACCGGCGGCATCGTGGCGCCGCGGGTGGACTTCGAGGACGGCACGCCCCAGAGCGCGGCCAGAGGGGGACCCTATCTGCTGGCCAAGCTGGCCCATCGTGGGCTTGCCCCCAAAGCGGCCCTGGAGCGCTATCTGTGGCCGGTGGGACCGTACGAGTCCGGGCCGGTCGTCTGGTGCGCCGGAGGGGCCACCGCCCTGTCCCGAGCCGTGTTCGACCGCATAGGCGGCTGGCCTGAGGAGTACTTCCTCTACCTGGAGGACGTCGAGCTGGGAGTGCGTGCAGGTCGGTTGGGGATACCGGTCTCGGTGACGGCCGAGCTGCGGTGGGTTCACGAGTGGCGGGGCGACAGCCGTCAGGGCCTCAACCGGGGCATGCTCCTGCATCTGCGCAGCGCGGTGCGCTTCTACACGCGTCATCCCAAATATCTCGGCTGGCCCCGTTAGGCGCTACGAGGCCTGACGTCATCGGCTAGCCGCCGCTGCCGGCCGGGGCCACCGTCAGCGGCGTGTCGTTCTTGATCGCGTTGAACAGCTCCACAGCCTTCGGGGTGTCCCACTTCACGGCGCTGCCCACATTTGTGGCCAGACCCGTGTTGGACACCGGGACGGTCAGGGAGAGACCGTCTCCGCCGGAGACCGTGCGCATGGCCTGCAGGACCCTGGTGACATCGCGCAACGTGACATCCTGGCCGACGGTGAGCCCGGCTCCGGCGCTGGTGGAGAACGCGTAGTACCGCCAGGGGATGAGCACCGTCGACGGGCTGACCGCCTTGTGCATGATGGCGCCGAGGAACTGGCGCTGTCGCTCCACGCGACCGATGTCCCCCCGCGGATCGGAGTATCGGGCCCGGACGTAACCAAGTGCGTTGCGTCCGTCGAGGTTCTGGCATCCCGCCTTGAGGTTGATGCCGGCGTAGGCGTCCTTCATGGTGTGCTTCACGCAGATGTCGACACCGCTGAGACTGTCGACGACCGAGGCGAAGCCCGCGAAGCCGATCTCGACGTACCCGTCGATCCGCACCCCGGTGACCTGTTCAATCGTCTTGACGAGCAGCTTCGGCCCGCCGAGTGAGTACGCGGCATTGATCTTGTTGTGCCCATGGCCCGGGATCGGCACATAGCTGTCACGCGGCAGTGAGATGAGGGCCGGTTTGCCAGCACCTGACGGGACGTGGACCAGGATGATCGAGTCGGTGCGCAGGCCGCCCGCGTCCTTGACCGAGCCGGTGTTGAGCTGCTTCTGCTGCTCCGGCGTCAGCCCCTGACGGCTGTCAGAGCCCACCAGGACGTAGTCATGCCCCTTGGACGCCGCGGGCCGGGCACCGGTGGGGTCAGCGCTGACGCGGTGCACATCGCCCCAGGCGTTGAACGGGACCCAGACCATGAAGGCCAGCCAGGCCACCAAAAGGACCACTGCCCCCACGACGACCCGGCGGCGTCGGTGGCTCGGCTCCGACGATCTGCGTCCCGAGCGAGCCTCACGAGGGCGCCTTCGACCTCGGGTGTCCACCACATAGACCTCGTCATCCAGGTCTACGTCACGGCTCGTACCTTGGTCACGATCCGGCATGCGGATCCTCCCGCTGTTCAGGCCCGCTCGCCTCGGGTCGGGGCGGGCCGGCCTCGTCCAGGGCCAGCCTCCGGGCGAGCTGCGTGTAACGGGTCTCGAAGTCGTGGAACCTGCCGAACGTCGTCAGGGTGAAGCTGAGGAAGGCAACGACCAGGGCGTAGAGCACCATGTCGGTGCCGCGGCCAACCCCGACCAGCCTGGCGAAGCTGGTCACGACCGACGGAAAGAGGATCGACCACGCTGCCAGGGCGGCGAAGATCACCAGCCCGAGGCGTCGCACCGCCTGGGTGCGGGCGCCGCGGCCGCGCAGCAGCCTGACCGCCACCACGACGACGGCAACGATGAGTACCAGCTGGATCGCGACGATCTTCATGCGCGCTGCCTTCCGCAGGCCGGTCGCCTGGCTGTCATCGCAGCATCAGGTCGGCCAGGATGTTGATGGAGTTCCATAGGGACTGACCTTTGGCCTTTGAGTAGTCGGTGTAGAGGATGTGCACGGGGTGCTCGACATAGGTTGCCTTGGACGCCCCGATCTGGGCGACAAGCTCACTGGCGTGCGCCATCCGGTTCTGGGTGATATCGAGCTGGGCGACCACGCGACGGCTTATCGCGCGCAGTCCGTTGTGCGCGTCCGTCAGGCGGGTGTCCGTTGTCATGTTGGTGTAGCCCACGGCAGCCCGGAGCACCATCTTCTTGGCGAAGTTCGCCTTGGTCCGGTCATCCAGGAAGCGTGACCCGAAGATCACCTCGGCCTCGCCCGCCCGAAGTCGCCCGACCATGCCGACAGCGTCGGCGATCTGGTGCTGCCCGTCGGCGTCGAAGGTGACGACGTACCTCATCTCCGGGTCGGCCAGGGCAAACTGGAAGCCGGTCTGCAGTGCGGCACCCTGGCCGAGGTTGAAGGGGTGACGAACGACCCGGGCACCCGCAGCGGCCGCGGCAGCGGCCGAGCCGTCGGTAGAGCCGTCATCGACGCACACCACCTGCGGAAACTCCGGGAGCACGTCGAGGATGACGCTGGCTATGACATCTTCCTCGTTGTACAGAGGAATGATCACCCAGGTGTCATCCACGTCTGATCCACTCCTCACGGGCCTCAGCACAGTCTAAGCCGAGCTCTGTGCGGTCATCTCCCCGCTGATCTGACTCGGACGTCGTCATCTTGTGGTGCGGCCTGGCCTCGCCAGCACATGTTCGCGCAGGTTGTGAACGCCCTGGTGCTGCTTGGTTCGCCACGCCTTGGGCAGCAGGGTCGCCGCGTTCAGCCGCGATGACAGGTGCAGTCGCGCAGTGCGGGCCGCCCGCCGCCAGCCGATGGCCTGGAGCTCGTCCGCCATCTCGGCGAAGAACTCGCGCTCTTCGATGAAGCGTGTTCCCTCCAGCGCGCGCCATGACGAGTCGCTCGCGCGGTGCCTGCGGTACTGGAAGCAGACCCTGCTGTCCAGGACCAGGCTGCCCCCGGCCTTGATCAGGTCCAGTGCGAGGGCGAGGTCCTGAACGACGTTCAGGCCCTCGCGGAAGTTCGTCGCGACGAGCGAGTCGGACTTCCAGCAGATGGAGGGGAAATAGAGCCAGTTCCCGCGCATCAGGCTGATCGCCAGCGGCTCACCGCTCAGCAGCCGGTGTCCGCCGGAGCCATGCACATGGGGGGCGTAGACCCGCTTCATCCTGTCGACGAGAGTCATGCTGGGCTGGTTGTGCTCGTCAATGACCTCGACGCCCGGCTGGATGATCTGCGCCGACGGGAACTGCTCGTGTGCCGCCACGACGGTCTCGATGTAGGTGCTCAGCATGACGTCGTCGGCCCCCATCACCACCGCGAGCTCGTTCCGAACGAAGGTGAGCGCCTTGCGATAGTTGGCGTTTGCCCCCAGGTTCTCTTCGTTGCGAACGTAGGTGATGCGTGCGTCCTGGGCAGCCAGCGCGCCGAAGTAGCCGGGGATGCTGTCGTCCGGGTACCCGTCGTCGATCACGGTCAGCGTCCAGTCCGGGCTCGTCTGACCCAGGACGCTGTCGACCGCCTGCTTCATCAGGGCGACATCGCCGTAGTAGGGGAATAACACGTCGACGGTCACGGGTGATGGTCCTTCTCAGTCCGGAAAATCGTGCATCGGGGCGCTGAGTAGAATATCCGAAACGTGTGTGTGCCGACGGTGCGCCCGGTCCGGGGACCCGATCAGGAGGCATCCATGGATATCCAGAACCACTTCTACGGGCACACGGCGGCGCTGGCGGGATACGCGGGGCTTCCTCGGCCGCGGCACGTGGCGGGCCTGATTCAGCATGGCTGGACCACCGTCCCCCCTATCCCGGTCAACTTCGGGGACTTTCCGGACGTCGAGAAGAACGGCACGCGCAAGCTCTTCGTCTGGTCCCATGGCTCACGTGCCTGGGATCCCGCGAGGTCGCCGCGGGTCAGCTTCCCACTTGGGGCACCGTGGGCCTACCTCGTCTCGACCGAGCAGGCGCGAGGGCAGCTGGCGGCCGGCAACGGGAGCGGGACGCTGATCATGCCACTGCACAGCACCCGGATCGTCGAGGTCAGGGGGGACCAGGGCAGCCTTGCCCGGTCCTATCTGAGCGCCGAGGGCCCATCCACGGTGTGTCTGCATTCCGAGGACATCCACAAGCGCGACATCGTCGACTCCTGGCTGGACGCCGGCCATCGGGTGGTCACGGCAGGGTCCCGGCACGACCCGGACTTCCTCTCGCGCATCCTCGCGCTGGTGCTTGCCTCTCAGCGGGTGGTGGCCAACCGGTTGATGACCCCCGTGCTGTACGCCGCCTCGCTCGGTCGGGACGTGGGTGTCTACGGAGATCCGCTGTCGATCACCGGTGCCGAGATTCATGGTCAGGACGAGATTCGCTCGTTGTGGCCGGAGCTGCACGGTGACCGCCTCGACCGAGGCGTCACCACTGACCTGGCGCGCACCGAGCTGGGCTTCCAGCACCTCCTTGAGCCCGGAGAGCTGCGATCTGCCCTCGGCTGGACGGGTCGCTCAGCAGGACCGGCCATGCAGTACTGGGCCGGCGCGCCGCTCCGCAAGGCGATGAACGTCGTTGGTCTGGGCGAGCGTGATCCCGGCTCGAGCGAGAAACAGGTCGGCGCCAGCCCCCTGACCTGGCTCAGACATCCGATGTCCCACCTGCCAAGGCCGCTGCCGGCCCACGCCGCGGCTCTTGACCCGCTGCCGGCGCCGATCCCGGTGATCAGCCCGCCTCTGCGCCGTTAACCGGGCTGCTTCTCCGTCAGGAACCAGGTCGAGCCATCGCGCGGTGCGGCCCGGAGGTCTTCCCAGGGGGGTTCTGTCGGCCGGTGCCGCAGAGATCAGGGGCTCAGCTTAGGACCCGGCGTCCCAGCTGCAGTGTCCCGAGTCCGGCAAGGGCGGCCACGCCAACCCTGACCAGGGCCGCCGTCCCCGAGGTGGGCAACAGGCCGCCGAGGGCGCAGAGGGCGAGCCCGAGGCATGTGGGCAGCAGTAGCGCGGTCTCGCTCCACCTCACTGCGTGAACATAGCGGCGTAGCCAGGCGGTGCCAACAGCGAGCGCGGCATAGGTGGCCGGGAAGCCGACGGTGAGCAGGATCGGGTTCTGCCTTCCCACAAGGTAGGCGAAGGAGAGGCCGGTCAGGAGGCTGAGAGGGGTGACCACGGAGAGCCACAGCGATCGGCCGGCGGCGAAGATGAGGTGCACGTTGGCCAGGTAGGCCACGGACAGGACGCAGCCGAAGGCGGCGATCGCCACCGCGGGCACCAGCTCGAGCGGAGCGAAACCAGCACCGGCCACGAAGCGCATCAGCCATGGTGACAGGAGCGCGACACCGCCTGAGATGAGAGCCGCCAGCGTCGAGATGTCACGGGCGGTGTGTGCTAGCACCGTGCCGCGCTCGTGGTCGGGAGCCCGGTAGACGATGGGTGCCCACGAGTTGTTCAGCGCCGAGGTGATGACTGCCGGTGAGCTGCCCACCAGCAAAGCCAGCGAGATACGGCCTGCCGTGGGGATGTTGTACAGACGCGTCGCGAGGAACACCAGTGCGTTGGTGGCCAGGAACAGGGCCACCAGGTGCGGGATGATCGGCAGTCCCATTCGCAGGGCGGCACGGGTGTCACCGCGGTCGCGTTGCGGACGGCCACCGCGCAGGCAGAGGACGAGCCCGACTGCCGCCGCCACGGCATAGCCGGCGATGAGCCCGACCAGATAGCGCTGGGGGGTGGCATGCTGGGCCAGCATGGCCAGCCCCAGCAGAGGCCCTCCGAGGGTGGCTATCAGGGACAGGGAGACGAACGCGCCCGGGCGATCCAGCACCCGCAACAGCGCCTGGGAGTTCTCGACCACGACGAAGAAGGCGCTCGCGGCCAGGGCAAGCAGGAGGGGCCCCCGCAACGTCACCCGCACCATCGGGTCCCACAGCGGCGCCGTGAGGATGATCGCGACCAGCAGCCCGACCGTCATCAGGGACCCGCGAACGAGCAGGGCGCGGGCACCGGCCAGTCCGGAGCCCGCGAGGATTCCCTGCCGGGTGATCACCGAGGGCATCCCGAGGCTCGCCGTCATCGTGGCGACCTGGAGGACGGCGATCGCGATCGCCACCACGCCGAACTCTGCGACCCCCAGCAGGCGGGTCACCACGGGAATGACCGCAAGGTTGGCCAGGATCGGGGCAGCTGTACCGAGCGTGTAGACGGACCCGCGGCCGAGCACGCCCTTGCTCGCCGCAGCGCCGGGGGACACGCCGGGTTCGTCATTGCCGGCAGGCTCGGGAGTCGTCATCCGGACGGCGGGGTCAGGCGCCGACGAATCCGCGGACCAGCGCGATCACGCGGTCGATGTCCGGATCGGTGAGGTCGGCATACATGGGCAGCGAGATCTCCTGCTCGTAGAAGTCCTCTGCCACCGGGCACATTCCGCGGAGGTAGCCCAGGTCGGCGTAGACGGGTTGCCGGTAGACGGGCAGGTAGTTGACCTGGACCCCGATGCCGTTAGCCCGGAGGTGTTCGAACAGGCCGCGCCGGCGACCGTCGCGGATCCGCAGCGGGTAGAGGTGCCACATCGGATCCGCGCCCTCGCGGCACTGGGGCAGCTGCAGCTCGTCGACACCGGACAGCCCTGCGTTGTACCGAGCCGTGATGGCGTCCCGGCGGGCTTTGAACGCGGGCAGTCTCAGCAGCTGGCTGGAGCCGAGCGCGCAGAGCACATCCGGCAGGCGGTAGTTCATCCCGAAGGCGTGGACCTCCTGGTGCCAGGGGCCTTCGTCCGGGAGACGCAGCAGCAGGGGGTCGCGGACCAGCCCGATGCTGCGGTAGGTGCGGGCCCGGTCGACCACATCGTGCAGACTGCTCACGAGCGCCCCACCCTCGGCGGTGGTCAGGTTCTTGGTCGGGAAGAACGAGAACGTGGTGACGTCTGCCAGCGAACCCACCGGGTGGCCGTCCAGCGAGCCACCGATGGAGTGCGCGGCGTCCTCGAGCAGGACGGCGTCGCCCTGATGAGCGATCTCGTTCAGCGCCGGGGCGTCGATCGGATGTCCTGCGTAGTCCACCCCTGCCACGACCCGGGTGCGGCTGGTCATCGCGGCCGCGACCGCTTGCGGGTCGAGGTTGCCCGTGTCCTGGCAGACGTCGGCGAACACGATCGTGGCGCCCAGGACCGAGGCACAGGTCGCGGTCGCCACGAAGGTCAGCGGGGTCGTCACCACCTCGTCCCCGGCGCCTACCCCGAGGGCCGCATACGCGACGTGCAGGGCGGCGGTCCCGGAGGTGACCGAAACGGCGCGGGACACGCCCGCGACCCGGGCCAGGCCTGCCTCGAAGGCGGTCACCGCGGGGCCGGTGGTCAGCCAGTCGCCGCGCAGGACGGCAGCCACGGCCTCGATGTCGGAGTCGTCGATGGACTGATGTCCATAGGGCAGCAAGGTCTCAGACGTCCGTTTCCAGGATCTTGGTGATCTCTTCGAGGGTGAACCACTGGTCGTTGGTGTCCGAGGTGTAGTGGAAGCCGTCGGCCACCGGCTCGCCGTTGGCCGGAGCCTGGTAGCCCCAGGCTGCGAGGTCGGGCTGCAGGACGTAACGGTCCCCGACGCGAAGGGCACGGCGGCCCTCCTCCGCGGAGATCATCTCCTCATGGAGCTTCTCGCCGGGCCGCAGACCCATGTTGTGCATCGGCGCACCGGGAGCCACCGCCTGGGCAAGGTCGGTGATCTTCATGGAGGGGATGCGGGGAACGTAGAGCTCGCCACCGTGCATCATCTCGAAGGAGTCGAGCACGAACTTCACAGCCTGGGGCAAGGTGATGAAGAAACGGGTCATCCGCAGGTCGGTGATGGGCAACGACTCACCCGCCTCGCCCAGCTTGCGGAAGAACGGGATGACCGAGCCGCGGCTGCCCATGACGTTGCCGTACCGGACGACGCTGAAACGGGTGGGGTAGGCGGCGGCGTAGTGGTTGCCGGTGATGAACAGCTTGTCTGCGGTCAGCTTGGTGGCGCCATAGAGGTTGATCGGGCTGGATGCCTTGTCCGTGGACAGTGCCACGACCTTCTGGACACCGGCATCGATGCACGCCTCGATGACGTTCTGCGAGCCGATGATGTTGGTCTTGACGAACTCATAGGGGTTGTACTCAGCCGTGTCGACCTGCTTGAGGGCGGCAGCGTGCACGACATAGTCGACGCCGTGCATGGCCCGGTTCAGGCGGGGCAGGTCGCGGATGTCGCCGATGAACCAGCGCAGACGCTGGTCGTCCCCGAACATCTGCCGGCATTCGTACTGCTTGAGCTCGTCACGGCTGTAGATGACGATGCGCCGTGGTTCGTGGTTGTCCAGGAGCTCGCGGATGAAGGCTTTGCCGAAGGATCCCGTCCCGCCGGTGACGAGAATCGAGGAATCTGACAGGACTGACATTCGGGTCTCCTAGGCGCTGCTCGGGTATACGGCATGATGTCACGGTCAGACCCAGCACAAGGAGCGTGCCTTGCGGGGCGCGGGAGCGAGGACATCATGAGTCAGCCAGCTGGTCACCCCGGTGCGCGCCACATCACCATCGGTGGTCGCGGCGTCGGTCCTGACGTCGAGCCGTTCATCGTCGCCGAGATGTCGGGCAACCACGACGGAGACCTCGACAAGGCGTTGGCCATCGTGCGTGCGGCAGCCGGCGCGGGCGCCCATGCGATCAAGCTCCAGACCTACACCGCCGACACGATCACCATCGACGTCGACGCCCCGGGGTTCCGGATCTCCTCAGGACACGAGCTCTGGGCGGATCGCCGGCTCTATGACCTCTACGAGCAGGCACACACCCCCTGGGAATGGCACGCGCCGATCTTCGAGCTGGCCCACGAGCTGGGGATGCTCGCCTTCTCGAGCCCGTTCGACCCGACCGCAGTCGCCTTCCTGGAGGACCTGGACGTCCCCTGCCACAAGATCGCCTCCTCGGAGATCGTGGACCTACCCCTGATCCGGCTGGCGGCCGCCACAGGCAAGCCGATCATCATCTCGACGGGAATGGCATCGGTCGGCGAGATCGATGCGGCGGTCACCGCCGCCCGCAGCACCGGCAACGACCAGATCGTGGTGCTCCAGTGCACCGCGTCCTACCCGGCCGACCCGGCCGACTCCAACCTGCGCGGCATCCCTCTGCTGGCGGACACCTTCGGCACGCTGGTGGGCCTGTCCGACCACACGATGGGTATCGGCGCGGCGGTCGCAGCGGTGGCACTGGGTGCCTGCGTCATCGAGAAGCACGTGACCATCTCGCGAGCAGCCGGTGGGGTCGACTCCGCGTTCTCGCTCGAGCCGGACGAGCTCGCGGCGCTGGTCCGCGAGTCGGCTACCGCCAGGGTCTCGCTCGGACAGCCCCGGATCGGTGCCACGGCGTCAGAGAGCGAGGGCCTTCGCCTGCGTCGTTCCCTGTATGTCGTGCAGGACGTCGTCGCGGGGGACGTGGTCACCCGCGCGAACGTTCGGTCCATCCGGCCGGCCGGCGGGCTGGCACCCGACCTGTTCAGCGTGGTCGAGGGCCGTGCCTTTCGCGCTGATGCCAGGAAGGGCACGCCCCTGAGCTGGGACGTCATCTAGACCAGGCAGAAGGAGCAGGAGGAGCGCCATGGGCATCAATGCCGTCATCCAGGCACGAACGGGCTCGACCCGCCTTCCCGGAAAAGTTCTCGAGGATCTGGGCGGACGCCCGATCCTCGGGTGGGTGGTCCGCGCGGCTCAGGCCGCCACCCAGATCGACACGGTCATCGTGGCCACCTCGACGCTGGCCGGGGACGACGCGGTGGCTGATCTTGCCGAGTCCCTCGGGGTCGCCGTCGTGCGCGGGAGCGAAGATGACGTGCTCTCCCGTTTCGTGGCAGCTCTGGACGCCCACCCCGCCGACGCGCTCGTACGGCTGACAGCGGACTGCCCGCTCCTCGACCCGACCCTGATCGACGCGGTGGCCGGCGCCTGGTCAGCGGCCCCCGGCCACGACTACGTGTCGACCGTCCTGGTGCGCTGCCTGCCGCGAGGCATGGATGTCGAGCTGGTGACCGCGAAGGCGTTGCGTGCCGTCGACCGTATTGCGGTCGGTCACGATCGCGTGCATGTCACCTCCCTTCTGTATGCCGACCCCACGGCATACCGACTGCTGGGCCTGTGCGTGACACCCCCGGCGAACGACCTGCGGGTCACTCTGGACACCGAGGAGGATCTGGTCCTGCTGCGTGCGCTGGTGGCCGAGCTGTCCGATGCGCCGCCTGCCTGGAGCGATGTTGTCGCGGTCCTGCGCGCCCGCCCGGATCTGGTGGCCATCAACGCCGGTGTCAGCCAGAAGCCCATCGAGGCCGGCTGATGCGAATCCTGCTGCGCTGTGATGGAGGCGCATCGCTGGGCGTCGGCCATGCGATGCGCTCGCTGGCTCTGGCTGAGGCTGCCGTGGCGGCTGGTCATGACGTGGTGGTTGCCGGACATTTCGAGGGTGAGCTCCTGCTTCGCCAGCTGGTCACCGCGCCGGTCGAGGTCCTATCCCTGCCGGCAGCCATGGCTGGGGGCGACTCCCGCGAGGTCGTCGACCTCGTCCAGCGGCTGCGCCCGGATGTGCTCCATGCCGACTCGTATGGGGCCTCGGAGCGGCTCGGGGAGCTCGTTGCGACCACCGGTGTCAGCGACGTGGTCTTCAGCAACATGGAGGACGGGGCGTTCGGCCGCCGGCCGGCCGATGTGGTCGTCGACCCCACCCTCGGCGCGGAGCTTTCGAGCCGGCCCGAGGACGGATCCGGCTGGCTACTGCGCGGGTCCCGTTACACGCCGGTGCGCCGGCGAGTCATCGACGCCCGCAGGCCGGCGGCAGGTGTCGCGTCTGACCGGGGACAGCAGGTTGCCCGCTCGGTGCTGGTGGTGATGGGGGGGACGGATCCCGTTGGCCTGGTACCCGCCGCGGTTGGGCTGTTGTCCAGCACCGGGCTGCCCCTGGAGGTGACGGCGATCGCGGAGGGTGAGAACGCGGAGCGGGCGCTTGCAGCGGCACGAGGCTCCCGGCTCTCGCTGACCGTCCTGGCTCCCGTCGACGACCTCGCCGAGCTGATGTCAGCCCGCGATCTGGTGATCAGCGCGGCCGGGACCTCGATCTGGGAGCTGTGCTGCCTGGGTGTGCCGGCTGCGCTCGTGTGGGCTGTGGACAACCAGCGTGCGGGGTATGACGAGGTGGTGGCGGCCGGCGCGGCGGTTGGCCTGGGTGGGCCGGAGCTGGGCAAGGATGCAGGTTCCGTTGAGCTGCTCACGAGGGCCTTGACCCACCCAGGGGTGCGCGCGGCGCTGGCGGCTGCTGGTCGCCGCGTCGTGGACGGACTGGGCTCCTGGCGGGTGGTGCGGACCTGGGAGATGGCGAAGCGTCAGAGGCTGCGCCCGGTATCTTTGCCCACGCCGGATGCTGTGGCCCTGGTCGCCCGCCCTGCCACCCTCCAGGACGCGCAACAGCTCTGGAGCTGGCGCAACGACCCGGCCACCCGGGCAGGCTCGAGGTCGTCCGCCGAGGTCCCGTGGGATGACCATCTCCGCTGGCTCGAGGCCAGCCTCACGAGAACCGACCGGATGCTTCTCGTGGTGCACGACGCCGGTAGTGCCGGCGGTCCGGTCGGCACCGTCCGCTGGGATCTCGTCCGGGAGCCGGTGGGCGAACGAGAATCGGGCCAACCGGGGGCAAGGAGAGGCCGGCCAGGGGGCTGGCCTGAGTGGGAGGTCTCCATCACGGTGGCTCCCGGGCGACGTGGACAGTCGCTGGCACGTCCCCTGCTTCGAGCGGCTGAGACGGCTCTATGTGAGCGGACGCGGTCCAGTGGGACTGACGTCTCGGCATACCTTGCGGTGGTTCATGCTGACAACGGCGCCTCGGTGCGGTTGTTCGAGGCCTCGGGCTACGTCCCCGACCTGCCGGCGGACCCGCGAGGCTTCATGAGGTTTCGCAAGATCGCTCGGGTACCCTGAGGCCGATGCCCTGACCTCTTGACGTCGTGCCTTTTGACTCGCAGACCCTGGAAGCCCTGACCTTTGATGCCCAGACCTTTGATGCCCAGACCTTGGAAGAGCGCGTGAACGCGGATCTTGTCGTCGTCGGCTCGGGGTTCTTCGGGCTAACCGTTGCGCAACAGTGCGCAGAGAAGCTCGGGCTGAACGTCCTGGTCATCGACCGCCGGGCCCATCTCGGCGGCAACGCCTACAGCGAGGCCGATGCCGAGACCGGCATCGAGGTGCATCGCTATGGTTCGCACCTCTTCCACACCTCGAACGAACGGGTGTGGGAGTACGTCAACGGTTTCACCGCCTTCACGAGCTACCAGCATCGCGTGTACACCAACTTTCGCGGTCAGGTGTTCCCGATGCCGATCAACCTGGGCACCATCAACCAGTTCTTCGACGCCGCCTACTCCCCGGACGAGGCGCGGGCACTGATCGCCGAGCAGGCCGGCGAGTTCTCGGGCGCCCGCGCCAGGAACCTCGAAGAGAAGGCGATCTCACTGGTCGGCAGGCCCCTGTATGAGGCGTTCATCAAGGGCTATACCGCCAAGCAGTGGCAGACCGACCCGACGTTGCTGGCGGCCGAGATCATCTCGCGACTACCGGTTCGCTACACCTACGACAACCGGTACTTCAACGACGCCCACGAGGGTCTGCCGGTCGGTGGCTACACGGCCTGGCTGGAGAGGATGGCGAGCCACCCCCGCATCGAGATGCGGCTCGACACCGATTTCTTCGATACGTCCCAGGCGGTCAACAAGGCCAACGTCGTCGGCAACATCCCGGTCGTCTATACGGGGCCGGTTGACCAGTACTTCGACTACGCCCATGGCAGGCTCGGCTGGCGCACCCTGGACTTCGAGCGTGAGGTCGTGGCCACCGGCGACTTCCAGGGCACGTCGGTGATGAACTATGCCGACCAGGAGGTGCCTTACACGCGCATCCACGAGTTCCGTCACTTCCACCCAGAGCGTGACTACCCCGGCGACAAGTCCGTGATCATGCGAGAGTTCTCGCGGTTCGCCGGTGGTCAGGACGAGCCGTACTACCCGGTCAACACGGCAAGGGACCGACAGCAGCTGCTGAGGTACCGGGATGCGGGCCGGGCCGAGAACGGCGTCCTGTTCGGTGGTCGCCTGGGCACCTACAAGTACCTCGACATGCATATGGCGATCGGTGCCGCGCTCAGCATGGTCGACAACAAGCTCGCGCCGCACTTCGCGGCAGGAGCGCCGCTCGAGAGTGGCGGGGTCGACGGGTGAGCCGGTCGTGGTGACTCACCCATGATTGCGAGCTGGGGAGTCGCGCTGGTCCCGGCCCTGGTGGCGGCGCTGCTGCTGGTGGTGCCGGGACTTATCGTCAACTACGGCCTGGGCACTCGCGGATTCGATGCGCTGGGCCTGGCGCCGTTGACCTCTCTGGGCGTGCTCGCGATCGCGACGCTCATGGTGCCCGTCGTCGTCGGTCGGTGGAGCATTGCTGCGGTGTTTGTCTCGCTCGCGCTCCTGACCCTGATCGCCGTCCTCGGGCGCATCGCCATCGCCTGGCGGGCCGGCAACAGGGCGCTGCGCCGACCTGCACTGCCTGCGCGCTGGTGGGTGCCACGTCGCCGGACGATCTGGTGGCTCGCCACCGTCGCCCTGGCCGCCGCACTCGTGGCGGCAAACTTCGTGCTCGGGGTGCGCGATCCCGGCCGCCCGTCGCAGACCATCGACGCCGGCTTCCACTACAACGCGGTGCTGTCGGTGATTCACTCCGGGTTCCCGGACGGGGGCCACGTCGGTGCTGCATCGGGCGCCGCCGCCACGGCGTGGTACCCGCCGCTGTGGCACGACGTGACGGCAATGGTCAGCTCGCTGACCGGGGTCAACGTCGTGATCGGCGCCAACGCGGTCGGCTGGGCCATCGGTGGAGTCGTCTGGCCGTTGTCGATGGTCTGGCTCTGCTCGCGCGTCCTGCCGCACGCTCGCCTCCTGACCAGTCTGGCTCTGGGGCTGTGCTGCGGGGCGATCACCCTGTTCCCCTACATCATGCTGAGCTTCGGAGTTCTCTGGCCCAACGTGCTGTCCCTGTCCACCCTGCCGGCCTCCATCGCGTTGATGTTCATGGTGCTGCACGTGATGCCGCGCTCGCCCAACGCGCAGGACGACATCAACTCCTCCGGGGCTGCAGCCGACGGCGCGACGCTGGATGAGATCGAGGCCGCGGCCGTCGAGAGTGGTCTGGCGCTCGGGTCGGGACTGAGCTGGTGGACGGTCCTGTTCGCGGGATTCTTCGGCCTGGTGGGGATGTACTTCGCCCACCCCGGCGCTGTCTTCGCGCTGGGCATCTGGGTCCTCATCGGCGGGGTCATTCTCTCGGCACGACTGGTGGCCAGCAGCCGCGCGCAGGGGTCGCAACAGCTGCGCCGTTCGCTCTTGTGGCTCTTGCTTGGCTGGATCGTCGCTGTCGGGCTCTGGGCGTCGATGAACCTTGTGCCCGGGCTGAACGCCGTGCGTGACTTCAACTGGCCCGAGCTCATGACGATGAACCAGGCGATGGGGCAGGCACTGACCCTGTCGACGGTGATCACCAAGGCACACTGGGTCTTCGGAGCCGCGACGTTGTGGGGCTTCTACCGGTTGCTCAATGTTCCCCGGTTGCGCTGGCTGCTCGTGAGCCACGTCTTCCTGGTCTTCTTGTACATGCTCGCTGCAGGCTCGCCGAGCTGGCTCGCGCGGGAGCTGACCGGGTTCTGGTTCAACGACGCCCAACGGGTCGCAGCGCTGATCCCCATGACGGCAGTGCCGCTGGCCGCGCTCGGTATCACGAGCGCCGCGGATGCGCTGGCCCGTTTTGTGGGCCGGTTCTCATCGGACGTCCTTGGTCGCCCGCTCTCCTCGCACAAGGCCCTGGGTGTCGCGGCGCTCGGGATGCTGGTGGCTGCCGCAGCCGTGTACCCCAACCAGATCGGCCAGGGAGCACAGGTGTTGCAGGACCGCTACAGGAACCAGAACTTCTCTCACCTGCTGGTCACCGCTGACGAGCAGGTCCTCTACGAGAAGCTGGCCACCCAGATCCCCGCGGGCGAGACGGTTCTGGGCAGTCCCTTCACAGGGGCGCAGTTCTCCGCCATCTGGTCCGGACATCCGGTCGCCATACCGCACACCACCTCCAACCCGACCTCTGACATCCGTCTGGTATCGCGCCGGTTCAAGTCCTTCACCACGGACCCTGCGGTGTGCGCTGCCCTCAAACGCCTCAAGGTCGGAGCGATCGTCGATGACAGCGACCGGTACCAGGCGGATGACGAACGGCAGTCGAGCTACTCGGGGCTGGTCAACCTGCAGCACACGGCAGGGCTGACGCCGATCGGCGAAGGCCTGACTGCAGTCATCTACCGCGTGGCGGACTGCAAGGCCTGACGTTGTTCACCCGGTGACCCGATCGCTAAGGTTGTTCGCACGATGCGGATGTATCCATGAGTCCTGAGCTAACGCCCGCCGGCGGTATGTCAGGACCACCAGGCTGGCTGCTGCGGGTCATCCGTGACCAGCGGGTCGTCTTCCTCGTGGTCGGGGGAGTCAACACGGCCTTCGGCTACCTCTGCTTTGCTGCGTTGCTGGCGATCCTGGGCCAGCAGCGCTACCTGATCGCGTTCGTCTGCGCGTACGTCATCGCGGTGCTCTTCGCCTTCGTGATGTACCGGTTCGTGGTCTTCCGGGTTCGAGGTCACGCGCTGGCGGACCTCTGGCGGTTCGTGATGGTCTACGTCGTGTCGTTCTCTGTCAACCTCGTGCTCCTGCCGGTGCTGGTCGAGATCTTCCATGTGGCGGCTCTCCTGGCCCAGGCGCTGATCGTGTTCGTCACCTCGGTGATCAGCTGGTTTGCCCACAAGCACTACTCGTTCCGCCGCACCCCTTCCTCCGGGGGTCTTCACAGATGAGCGGTGAGAAGGCTCCCCGCGTCTCTGTCGTGGTGCCGTCGTTCAACAACGCCGAGTTCATCGAGGCAACGATGGACTCGATCCTGGCCCAGAGCTTCGAGGACTTCGAGCTGGTCGTGGCCGACCATTCCAGCTCGGACGGGACCTGGCAGCTCCTGCAGCGCTACGCCGCTGACCCGCGGGTGAGACTTCTGCAAACGCAGACCGGGGGTGGCGCTCCCCAGAACTGGGAGCGGGTCACCATGGCCGCTCGGGCTGAGCTGGTGAAGCTGGTCTGCGGTGACGACCTCATCTACCCGGACTGTCTTGCGAGGCAGGTCGACGTGATGGACGCCAACCCGTCGGTTGTCCTGGTCGCCGCACAGCGTGATCTCATCGACGCACGCGGAGGCATCATCAAGGCCCGTCGAGGCCTCGCGGGGCTCACCGGTCAGGTGCCGGGCAGAGTGGCAGCGCGGCATACCGTGGTAGCCGGGTCAAACATCTTCGGTGAGCCGGCCTGCGTCCTGATCCGGCGCGGGACCCTGCTGGCCGCCGGCGGCTGGGACGGCCGTCACCCTTATGTGATCGATGAGGCCACCTACGTCAACGTCCTGCTCCGGGGCGACTTCTTCGGGGTCGACGAGGCGCTGGCTGCTTTTCGGCTCAGCAGCTCGCAGTGGAGCGTTCGTCTCGCGCGCCAGCAGTCCGGGCAGGTGATCGGTTTCCACCATCGTCTGGCCGACGATACCTTCGGGCTGCTGAGCAGGGCAGACCTCTTGCGCGGAGACGCCAGCGCCTGGGGGATGGCCTACGCTCGCCGGCTTGCCTATCTATGGGTCGGGCGCCGGATGAAGGCGAAGTCACCTTCATCGACGCGGTGAGCCGAGGTCTCGACCCGTCGTACCCGGCGAGCTGAGCGCGCAGGTCATCGGCGATCGGATCGATGGGTAATCTGGCACCAGCTATCGAACGTTTGGTAAGGAAGGCAGGAGACACACCCGGTGACAGTTCTGCCGCAGCGTCTTGCCGACCGGGCAAACCGTCAGTTCCTGCCCGAGATCCAGGTGCTGAGGGCCTTGGCGGTGGCCCTGGTAGTCCTCTACCACTTCTGGCCGGGGACTCTTACCGGTGGATTCGTCGGCGTCGATGCGTTCTTCGTCATCTCCGGGTACCTGATCACCTCCCACCTGATCCGGGAGGCTGACCGGACCGGGACCGTCAGGCTGTGGGCCTTCTACGCCCGCCGGGTTCGCAGGCTTCTTCCGGCGTCAGTGCTCGTCCTCCTGTTCGTCGCCCTGGGGACGATCCTGTTCCTGCCGACGGACCTGTGGTCGCAGACCGCGCGGGAGGTCACGGCCAGCGGGTTCTACGTCGAGAACCTCTGGCTCGCGTCAAAAGCAGTGACGTACTCCGCCTCCAACGACGTTGCGACGCCCGTCACCCACTACTGGTCGCTCTCGGCCGAAGAACAGTTCTACCTGGTCTGGCCCACCCTGATCATCATCGCCTGCGTGCTCGGCCGCAGGTGGTTGCGCGGCCGCACGACGACCACGGTCGGCGTGGCGCTGTTGATGGTCACTGCCGGCTCTTTCGCCTTCTCCGTGTGGGCCACCCAGACGCACCGGGCCGCGGCCTACTTCATCACGCCGACCCGCGCGTGGGAGTTCGGCGCCGGGGCGCTTGTGGTCCTGTTGATGCGCAAGTGGGCGCCGTCCCCGGCCCTGGCGCGGATGCTGCGCTGGCTGGGCCTGGCGGGACTGCTTGCCGCAGCCTGGTTCTTCTCCGGCGCAACTCCGTTCCCTGGCTATGCCGCGGCCCTGCCGGTGATCGCCACCGCCGCCGTCATCGTGGCCGGGGACACCGGCCGGGCAGATCCCAGCGGCTGGATCTTCAGGCTTCGCCCGGTTCAGTGGCTGGGAGACGTGTCGTACTCCGTCTATCTGTGGCACTGGCCGTTGCTGGTGTTCGCCCCTTACGTCCTCCTCCACACGCTCGGGACGCCAGAGTTGTTGGTGCTCTTGATGATCTGCCTGGTCATCGCGGGGCTGAGCAGGCGCTATGTCGAGGATGCGACCCGGCTCTGGCCGCGTCTGACCCTGACCCCGAGAGCCACCCTCTCAGCGGCTGCCGCTGCCATGGTGGTGATCGCACTCGTCTCCGGGACGCAGATGTATGCGGCTGGGGTTCGGGAGAGGCAGAACGCCGCGCTCCTGGCCGAGGTCTCGGCCCAACCGTGTTTCGGCGCGCCGGCGATGGAGAACCGCGCCAGGTGCCCAGCGGCACTCACTGCATTGCCCCTCGTGGCCGTCACCAGGGTGGATGCTCCTTGGGCGGCCAAGCCAGGATGTCGTAGGACCGGATCGGACCCCACTGCCATGACGTGCTACTGGGGCGCGGGCGAGCCCAGCCGGGTGGTGGCCCTGGTCGGTGACTCCCACGCCGAGCACTGGAGAAGCGCACTGCACAGGATCGCCAAGGCCAGGAACTGGCAGATCGTTGAGATGTTCAGCGGGGGATGCCCGGCGACCGACGCCAGGAGCATCATCTTTGAGCGCCGCTCTCGCGATGGCGAGGTGTGCCGGAGATGGACGGCCAAGGTCACGACGAAGCTCCGGGCTCTTGCTCCTGATGACATCATCACCACCGGGTACGCACAGCAGAACCGCTACGACCCGGCCGGCTCGGGGCCGTCCGGGTTCGAACGGGTGTGGCGGCAATGGCTGGGGTTCTCCCGGGTCACGGTCCTTCGGGATATCCCGACAACGGGAAACCGGAGTGGCCCGCAGTGCCTGGCCGTCAACGCAGGCAAGCCGCAGGCCTGCGCAAACCCGCGCTCCACCGTCCTGATTGACGACGACATGATGCGAGCCGCCCGATCCATGGGCGGCGACGTCAACCTGGTCGACCTGTCTGACTACTTCTGTGATGCCAGCCGGTGCTACGCCGTTATCGGCGGAGCCAGCGTCTACTACGACTTTGACCACATGAGCGCGCAGTTCGGCGCAACGTTGGCACCTGCGCTTCTCCGGGGCCTGCTCGGCGGGTGATCGCCCTGCCACCACGTCGGCCTGTGCATGCCACTGAGCGTCTGGACTAGGATTCCAGCGTGTCTGACTCGATGGCCGCACAGGGACGAAGGCCGCACCGTCTCTCGATCGTGATCCCGGTCTATCAGGGTGAGCTCACCCTGGGCGAGCTGGTTCGGGAGATCGCCGAGCTCACCGTGCCGACGCCGACGTCCGGCGGCCACGAGTTCCAGGTCACCGAAGTGCTGCTGGTCAATGACCAGGGTCCCGACCGCTCGGACAAGGTGATCCGTGAGCTGGCCGAAACCTATGACTTCATTCGTCCGGTGTGGCTCAGCCGGAACTTCGGTCAGCACGCGGCCACGCTGGCGGGCATGGCGTCGTCCAGCGGGGACTGGATCGTGACCATGGATGAGGATGGTCAGCATGACCCGGCCGAGATCGGTGACTTCCTGGACGTCGCCCTGAAGCAGGGTGCCCAGCTCGTCTACGCCGATCCCGTCAACAGACCTCCCCACAACGCGATGCGCAACGGCAGCTCAAGACTGGCCAAGTGGGTCTTCTCGACGCTGTTGACAGGCCAGACCGAGGGCACCTTCCAGAGCTACCGTCTGGTCCTCGGCGAGATCGGGCGAAGCGTCGCCGCATATGCCGGTTCGGGGGTCTACCTCGATGTGGCCATGGGGTGGGTCTCCGGGCCCTCCGCGGCATGCCCGGTGCGCCTTCGGGGCGAGGGTGGCCGGCCGTCCGGATACTCCACCAGGGCGCTGCTGTCGCACTTCGTTCACCTGGTGCTGAGCAGCGGGACGCGTGCCTTGCGCATGGTCAGCGCTCTTGGTGTGCTGTTCGGCGCCGGCGGGCTCTGCTTCGCGCTGTATCTGCTTGTCGTCAGGGCCACCACGGACACCATCCCCCAGGGGTGGACCTCCACGATGGTCGTCGTGCTCGTGAGCACCGGCGCGATCCTGTTCTCGCTCGGGGTCATCGCCGAGTACGTCGGAGTCGTGGTCAACATGGCCATGGGTAAGCCGCTGTACCTCATCGTCGGCGATCCGCAGGAGGGCCCGCTTGGCCGAACCGGGCACAGCGGGCTCGATAAGCTGTGAGCTCAGGGCAGTCGACCCCCGCGTTGACCTGGGTCATCGGCCGGGGAGGCTTGCTCGGCCAGAGCGTTGAGCGTGCCGTGGACGAGGCGATGCATCACAGGACGCGGGGGACCGCACCTGGTGGATCAGAGGTTGCCAGCGGGTCGGGCAGGCACCTGTGGCATCCGCTCGATCCCATCGACTGGACCTCACCCGGCGCCGGTGCCGAGGACCTGCGCCGGCGAGCATCGGAGTTCTTGAGCACGGTGGGCGATCGCCGGTGGTCAGTGGCCTGGTGCGCAGGTGCGGGGGTCACGGGGACTTCGGCCGAGGTGCTCCGGCTCGAGCTGACAGCGCTGCGGGAGACCCTCGACGTGCTCGCGGGCGCACCGGACCCTCGCAACGGGGCCTTCTTCTTTGCCTCCTCGGCCGGGGGTGTGTATGCCGGCGTGGGGGCGCCACCTTACGACGAGTTCTCCCAGGTGCGCCCGCTGGCACCATACGGTCAGGCCAAGCTGGAGGGCGAGGCGCTCGTCACCGCCTGGGGCCGGCAGACCGGGACGCCCTCGCTCATCGGCCGGATCGCCAACCTCTACGGTCCCGGCCAGAACCTCGGGAAGGCCCAGGGTCTCATCTCGCAGATCTGCCGGAGCCACCTCACCGGCCAGCCCCTGTCGGTCTATGTCTCTCTGGACACCCTGCGCGACTACCTGTTCGCCCCAGACTGCGGGAGGCTGATCGCATCGGGAATGGTGCGTCTGCAGCAGGACGTGTCGACGACCCAGCCGAACGTCGTCACCAAGATCCTGGCGTCCCAGCGTGCCATCACGATCGGTGCGGTCCTGGGCGAGGTCCGCAGGATCTTCAAGAGCCGGTCGCGTATTGTGCTGGGGGCATCCGCCGTGTCCACCATGCAGGCCAGGGATCTGAGCCTGAGATCCCGGGTCTGGCAGGACCTTGACCGCAATGGTCTCACCCCGTTCCCGGTGGGCGTGGCGACCACGGCGGCGGACCTGTTGCGTCATCTGCAGATCGGGACAGCCGGCGGGTTCTCATGACAG
This sequence comes from Actinomycetota bacterium, assembly GCA_040006795.1. Lineage (GTDB taxonomy): Bacteria > Actinomycetota > Actinomycetes > Actinomycetales > Dermatophilaceae > UBA4719. Next base: position 35,622 of record JBDTWH010000256.1, on the reverse strand, counting down.
CGTACGCACAAACGGAGGGTTGCCTTGAGCACCGATACGCCTGACTATGCTGAACGGCTCCGCCGCAAGCAGAACCTCTGGTGGAAGCGGATGCTGCATGTGCAGGCCCCCTACCACTGGAACATGCGCCGACAGCATCTCGGGCGGACGCTGGATGTCGGCTGCGGAATTGGGCGCAACCTGGGCGTCCTCGCGCCGGGTTCAGTTGGGGTCGACCACAACAGTGAGGCGGTCGCGCTCGCGCGTGCGAAGGGCTACGACGCGTACACCGTCGAGGACTTCGTCGGCAGTGAGCTGGCGGTCCCGGCCGGCTTCGACGGCTTGTTGCTCGCCCACGTGATCGAGCACATGGATCGCGAGCAGGCGTTGACGCTGCTTGGTGACTACCTTCCGTACGTTCGTCCCGGTGGCCGCGTCTTTCTCGTGTGCCCGCAGGAGCGGGGCTACGCCAGCGACCTCACCCACGTCTGGTTTGCGCAGGGCAGGGATCTCGAGGATCTGGTCGAGACGGTCGGTCTCGAGCTGGAGCGATCCTTCAGCTTCCCTTTCCCGCGAAAGGCCGGAAAGCTGTTCATCTACAACGAGTTCTGTGTGACGGCACGGGTCCCGCGCTGAGGTCGCTCAGCTGAGCTGGACGGTGAAGGTGGGCCCGGTGGCAGCCCGGACGTCGTCTTCGGTGACGCCGTCTGCGAGCTCGCGCAGGACGAGGCCGTGGTCGGTGACGTCCAGGACGCACAGGTCGGTGATGATGCGCTGGACGACGTGCTTGCCCGTCAGGGGAAGTGAGCACTCCTGGACGATCTTGTGGGTGCCGTCCCTGGCGACGTGCTCCATCAGGACGATGACCTTCTTGGCGCCGTGGACCAGGTCCATCGCCCCGCCCATGCCTTTGACCATCTTGCCGGGGATCATCCAGTTGGCGATGTCACCGCCGGCGGAGACCTGCATCGCGCCCAGGATCGCGGCGTCGACCTTCCCGCCGCGGATCATCCCGAAGCTGGTCGCGGAGTCGAAGAAGGACGCGCCTGGCCGCAGGGTGACCGTCTCCTTGCCTGCGTTGATCAGGTCCGGGTCCTCTTCCCCGTCGAGGGGGTAGGCGCCCACGCCCAGGATGCCGTTCTCGGACTGCAGGACCAGCTCGACGTCGGCCGGGACATACTCCGGGACGAGGGTGGGCAGGCCGATCCCGAGGTTGACGTAGTCACCGTCGGAGAGCTCTGCGGCGGCACGGGCTGCCATCTGCACGCGGGTCAGTGCCATTACTTCGAGTCTCCCCTGGCTGCGTTGGTCTTGGGCTGGACGGTACGGCGTTCGATGTGTTTGTCGGCGGCCTGCTCCGGGGTCAGGGGAAGCACCCTCTGAACGTAGATACCAGGTAGGTGCACCGCGTCGGGGCCGATCTCGCCCGGCTCGACCAGGTGCTCGACCTCGGCGATGGTGATCCGACCGGCCATCGCCGCCAGCGGGTTGAAGTTGCGGGCGGACTGGCGGAAGACCAGGTTGCCGTGCCGGTCGCCCTTCCAGGCCCGGACCAGGGCGAAGTCGGTGGCGATCGCCTCCTCCAGCACGAAGCTCCGCTTCTTGCCGTGCCAGTCCATCTCGCGGGTCTCCTTTGGCGGGGAAGACTTGGCGATGGAGCCGTCGGGTGCATATCGCCAGGGCACGCCGCCGTCCGCGATCTGGGTGCCGACCCCGGTGGCCGTGAAGAACGCGGGTATGCCGGCGCCTCCGGCCCGTAGCTTCTCGGCCAGTGTCCCCTGGGGTGTGAGCTCGACCTCGAGCTCGCCGGAGAGGAACTGACGCTCGAACTCCTTGTTCTCGCCAACGTAGGAAGAGACCATGCGGGCGATCCGCCTGTCCTTCAGCAGGACGCCCAACCCCCACTCGTCGACCCCACAGTTGTTGGAGACAACCTCGAGGTCCGTGACACCGCCGCGGTGCAGCTCGGCGATGAGCACGCTTGGGATACCACACAAGCCGAAACCGCCAACTGCCAATGATGAGCCGCTGACGATCCCGGTGACAGCTTCGGCCGCGCTGCCGATGACTTTGTCCATGCGTGGACTCTAGCGTCCTGGACGCCGATATGATTTCCGTCATAGCCCGTTCGGGCCGAGGGCATGGGCTGTTCGGGTGAGGCGGCTCACAAAGCGTTGTGCGGGGCGGGTCATCACGGGGAAGATCATCGTGCGGGATAAATTCTGGCTGACGGGGGTAGTTGTCTGTCGAAATGATGAGTTCCTGCCCGACAAGAGGTCTGAGGGCGCAGTGACTCGTCTGACAGAGGGTTCAGCCAGAGATCAGCTACTAACGGGGAGATGTCATCGATGTCCGGTCGAACTCGCAGGTTGACCGTTGGTGTTACGGCCATCGCCTTCGCCATGACGCTCGGACTGGCTCCGACTGCCCAGGCAGCGACTCCCAAACCGCCCACAAAGGCCCTTCCGTCCGCACTCGACGTCAGGCCGCCGTACGAGCCCCAGGTGTCCTGCGACCCCAGGCCCAAGGCCGGAGTCGTGGCGTTTGCCGCGCTCATGAAGACCCAGTACCAGACCGGGACGATGGGCAACTACCGCCCCTGCGACGCCAGCATCAGCGAACACTACGACAGCCGTGCCCTCGACTGGATGCTCAGCGTGAACATCCCCAACGAGAAGGCCATCGCAGACTCGGTCACCGCCTGGCTCTCGGCCGACAACGGCGCCATGGCTCTCCGGTTCGGGATCAACTACATCATCTGGAACCACAGGATCTGGGGTGTGTACGACCCCACCAGAGGGGACCAGGGCTGGGCGGCATACACGGGCTCGGTCCCGCATACCGACCACGTCCATCTCAGCTTCTCCTGGGACGGCGCGATGAAGCGAACGTCCTGGTGGACGGGTACGGCAACAACTGTCGCCGACCTGGGTCCCTGCCGCGTCTATGCCGGTCAGTTCGCCCCCTTGTACACGCGTATTCGCAACGATGCCTGCCCCAACAGCCTCCTCGCCGCTCCCGTCTCCCCATACGCCGTGGCCGTCTACGGTCAGGCGAACGAGCAGATCAAAGTGGCTCAGCGGCTTCTGGGGGTTGTTGCTGACGGCTCGTTCGGGTCGATCACCTTCGATGCCCTGGTCTCCTGGCAGGCCCGGGTAGGCGTCCCAGTCACCGGGGCCCTGGACAAGGCCAGCTGGGCCGGGCTTGCGCCGCCACCCAACCAGGCGCCCATCGGGGTACTCGACTTTGTGACCTCCGACACGACGAGCTTGTCTGTGCGTGGTTGGGCGCTCGACCCGGACACGACCTCGCCCATCAGGGTCCACGTCTACGTCGACGGCGTGGCTACCGCGTCCATCGCGGCAGACACCTCACGCCCCGATGTCGGTCGCATCTTCGGCAAGGGTGACAATCACGGGTTCGTCAGCACCTTTGACGCGGCAGCCGGCCCACACGAGGTGTGCGTCTACGCCATCAACACCCCGGCCGGGCCCAACCCGGGTTTCGGATGCAAGAGCGTGGTCGTCTACAACAAGGCGCCCATCGGGGCACTCGACTTTGTGACCTCGGGCATGGAGAGCTTCACCGTGCGCGGCTGGGCGCTCGACCCGGACACGACCTCGCCCATCAGGGCCCACGTGTACGTCGACGGCGTCGCCACCGCCTCCATCCCGGCGGACACCTCACGCCCCGATGTCGGGCGCATCTTCGCCATGGGCGATGACCACGGCTTCACCGACACCTTCAAGGCCACCTACGGCCCTCACGAGGTGTGCGTCTACGCCATCGACTCCTCGGGCGGGTCGAACCGGCAGGTGGGCTGTGCCACCGTTGATGTCAACGGCACCGCCATCGGGGTCCTCGACTTCGTCACCTCGACCTCGCCGGGTCTGGTCGGTGTTCGCGGCTGGGCCCTGGACCCCAACACCACCAGCTCGATCAGGGTCCACCTGTACGTCGACGGCGTCGGGGCCGCGTCCATCGCGGCGAACACCTCACGCCCCGATGTCGGGCGCATCTTCGGCATGGGCGACAACCACGGGTTCCTCAGCACCGTCAAAGCGGCGCGGGGTTCACGCCTGGTCTGTGCCTACGCCATCGACTCCGCCGGCGGGACGAACCCGCGCATCGGATGCAAGAACGTCACCGTGCCCTGAGCCGCGATCCGAGTGCGCCATCTGGGTCGCTCGCCGCAGTCTCCATGCGTGCCGTCAGCCAAGGTTGAGCGTGACACGTTCGGAGACGAGCCGCTCTGGCTGCAGTCCGCCTCCAGCATGAAGGCCGTCGCGGGCCAGGACCACGGACCCGTCGACTGCCCAGGCGGCCAGGGTGGACTCGAGAACCTGTGCCAGGTCACCGGCAAGACTCACCCGGGTGTTTGCGGGCCAGTCGGCCTGTGGAACCACACTTCTGTATGCCATGCGGGCCCGCGGCGTGATCAGTGCCAGATCGTCCGGGCTCGGCGTGGCCGCTGCGGTGAAGTGGTCCCCGTAGGTCGCCAGCTCTCGCGCCTCGTCCATCGCCCGGGCTGGCACGGGGCCCTCATGAGTCCGGGCCAGAGCGGCCAGCGTGACGAGCACGATGTCACCCTCGTACGGCCCGGACGTGGCGGCGGTCCCTGCGGGGTCATCGCAGATCAGCAGCTCGATGGCTGGGCCCCCGACACAGTCCACGGTGCCGCCGACCGACCACACGGCGACGGCCCAGTAGAGCGCCCGCCAGTGCGGGGGGAGTGCGAGACGGACGACGGACCCCGGGCCGAGGTCGTACTCGTCCTGCAGAGCATTCCCGGCCTTGGAGATCCAGTTGGCCAGCACCTTGCCGGAGAGCTCGATGCGCTCGCCCCGGGTGGGTCCGGCAGTGTCCTCATAGAAGGTGACCCGGGGTCTGGCGGGGTCGGAGCGGAGAATCTCGGCGAGGACGGAGGCTGGCGTTTGCACGCAGGCGAGCCTACGGGCAGGCGGGCGTGGCCACCGATCTGCGGCGGCCACAGGTCGGGCGTCAGACTGTATGGATGACAGAGGGTCAGCGTCGCCTCTGGACGCCCGGGTGGCAGCTGAACCTGCCCGCGGTCGTCGGTGGGCTGCACCGTGGCCGGGGCGACCCCACGTTCAGGCGTGATCCCGACGGCGCCATCTGGCGCGCCATCCGTACGCCGGAGGGAGTGTCGACGCTGAGGTTGGGTCCGGATGCCGGGCCTGCCGTAGAGGCCATGGCCTGGGGTCCCGGTGCGGAGTGGGTGCTCGAGTCGGTCCCCAAGATGCTGGGCGGGCTGGACGACATCACCGGGTTCGTGGCGCACCACCGGCAGGTGGCGGAGGCGGCCCGGCGGTTCAGCGGCTGGCGAGTGCCCCGGACAGGGCTGGTGCTGGAGGCGTTGATGCCCTCGATCATCGCGCAGAAGGTCACCGGCCATGAAGCGTCCGGTTCCTATCGCGCCCTCGTCCACAAGTATGGCGAGCGCGCCCCCGGGGAGGGTGGCCTGCGCGGACTGTGGGTTGCCCCCAGTGCACGCGGATGGGCGCTGATTCCCTCGTGGGAGTGGCTGCGAGCCGGGGTCGACGGGGCGAGGTCTGCCGCAGTCGTCAGGGCGGCGAGGGCGGCGGGCAGGTTGGAGGAGTGCCCGGATCTGTCCCGCGACGAGGCCGACCGGAGACTGCGCGCCATACCGGGGATCGGGGTCTGGACCTCTGCCGAGGTGCGGCATACGGCGCTGGGTGATCCTGATGCGGTCAGCTTCGGTGACTACCACGTGGCCAGGGACATCGGGTGGGCGCTGACCGGCTCCGAGGTGGACGACGACGGTCTGGCCGAGCTGCTCGAACCCTATGCCGGACATCGCTACCGGGTGCAGGGTCTGCTCAAGCTGGTGGCTGCCGGGCCGCCGCGACACGGTCCCCGAAGGCCGGCCCCCAGCCACCTGCCGCACCGCTTTCGCTAGGGCTCGACGCTGAGCAGCTCCCCGGGCTGGCAGCCGAGCACCTGGCAGATGGCGGTAAGCGTGCTGTACCGGATCGCCTTGGCCCTGTTGTTCTTCATGATGCTGAGGTTGACCAGTGAGACGCCCACGTGGTCGGCGAGCGAGGTCAGGGTCATCCCGCGATCCTCCAGGAGGTCGCCCAGGTGACAGACGATGCGGTGCGGTTCGTGGACGGGCATCTAGGCCAGACCCTCGACGTCAAAGCCTGACCAGGCCTGTGTGGTGGTGCCGGATGCGTTGGTGCCCATGGACGTTCCACATCTGCCGGGGTGGGCCCGCTTCGCGAACGAAGCCGGTCCGCTGTCGATTTATCGTTTGTCGTTATTATTGAAAGACGATAAGGACGCGGGGTCGGGATGTCAAGAGCCCAGCCGGAGAGACGGCTGCCGACGACTGGGCGGTAGCCTCCCCGGGCACGCGGGTAAGCATCGGGATCAGCCCTTCGCCCCGTAGCGCCACCTCAGCCCGGGAGGCGACGACGCCGAGGGCGTAGTCGTCGGGCGCCGTCAGCGAGACGGTGCCGTCGTCGACCTGTGCCGTCGCGTCCGGGCAGGTGAGCAGGGCGACACGCAGGGCACGACCGACACGCGTGGCGGCGTCCTCGCCGGCCAGGGAGGGGATGCCCACCTCGGACGCCAACGCCGTGCCGGGCTCGACCCCGAGCGCGGCGCGGACCGCCTCGGCCATGCCGTAGCCGAACCAGTCCTGCGACCCGGTGCGAATGAGGTCCCTGGCGCCGATGGCCCCTGTGTCCTGGACGTACTGCCCGAGACCGCGGACGTGGGCCACGGGTACCCCGTCGGTCTTGCCCTTCACCAGGTCGGCCGCGGCGGCGACCTCGTCGGCCACGCACCGTTCGGTCACCGAGAGGACCCGCCCGTTGGTGTCGGCCGACCCACGCAGATCGTCGAGGACCCGGATGCCACTGGAACCCAGTGCAAAGTCGGTCTGACCGTTGCGCCAGGGTCGCCCGGCGGTGTCGCTGAGAACGACTCCAGTCAGGACGCTGGCACCCGAGCGGGCCAGCCAACGGGTCTGCACGCCGTCCCGGATCGCAGCGGCGACGGCGTCGGGGGCCTGCGGCAGGAGCAACAAGATCGACTCGTCGGCCGTATTGGAGGCATCCACGCCAGCAGCAGTCATGACGGGCCCCGCGACGGACTCCACGATGCGGGTCACGCCGGCCGGCGTCATCCGCTCGGCCACCACCCGCACGGTCTGGGACAGCACCACCCCGGCTTGTTCGCCGGCGGGCGCGGTCAGCCCCATCGCCTTGGAGACCACCTTGCTCGAGATGACGAGGATGTCACCGTCTCTGAGCTGGATCTTGTTGTCCCGTAATGATGTGAGCAGGATCTCGGCGAGGTCGTCGCCCTCGCACACCTCAGGGAACCCCCGTAGCGGGGTGAGCGTCACTGGCGACGTGGGGGTCGTCATACCCCTGCCACCGGGAGGTTCTCGCCAGGTCGGGTCCCCCGCAGCATGAGGGCCAGGTCGACAGCAGCGCCGGCGATGTCGGCGGCGGTCTCGATGTCGTGCATCCACAAGGGCCGGGTCGCCACCTCGAGCCGTGACTCGAAGCCTTCGGCAGGCGCGTCCGAGTCGTCGATCAGCCAACCGTCGAGAAAATCGGCGTACAGCCCGGCCACCGCCTGGGTCGTAGGGTCCACCCCGATCGCGGACAGACAGGCATCGGCATGGCCCCGGACGGGTTCGCCGCCGATCAGGGGTGACACCCCCACCACCGGAGCAGCACTGCCACGCAACGCATCTCGCACTCCCGGCACCCCGAGGATGATGCCGATCGAGACGACGGGGTTGCTCGGGGGAAGCAGGATGATGTCAGCCTCCCGGATGGCGTCGAGCACGCCCGGGGCCGCCGTGGCGCGGTCCATCCCCACGGCGATGAACCTCTCCGCGGGAACGGATGCATTCATTCGAACCCACCACTCCTGAAAGTGAACGGCTCTCTGGGGAGCCTGTCCCTCGCCGCCAATGATGACGTGGGTCTCGACGGGGGAGTCGGTCATCGGCAGCAGTCGGACCCCGCGGTCGGGCAGACCCCAGCGGGCGCACAGCCGGGCAGTCACCTCGGAGAGTGAGAGGCCCTGGCCAAGCCACTGGCTCCGGGCGATGTGGGTCCCGAAGTCCAGGTCGCCCAGGCCAAACCACTGCGGCTGTGCTCCGTAGGCCGCCAGCTCACTTTGGACGGAGCGAGTCTCGTTCGCGCGACCCCAGCCCTGCTCCTCGTGGACGCCCCCGCCGAGCGTGTACATGACGGTGTCGAGATCGGGGCAGACCCTCAGTCCGAACAGGTTGATGTCGTCACCGGTGTTCCCGATGACGGTGACCGTGGCGTCGGCCAGTGTGGGGGTTTGGTTGAGGTGGGCGAGCAGACCACGCAGGAAGCGTGCTCCGCCCACGCCACCGGCAAGGAGGGTGATCCGCATGGTCGCAGTGTGTCAGGCATGGGTTGCCGTGACGGATCTGCACCGGCTTTTCGGGCGACGCTGGTCTGGACGTGACTCGATGGTGTTCAGGCGCTCTGAGCGGGTCGGGAATTCGGTTCGATTATCAGAGAATGGCTTGACTTCCGGGGACGACACGCGTGTAATTTCATTGTTGTCATTCGGCCGGGGTCGCCGTTCGTCAGTATTCAACGGGGGACTCATTAGCCAGGGCAACGCTCGCTTAACTTCAGGTCGAGGAGGGGCCATGCACGAACTACAATTGATCATGAACGTCGAGCTGATCGACACCACGGGGGATGAACTGTCCTGGCAGGAGCGCGCCTTGTGCGCCCAGACCGACCCGGAGGCGTTCTTCCCCGAGAAGGGTGGCTCCACCCGCGATGCCAAGAAAGTCTGTGTGGGCTGCGATGTGCGCGGCGAGTGCCTGGAGTATGCACTTGAGCACGATGAGCGGTTCGGGATCTGGGGTGGACTCTCCGAGCGAGAGCGTCGCAAGTTCAAGAAGGATGTCGTCTGATCCTCGTGGTGGCTTCGCCGACAGGTCCAGCGGGATTCCCGTGATCTCGTGACCTCCTCTCTGCTGGACAGGGAGAGCTACTCATCGCCTCGCGCGAAGGCTGAGGTGCGTGCGGCGGTGCGACAGGTGGTCGTGACAGGTGTCCTGGTCGTCCATGATGGCGCCGCGTGGCTGACGGAGTGCCTGGATGCGCTCTCGCTCCAGTCGCGCCCGCTCGATCGGCTCGTCATCGTCGACACCGGTTCCACGGACGACGGTATGAACGTGGCCGAGGGGCACGTCCGGATCCGGCAGGTTGTCGGCGACGTCGCCGCCCTCTCCGCGCCCGGTCGGTGCACGTTTGGCGAGGCAGTGGCTCTCGCGGTCGAGCAGGCGACCCCCGAAAAGGCGATCCTGAAACCGGTCGCCACCGAACGGGTGAACCTGGACCTGATGATGAGCTCTGAACAGATGACCCCCGAACGGGTGGCCGCTGAGCAGATGGGCTCCGAGTCGGCGTTGGCAGACTCTGCCGTGGAGTGGTTGTGGCTGCTGCACGACGACAGTGCCGCCGGCCCGCAGGCCCTGGCTCATCTCCTGGAGGCGGTCCGGCGATCGCCATCGGTGGGTGTGGCCGGCCCCAAGCTCGTCACCTGGCAAGACCCGTCCCGGCTGCTCGAGGTTGGCGCGGTGATAACGCGCTCCGGCCGGCGGGTCGGTGGCCCCGCGCCCGGCGAGCCCGATCAGGGTCAGCACGATCACCGCAGCGACGTCCTGGGTGTCAGCACCTCGGGAATGCTCCTGCGCCGCGATGTCTTCGAGGAGCTCGGTGGGTTTGACCCCGCATTCGGGCGTTCGTGCGATGACCTCGACCTCTGCTGGCGCGCCCAGCTCGCGGGTCACCGGGTGGTCGTCGCACCCCGGGCCAGCATGCGCGAGGCTGCGGCATCGACGAACGGTCAACGTTCCCGGGGCCTTTCGGCACACGCAGCCCGAGGCCGTGACCGCAGATATGGCCGTCAGGTCGCACTGGCCAGATGCTCCCTGTGGGCCGCGCCGTTCATGGCGCTCTGGATCGCCCTTGCCGGCATCGGTTCAGCCGCCGCTCTGCTCGTGGCGAAGCGGCCCGGGGCGGCATGGGCGGCGCTGGGTGACTTCGCCTCGTTGATGACCCCGTGGCGTCCCCTGGCAGCGCGCTGGCGCTCTCGAGGCAGCCGCAGGGTCCGACGCCGCGACCTGCGGGGCTTGTTCGCCTCGCCCAGGGCCGGACTCCGCAGCACTGTCGACGCCATGCATGAAAGCGTCGGCGAAGGTTCCCCTGTGCCGGTCGTCGACTCTCCCAGCAGTGCACGCTCGCTCGAGACCGGGCCGGCCTCCGAAGAGGCGGAGTCGCTGGAACATCCGGCTCGTGGGGCGGCCTCGAGGATCCTGCGCCATCCTGGTTTTCTGGCGGTCATGGCCGCCGGGCTGGTCTCTGTCCTGAGCTGGCGCTCGCTGTTCGGGGCCCTCGACCCCGGCGGTCTCGGTCTCACCGGTGGTGAGCTCCTTCCCGCTTCCGGCAATGCCTCGGAGCTCTGGCACGCATGGCTGGACGGATGGCACGGTCCCGGACTTGGGAATGCTCTCGAGCCCGCACCCTATCTGCCGGTGCTGGCTGCCGGAGCCTGGGTTGTCGAGCATCTGCCGCTGATCGGCGCTCCGGCGTCCTCCGTCGGCGTCTCGATCGCCTGGCTCATGGGCGCGGCGATCCCCCTCTCCGCGTGGACGGCATACCTGGGGTCCCGGGTGGTGATCCGAGCTGCCTGGCCGAGAGCGTGGGCAGCGCTGGCCTGGGCGTCATTAGCGACCCTGACCGCAGCCGTCGGCAGCGGACGGGTCGGTGCGGTCGTTGCTCACATTCTGCTGCCCCTTGTCGCGGCCGGGTTCGTCTGCGCCGCGCGGCGCTCTGCTCGCAGCTGGGCCACCTTCGCTGCCGCAGTCGCGCTCGGCGTGACCGGAGCATTCAACCCGGCACTCGGGGTAGTGGGTGCGTTGGCGGCCATTGTCCTGCTGGTGCTGGGCCACGGCAGAACCCGGCTGATGGCCGTGGTACTTCTCCTCGTCCCCATCGGGCTGCTGGGCCCATGGATCCTGCAGCCGGTCCACAACCCGTTGCTGTTGCTGGGCGGGCCGGGTCTGACCGTGTGGCAGGGTGCTGCTGCAGCACCGTGGCAGCTCGAGCTGTTGCACCCCGGGGGTCCCGGTTCCTTCGCCGCGTGGCTGTCGGCTCCGATCGTGCTGGCAGGTTTCATTGCCATGTCGCGGCGCGAGGTCGGGTCCGCAGCGATGACGATACTTGCTGTTCTGACTGCGTGCGGCCTGGCCATGGGCGTGGCCTCGACGCACATCATCATCGCTCTGACTCCGCAGGACCTGGCTGGCGCGGGTGCCCCGATCACGGTTTGGGCCGGCACCGGGCTCGACCTCGCGGCCCTGGCCCTGATCGCGGCCGCACTTCGAGGATTTGGCAGGGCCTCGGAACAGGTTCAGCTCTTCCATTCCGGTTGGCGTCAGATCTTGTTTCCGGTTGTTGTCGCATCATCCGTCCTGGGAGTCGTTGCCAGCATGGCGGCCGTTACGTGGTTCGGGGTTGGCAATGTGCTCGCCAACGAGGTGCCGAGCGCTCCCGCGGTTGCCGTGGACCAGGCTCACGGCGCGTTGGGCAACCGGATACTCACGATCTCCAGGGACGCGGGCACGATCGACTTCCGTCTGCAGGGTGCAGAACCCGGCCCCCTCGTGCGTGATATCCCGGTGGCGAGGGTGGCGCAGGACCCCGGGTTGAAAGCTGTCGTCCAGAGCACGGTCAGCGCCGCTGACGCCACGTCAGCCACCACGGCCCGCGACGCGCTTGCCGATCTCGGGGTCGCGTTCGTGTCGTTCCGTGGCGCATCGGCCGACCCTCTGGTCACCCAGCTGGACGCGACCGCCGGAATGACCAGGCTGAGCAACAACAACGGTCTGATCCTGTGGCGTGTCCTGCCTCGAGACAACACCCTGGGGTCATCGCGTCTACGCCTCGTGGACGCCCAGGGCGTTCCTGAGGCATCGGTTCCTGTCACCGGCGACCATGGCCAGACCCAGGTTGATATCGTCCCGGCGACGGTGAACGCAGCGGCCGGGGGGCGCCGGCTGGTGGTGGCCGAACCGAGCCGCTGGGCGGACCACGCGCGCGTGACGTTTGCCGGACGCAGGCTTGCTCCCATGGCGGGCGCCGAGCAGCCGACATACCGGGTGCCCGCCACCGCCGGTCAGCTGGACGTCTCCCTCGCGCCGAGCCACTCGTGGTGGCGCTGGGCCCAGCTGGGTCTTCTGGTCGTCCTGCTCTTCCTTGCGGCCCCGTTCGGCTCCAGGCGCGCGGCGAGGAGGACCTCATGAGGGGCCTGCTTCGAGCGATTGCCCCTGTACGGGTTATCGCCCTGGTGGCAGTCGGCGTCGGGCTGTTACTGGGAGCCGTCCACCTGCCGGCACCGATCAACCTGGCTGCACGGGCCAGTTCCGTTGTGGCGACGACGAGTCAGGCTGACCCGGTCACCCAGACACAGTCGGTGTGCCCGGGCCCCGAGGCTCTGGGGGTTGAGGGCCTGGCAGCCTCGCCCGCACAAAACATCTCGGTGGTCGCCGTGGCCGCCCCGGTGGAGTCGCTGCCGTCCGGTTTTGTCGTCGGTCACGGGGACGGCTCGCTCACCTACAGTGGGCTTCCGTCCGGCGGAACATGGTCTGCCCCCGGCACCGTTCGCGGTCAGCTCGTCCTGGGCCAGGTCTCCACGGCCCAGTCCGTGCTGGTCACCGGGGCTGGGTCGATGGCCCCGGGAACCGTTGCCGCACAGTGGTCCTGGACCGCAAAGGGCGACAGCCGGGGCCTGGTCACCTCAGCCTGTGTACCGGCGTCTGTCTCTTCATGGCTCGTCGCCGGAGGTGCGGCACCTGGCCGCCTGGAACACCTGGTCCTTGCCAACCCCGCGTCGAACCCGGTCACCGTCGATCTCACCGTTCTCGGCACCCAGGGCCCGATCGAGGCGCCAAACGGCCAGGACCTCGTTGTGGGAGGGCACTCGCGAACGGTGATCCTGCTCGATGCCATTGCCGGGACCGAACCGTCGCCGGTCGTTCACGTCACGGCGAGAGGCGGCAAGGTAGCCGCCTTCCTGAGCGACACCTGGCTCGATGGGGTGGTGCCTCGCGGTGGCGACGACGTCTCCCAACAGGCTGCGCCGGCCCGCGAGCAGGTCATCGCCGGTGTCCCGGTTGACGGAGGGGCGATCCTGCGGGTCGCCGTGCCCGGTGACACCGAGGCGGTCGTCCAGTCGCGGGTGCTCACCACCGCTGGGCCAGAACCGTTGACGGTCGGCGGCGTCACGCGTGTGCCCGGTGGCAGCACAAAGGACATCGACCTCAGCTCGCTGCCGCCAGGCGCCTACGCCGTCCAGGTCACCAGCGACATTCCCGTGGTTGCTGCTGCGATGGTCGACCGGCGTCAGAGTGCCGGCGCGCCCTCGGACCTGGCCTGGTCTGTGGCCAGCGAGCCGATCAAGGCGTTGGCGGGTATGGCGTTGCCTGCAGCCGGCGTCACGGGGCTGACCCAGCAGCTGGAGCTGGTTGCAACCAAGAGCCCGGCGTCCGTTCGGGTGACCACGGTCGGGACGGATGGCCTGGTCAGCACGAACCTGGTCGCCGTCGGGGCAGACTCGGTGTCTATGGTGCCGCTGGCAGGTGCCACATCGGTGTGGGTCACGCCGATCGCCGGCATCATCCGGGCTGGTGTTCTCTCCTCGGTCACCGACGCCGGGGGAGTGGCGTTGAGCCAGACGCCTCTGACGAACCTCAGGCTGACCGCTACCCCTTCGCCGCTGCGCCAGCTGCGCGACTAGCCCGTGCCGGGACCTGGCTGGTCAGGACACCTAGCTCTCGTCCGGGTCATACCCCGCGTCGAGCTCGCGCGGGTCGACCCCCAGCAGCGAGGCCACCTGCTCGACGATCACATCGTTGATCAGCGTGGCCAGCTCGCGGTCATCGTTCGTTCGCGTCTCGACCGGCCTGCGGTAGACGACGATGCGAGGGGGGATCTTGCCCTGAGAGGCGAACAGCCGGCCGAGGGGCACCTCGGAGGACTCCCATGGAGCCGGATCGCTGGGCGGTACGTCTTCGACGGCGAACTCGAGACCGCCCAGTGCCGTGCCGGAGCGGTGCTCCATGCGGCCCGCTGCGTCGAGGACGAGCTCGTCGAACAGCTCTGCCCGGGAAGCCATCGCCGGAACCGGCGGCCAGGCCATCGGCCCCCGCAGGCCCCGGCCGTGACGATCGCGGCGAGGGCGAAAGGGAGCGCTCGCAGAGCTCATGGGGGCAGTCTACGGCGTGGTGCCTGCCGGGAGCCCGTGTCGGGGAATAGGGTCCAGACGTGAGTCTGTCGCGCCAGTGTTCCCGAACCGCGTGCTCTGGCGGTGCTATGGCGACGTTGACCTATGTCTACTCCGACCAGACGGCCGTGCTCGGGCCTCTGGCCACCTATGCGGAGCCGCACACCTACGACCTGTGTGTGGTGCATGCCAAAGGTCTGACAGCGCCGCGGGGCTGGGACGTCATCCGGCTTCTGACGGAGTACGTGGACCCCGGCCCCACCCCGGACGACCTGCTGGCGCTTGCCGATGCGGTGCGCGAGGCCGGTCGGCCACGCCAGATCTCCAGCCCTGTCTCCGCTGTCGGGGGGCAATATGAGGCTGAAGCGAGCGGCGTGGTCGAGACCGGTCGCCGTGGGCACCTGCGCATCCTGCGGGATCGATAGGCTCTAGCCTGTGACCGCTCCCAGGCTTGCAGAGCTCATCAGATGTCGAGGCTTTCGATGAGCGGACCATGGCGCGAGTCCGAGACCATTTCCTGTCGATTGTTCGAGGCGAGAATATGACCGAAGAGACCCAGCCCGCTTCGTCTGCCCCCGCTGTAGGGTCGGGGCACCCCGGGGCGACCGGTCCGCAGATCGAGCCGTGGCTGCGCGAGATCCTGCGCTGTCCGCAGTGCAGGTCCACCCTGATCGACGGCTCAGGCCCGGGTGGTCCCGAGCTGCACTGCACCAACACGGAGTGCCGCCTGGCATATCCCGTCGCCGACGGCATCCCGGTGCTCCTGGTTGACGAGTCCCGTTCCCTGACGAACTGAGTCGGCGGTCACCACATGGCACCCCTGCTGGATGAAGCGCTCCTGAACGATCCGGACCACATCGCTGAGCGTGACTCGCGCGGGACCCTCATGGCGCTGGCGACCGCGGGAGCACAGGTTCGCCAGGCTGTCGCCCTGTCGCTCGAGGCGGGAATCGAGCGGGTCTCCGGTGGCGAGCGTCCACGGTCCCTGCTCGTCGCGTCGCTGGGGGGCTCGGCCGTCGTCGCGGACGTGCTCGAGCTTCTGGCCGAGCCGGGGTCTCCGGTTCCGGTCACCGTCCGACGCAACCTGCCTCTGCCGGGCTGGGTCGGGCCGCTTGACCTGGTGGTGGCGGTGTCCCTTTCGGGACGGGCACCCGGACCGCTCGCCGTGGCTGCTGAAGGTGCTCGGCGTGGGGCCTCGATCCTCACCGTGGGTGCTGCGAACTCTCCGCTGGCGGATGTCTGCGCGCGCGCACGGGGCGTGCACATCGACGTGGGGCGGGGCCGGGCCTCGTCACGAACCGCACTGTGGTCGTTGCTGACCCCGGTGATCCTCGCCGCCGGCGAGCTGGGTCTGATCGAGGCCGGCGAGTCCGTGATGTCCGATACCGCTGACCGGCTGGACATGCACGCCGAAGCCTGCCGACCTCGGTCGGAGTCCTTCGTCAATCCGGCCAAGCTGTTGGCGCTGCAGCTGGCCGAGACCATTCCTGTGGTCCTGGGCGATGGCCCGCTCAACGGTGTGGCAGCCGCTCGGGCGGCGTCGATGCTGGCACGCACCGCGCGTATCCCGGCCACCTCGGGTGAGCTACCTGATGCGGCGTCCCAGATCGTGGCCTGCTTCGACGGGCCGTTCACGGCAGGCGGCGGTCATCGGGCCGGTGCTCGCCAGTCGGCGCCCGACATCTTCGCCGACCCGTTCCTGGACGGTCCCGCCCAGCCGCGCCTCGGCCTGTTGCTGCTGCGCGATGCCCCTCCGGCGGTGGCTACCCAGGATCGCGACGAGGCAGAGGCTCTCACCGACGCGGTTCTGCAGACGGCCTACGACGCGGGCGTCCGGGTCTCGACGTTGATCGCGGAGCCGGGTCACCCCCTGGTGCGGCTGGCCGGTCAGATCGCCCAGACGGATTTTGCCGCTACCTACCTCGCGATCGGCCTGGGCCTTGACCCGGCGGTCTCTCCTCACGTCGCCGACCTTCGAGATCGCACCCGGGGCTGACCAGCTGCGCCGCAGCTTCGGGCGGGTTGGTGACTCCGCCGACCCTGGTGGACCGGCTGGCGGTTGTGGGTTGCCGGGGCGACTTCACCCTTCCCGCACCTCGTTGACCTGCGGGCCCGCCGCCGCCGAGCGAGACCGATGCAGCCAGAAGGCGCTGGTCCCGGCGGCCAGGAATGCAAGACCCGCTGCGGACCAGGGCCAGGGACTCATCTCCTGCGTGCATGCGGTCCCGCCCTCGATCGCCGAGCAGATCATGCCGGGTCCCTGGCGGTTGAGCAGCGCGACGTAGAAGAGCGGGACTGAGACTCCCGCGACCCACCCGAGCATGCCGTGACGAGCCGCTTGATGGCGCACCAGCAGGAATGTGGCCAGGAGAGGGATCGGGAGGACGAAGAGCCCGATGGTCAACATGGAAACCAGCGACAAGGCGTAGAGCCCGCCGACGACCGCCCAGGCAGCGAACCAGCGCCACGCGGGAGCTGAATGGGCATCCATGACATGAAGTATGCACCGGAGGTCCCATGAGTGTTATGGGAACTGGCGGCCCAGAGGACGGGTCGGTTGGCACGCTGATGTTGTCTCGTGTCTACCCTGACGCGTGACTCATTTCGATCTCGCAATCATTGGCACCGGCTCGGGCAACGCCCTGGTCACCCGGGACTTCGACCACAAGCGGGTCGCGATCATTGAGTCCGGGACGTTTGGGGGCACCTGCCTGAACGTCGGATGTATCCCGACGAAGATGTACGTCTTTGCCGCCGACGTCGCCAGCACCGTCACCCACGCGGCCAGGTACGGCATCGACGCAACGCTGGACGGCGTTCGCTGGCCGGACATCCGCGACCGCGTCTTCGGCCGAATCGACCCGATCGCTGCGGGTGGACAGGAGTATCGGACCAACGGCGCCAACACGACAGCGTTCCTCGGCCACGCCACCTTCACCGGTCCCCGGCGTCTGAGGATCGATACCGGCCACGGGGCCGGCGCGCAGGACCGTGTCGAGGACAACGGCACCGACGAAGGGAGTGTTGATCGCAGCTGCGTCGAGATCACCGCCGATCAGATCGTCATCGCGGCCGGAGCCCACGTGACAGTTCCCCGGGTGGTCACGGAGTCCGGCGTTCCCTTCCACACCTCGGACACCGTGATGCGCCTGGACGAGCTCCCAAAGCGGCTGATCATTCTCGGATCTGGTTTCATTGCAGCCGAGTTTGCCCACGTCTTCTCGGCTTTTGGCAGCCAGGTCACCGTCGTCGCCCGCAGCGGCGCACTGCTTCGCCAGCTTGACACCGAGATCTCGGCGCGTTTCACCGCGATCGCCCGGAAGCAGTGGGACGTCCGCCTGAACACTGTGCTGACCAACGTGAGCGGAGACGAGAGTGATGTCCGGCTCGACTTCGCGGACGGCAGCCATGTGACCGGCGACGTCCTGCTGGTGGCCACCGGACGGGTGCCCAACACGGAGAACCTCGGTCTCGATGCGGCCGGTGTCGCCACTCACGAGGACGGCGGGGTCACCGTCGACGCACACGGGCGCACCAACGTTGAGGGCGTCTGGGCGTTGGGGGATGTGTCCAGTGCACACCAGCTCAAACACGTTGCGAACCATGAGGCCCGGATCGTGGCCCACAACCTGGCTCATCATGGCGATCTGCGCAGCTTCGATCACCGTTACATCCCTGCGGCTGTCTTCACCTCCCCGCAGATTGCCTCGGTCGGGCTCACCGAGGAGCAGCTCACAGCCCAGGGGCGCAGCTACGTCACCAAGGTGCAGGCCTACGGCGATACGGCATACGGCTGGGCGATGGAAGACACCACAGGTGTCTGCAAGGTCATCGCGGACCCGGCCACCGGTGAGCTGCTCGGCGCACACCTGATGGGGTACCAGGCGTCCAACCTGATCCAGCCACTCATCCAGGGGATGTCGTTCGGGCAGACCGCCCACGAGGTGGCGCGAGGTCAGTACTGGATCCACCCGGCACTCGGTGAGGTCGTGGAGAACGCCCTGCTCGGCCTCGAGGTCGGCCCCCGCTAGGCTCACGGCTATGTCGGTCGAGGGAGGGCTCAGGGCGATCGTGGCCGCCTTGCTGGCTAACGTCGGCATCGCGATCACCAAGCTCGTGGCTTTCCTGCTGACCGGATCGAGCTCGATGCTGGCCGAGTCGGTGCACTCCCTGGCTGACTCCGGCAACCAGGCCCTGCTGCTCATCGGGGGCAAGAAGAGTCGGCGCCCAGCGACCCCCGCCCATCCGTTCGGCCACGGTCGCGAGCGGTACGTCTACGCCTTCGTCGTCTCGGTGGTGCTGTTCAGTGTCGGCGGCCTGTTTGCTCTCTACGAGGCCTGGCACAAGTTCCAGCACCCGGAGCCGATCACCGGCCGGTGGTGGTGGGTGCCGATCGTGGTTCTGCTCATCGCGATGGCGCTGGAGGGGTTCTCCCTGCGGACGGCTGTCACCGAGAGCAACCAGGTGCGGGGGGATCGTTCGTGGACTGCGTTCATCCGCACCGCGAAGGCACCCGAGCTTCCCGTCGTCCTGCTCGAGGACGCTGCAGCCCTGCTCGGCCTTGGGTTCGCGCTCTTCGGCGTCGGGATGACGCTGGCTACCGAGAACGGGATCTGGGACGCCGTTGGCACTGCCCTGATCGGCACGCTGCTGGTGCTCGTTGCGATAGTTCTGTCCATCGAGATGAAGTCCCTGCTGGTGGGCGAGGGAGCCACAGCGGACCAGGAGAGGGCCATCAGGACCGCGCTCGAGGGTGGTCCCGACTCGCCCGTCGAGCGCGTCATCCACCTGCGAACGTTGCACCTCGGGCCGGAGGAGCTGCTGGTCTGCGCCAAGCTGGCGGTGGGTCACGCGGACTTTGCCTACCAGATCGCCGGAGCCATCGATGCCGCGGAGCAGAGAGCACGCGAGGCCGTGCCCGGGCTGAGGCTGGTGATCTACCTCGAGCCCGACATCGACCGCGGTGCCTCGGACCCGGTGTCCTGGCAGCACGCGGCCCACTGAGGCCGCTCGACTTCTCGCCCGCATTGTGGGGACCGCGGCAGGATTCGTCGTAGACTCGGTATCGCTGTCGGCGTGGGTGATGACCCACGATGCGCCCAGATGGGCTACGCCGGTTCAGTCAACCAATGACTCACATTGAATGACTTGGAGTGCTTTCCTATGCCTTTTGACTACAAAGTTCGCGACCTGGGCCTTGCCGAGGCCGGCCGTCACCAGCTGCGCCTGGCCGAGCACGAGATGCCCGGCCTGATGGCTCTGCGCGAAGAGTTCGGTGCCAGCAAGCCCCTCACCGGTGCCAGGATTGCCGGCTCGCTGCACATGACCGTGCAGACCGCCGTTCTCATCGAGACCCTCACCGCTCTCGGCGCAGAGGTTCGCTGGGCCTCGTGCAACATCTACTCGACCCAGGACGAGGCCGCGGCGGCCGCTGTGGTTGGTCCGCACGGCACCCCGGATGACCTGCAGGGTGTGCCCGTCTTCGCCTGGAAGAACGAGACGCTGCCCGAGTACTGGTGGTGCACCGAGCAGATCCTGACCTGGCCGGCTGACTTCGCCGGGTCGACGGGACCCAACATGATCCTGGACGATGGTGGCGACGCGACTCTGCTGATCCACAACGGCACCGACTGGGAAGCCGCCGGCGTCGTTCCCACCGCGCAGGAGGACGACCCGGAGGACTGGCTGGTCGTCCTTGAGACGGTTCGCAACACCATGGTGGCGGACCCGAAGAAGTGGACCTCTATCGCCGCTGGCATCAAGGGCGTCACCGAGGAGACCACCACCGGTGTGCACCGTCTGTACGAGATGCAGAAGACCGGCCGGCTCCTCTTCCCTGCGATCAACGTCAATGACTCGGTCACCAAGTCCAAGTTCGACAACAAGTATGGCGTCCGCCACTCGCTGATCGACGGGCTCAACCGCGCCACCGACACGCTGATCGGCGGCAAGGTGACCGTCGTGGCCGGCTACGGCGATGTGGGCAAGGGCTGCGCCGAGTCCCTGCGAGGCCAGGGCGCTCGCGTCATCGTCACCGAGATCGACCCGATCTGCGCGCTGCAGGCCGCCATGGACGGCTATCAGGTCGCCACGATGGAGGACGTCGTCAGCACCGCGGACATCTTCGTGACCGGGACCGGATGCTTCAACGTCCTGACCGCCGACCAGATTCGCCGGATGAAGGACAAGGCGATCGTCGGCAACATCGGTCACTTCGACAACGAGATCGACATAGCGGGCCTGGCCAAGATCCCCGGTATCACCAAGACCGAGATCAAGCCGCAGGTCCATGAGTGGACCTTCCCTGCCGATGATGCGGGCAAGGCCCGTTCGGTCATCGTGCTGTCCGAGGGGCGTCTGCTCAACCTCGGCAACGCGACCGGACACCCGAGCTTCGTCATGTCGAACTCGTTCACGAACCAGACGATGGCCCAGATCGAGCTGTGGACCAAGCCTGGCGACTACAAGAACGAGGTCTACGTGCTGCCCAAGTACCTCGACGAGAAGGTCGCGCGCCTGCACCTGGACGCGCTGGGTGTGCGGCTCACCGAGCTGACCAAGACCCAGGCCGAGTACCTGGGAGTCGACGTCGCCGGCCCATACAAGGCGGACGCCTACCGTTACTGATCCGCCCTCGTCTTCGGCCGAAACCAGCAGCTGACGGTATGCCGCCCTCTCACCTGAGCGGGCGGCATACCGCTCTCTTGTGAGTCTCGCAGCGGACACGGCAACCGCCGATCGCCGGATCTGCGCAGCGTGGGCAGCACCTCATGGCCGTGCATGAGACGATGCTCTCGGGTCCGCATGCACGCGGACGTGCCAAACCTGAGAGGACCTGGGAGTGAAGGGTCGCGTACTCGTCGTCGATGACGATCTGGCGCTGTCGGAGATGTTGGGTATCGTCCTGCGAAACGAGGGTCTGGACGTTGTGCACTGCGCCAACGGGACCTCGGCGATGGCGCTTTTTCGCGAAAGTCACCCGGACATCGTGTTGCTGGACCTGATGCTGCCCGGGATCGACGGGATCGAGGTATGCCGTCGCATTCGCGCCGAGTCCGGGATTCCGATCGTCATGCTGACGGCGCGCACCGACACCATCGACGTCGTTGTCGGACTCGAGTCCGGCGCCGACGACTACGTCCTGAAGCCGTTCAAGGCCCAGGAGCTGATAGCCCGCGTGCGTGCCCGGCTTCGTCGCGGTGACGAACCGGGGCCCGAGCAGCTTCAGATCGGCGACCTTGATATCGACGTGGCCGGTCACACGGTCAAACGCGGGGGCAAGCCCCTGTCGCTGACCCCGCTGGAGTTCGACCTCCTCGTTGCCCTTGCCCGCAAGCCGCGTCAGGTGTTCACCCGCGAGGTGCTGCTCGAGCAGGTGTGGGGTTATCGACACGCCGGCGACACGCGCCTGGTCAATGTCCATGTCCAGCGCCTGCGTTCGAAGATCGAGCATGACCCCGAGCATCCCGAGATCGTGGTGACTGTGCGGGGTGTCGGCTACCGGGCGGGTCCCCCCTAGGCCATGTTCACCCGGAGTCGCCCGGTCAGATCGGTCACCCCAACCGCGCCGCAGCCACCCGACGAGGGCGCGCGGCTCGGGCAGCCGTGGGAGAGGTGGTCGCGAGCTGCCCGCGGTGCGCTGCAGAGGGTGGCACGCTGGTTGCTGCATGTGTGGCGCTCATCCCTGCAGCTACGAGTCATCGCATCGACCATGCTGCTGGGGCTCGTCGTCGTCCTCGTGCTGGGTTCGTATCTTTACCAGCGGATTGCCGACGGCCTGGTCAACGACCGCCTCCTGACAGCTCGCGCCGAGGCTGCCTCACAGACACGCGCAGCCCAGGCAGGCTTCGACTCCGCGGGCAAGATGGATGCGGTCAGCCTCACGCAGCTCGCGTTTGACGTCGTGGGTCAGCTGTCCACTCCAGGGGCAGACCAGTCCCGTGAGGTGATCCTGACCAGGGCCAAGGACAACGTCGGCCCGGCGAGCGTCCCGACGGTGCTCTCCGGCGATGTGGGTCTGTCCAGCGTGCCGGCGAGCCTCCGTGCGGCCATCGACGCCGACCCCACCCACCAGCAGGTGCAGATAGTCACGATCGGCATGGCCGACGGCACGAGTGTTCCGGCCGCCATCGTCGGATCACGGGTGGCCCTGCCTGCGGCAGGCCAGTACGAGCTGTACTTCGTGTTCCCCCTCGAGAGAGAACAACAGACGTTGCAGGTCGTCTCAAGGACTTTCGCCTTGGGTGGTATCGCCCTGGTCCTCTTGCTGGGTGCCGTTGCCTATGTGGTGACTCGCATCGTCGTCGATCCGGTGCGGCGGGCTGCGCTCGTCGCCGAGCGGCTGGCCTCGGGACGGCTCCATGAGCGGATGCGAGCCCATGGCGAGGACGACATCGCCAGACTGGGCAAGTCGTTCAATGCCATGGCCGACAGCCTGCAGAAACAGATCCGTCAGCTCGAGGATCTCTCGCGGGTTCAGCAGCGGTTCGTCTCCGACGTCTCGCACGAGCTGCGCACCCCGCTCACGACCATTCGGATGGCCGGAGATCTGATCCACGAGTCCCGGCAGGACTTCGACCCCTCGGTCGCCCGCTCCGCCGAGCTGCTGCACAACGAGGTTGACCGGTTCGAGTCCCTGTTGTCGGACCTGCTCGAGATCAGCCGCTTCGACGCAGGTGCGGCGGCGCTCGACGTCGAGTCGACGGATCTGTGCAACTCGATCGAGCGTGCCATCGAGTCGACCTCCGCGCTGGCCGCTCGACGGGGTAGCCGGCTGGAGGTGATCCCGCCCGATGGCCCATGCGTCGCCGAGATCGACCCGCGCCGGGTTGACCGGATCCTGCGGAACCTCGTCGCCAACGCCATTGAGTATGGCGAGGGGCGCCCGATCACGATTCGGCTCGGCGTCAATGCGAGAGCAGTGGCGGTGAGTGTCCGTGATGGCGGGGTGGGTCTGCGCCCCGGCGAGGCTGCCATGGTCTTCAACCGCTTCTGGCGTGCGGATCCAGCTCGCGCCCGCACCACAGGTGGTACCGGGCTGGGGTTGGCAATCTCCCGGGAGGATGCCCGGCTGCATGGAGGTTGGTTGCACGCGTGGGGCGAGCAGGGAGTGGGGTCCTGCTTCAGGTTGACGCTCCCGCGGCACACGGGAGTTCCGATCGAGAGCTCTCCCTTGCCGTTGCGGCCTGCGGTAGATCCGGCGAGCGCGCCAGCGGAGGCGGTACCAAGGTCCTTCACCCCCTCAGGGGGCGTGTAGTGAGGCACCCTTATTCGCTGGTTAGCTGTGCGGCCACAGTCGTTGCCGGGCTTGCCGCGGTCCTCGGACTGAGCGGCTGCGTTGGGCTGCCCAGCAGCAGTGCCGTGCAGCAGGGCTCACTGGTGGGGCAGGTTGCGCTACAGCCGGTCCGGGTTCAGCCCGACGGTCCGGCGGCGGGTGCCACTGCGGTGCAGATCGTCCGCGGGTTCCTTCGGGCCGGCGCCGGGGCGGGCTTCGATGATGACCACGCGGTTGCCCGTTCGTTCATGGTCCGGAGCGTCAAGGACAGCTGGCTGCCGGACTCAGGTGTCAAGGTGTATGGCGATGAGTCGGTGCCCCAGGTCACCCTGTTGTCTCCCGGCGTTGTCCGGGTGACGGCCTCGATCGTCGCCGAGGTGGACGGCACAGGTCGTTATCGGGAAAGACCGGCCGGAACCACGGCGCAAGCCATCTTCGGAATGCAGCGGCTGAGTGGGGGCTGGCGAATTTCAAAACCTCCGAAGGGATTTGGCCTCTGGCTGAGTGCCGAGGATCTGGATCGCACCTACCGCGCCTTCACCGTGGCCTACGTCTCCAAGGTCGCCCAGACGATGGTCGCGGACCGGCGATGGTTCCCCATCACCTCCGGTCTGGCCACGACGTTGGCTCGGGCACAGCTGGCGCCCGTGCCGGCGTATCTGAGCGGCGCTGCACGAACCGGAGTACCCACCGGGACAACCCTCGGCGTGGACAGCGTGCCGATCCAGTCTGGAAGAGCCGTGGTCGACCTGTCGTCGTCGGCGCTGACGGCGAACCCCGACCTGCGCCGGGCGATGTGGGCACAGTTCGTCACCACCCTGAGCCAGGTGGCATCGGTGTCCCAGGTGTCGCTTGAGGTCAGGGGGGCTGGGCTGGACCTGCCCGACACTCCCGGTCGGGTGTCATCCCTGTCGGAGCTGGGCTACCAGTCTGAGGACCTGGCTTCGATCACCACCGCGATTCTGCGAACTGGCACCGAGCTGAGCCGGGTGTCCTCCGATCGCCCGCCAGCCAAGGATCCGACCGTCAAGCTGCCGAACGGGCCTGCCGACTCCTCCGTCCCGCCCATAATCCCGACGGGGTGGGTCTCCCTTGCCTTGTCATGGACCGGTCGGGAGATCGCGGGAATTGGGGGTGATCACGCCGACCTCGCGCGCTGGCAGTGGAACAACCAGCACTTCCAGCTTCCGAGGTTCGGAAGGGACCTGACCAGGCCGTCCTATGACTCGCTGAAGAGTCTCTGGGTTGCGGGGGAGTCCGGCGGGGCGGCGAAGGTGTGGGTGATCGATACCTCGCTGAACCCTGTTCAGAAGGCATTGCCACGTGCGATCCCTGCCCCCTGGCTGGCAAAACGTAGGGTGCTTGCCCTCAAGGTGGCCACGGACAACCAGCGAGCAGCAGTCATCACCACCGACCGCAATGGCGCAGACACCCGGGTCGTGGTTGCGGGGATCGTGCGTTCCGCCAGCGGGACTCCGGTCTCGTTGGCCGCCGAACCGCTCCGGGTGGGGTGGACGCTCACCTCCGCAACAGATCTGGCGTGGGTTGATGACAGCACCCTGGCGGTGGTCGGCCGGGTCAGTCCCCGGGACGTCGTGGGTCCACAGCTTGTGGAGGTCGGTGGCAAGGTCACCGCCATGCCACCTGTTGCCGGCACCCGCCTGGTCACCAACACAGGCGGCTTGCGCGGGGTCGTCGTCCTGACGGATCAGGGCAAGATCCTGGCTCGCGCAGGCAAGACCTGGCAGGTGCTGCAGACCGGCACTGACTTCCTGATCCCTGGCGGGTAGCAGGCACTCAGACGGTCGGTGGCACTCCCGATGTTGTGGTGTCCGATGACACCGGAGCCGTCAGCGAGCGGTCGGCGCTTTTGGCTGGCTCCGGGTCCTACCAGTCATTACCGGATCTTGCCGGTTGTCGTTGAGCTTGACGAAGCCGAGACGCACCGCTGCCATGATCGCACTGGCCCGGTTGTGGGCACCGAGCTTCTCATAGACCCTGGCGACATGTGTCTTGACGGTCGACTCACTCATGTAGAGCTGCTTGGCAACCGTCGCGACGGAGTCGCCGTCCACGAGGCGCATCAACACCTCGGTCTCGCGCGGTGTCAGGATCGGCTTCGCTGCAGCTGTGGTGTCGCGACGTCGTAGTGCGGCACCCAGCCCGGTCGCGGTGAAAGCGTCGGGGGCGCTCGCGCTGCGGCGGATCGCGTCCAGGACCTCGTCGGACGATGAGCTCTTCAGCACGAGGGCGGAAGCGCCCGCGTCCAGGGCCTCGAGCAGGGTGTCGTCGTCGTTGTGCATCGTCAACACCACGATGCCCAGGTCCGGGTGCGCCAACCGGGCCGCCCTGGCCAGGGTCAGCCCGCTCCCGTCGGGCATCGTCACGTCCACGACCAGAACGTCCGCGCCGCCTTCGCTGACGAGCGCCTGCCCCCCTGCGACCGAGGAAGCCTGCGCCTTGACAGCGAGGTCGGGCTCGGAGTCGATCAGGCGCGCGATACCTTCGCGGACAAGATTGTGGTCGTCCACGATGAAGACCTGGATAGTCATTGTGTGAGGCCGATCCTTTCAGGGACAAGGTTTGCCTGTTGTGTGGGCCACCGGTCGTGCAGCGCGAGGTTGACGATGACTCCGTCGACGCTGGGCTGCACCTCGATGGTTGCGCCGAGGGCGACCAGTGGGTGATCTCGGAAGGCATCGGCGGACAGCTGTGAGTGGCCGTCATGGCTGATGGTCAGCCATGCTTGCGGGGCGTTGACATCAAGGCGCGCTTCGATGCCCGTCACCCCGGGAGCGTTGCGGGCGTCGTTCAGGACGTCGAGGATCAGTCGGTAGATCAATGTCTCCAGGTGTGCCGGGAGCCGGTACGGTGACTCACTCAGCCGCAGCCCCACGGTGAGCCCTGTGGCGGCCCCGAACTGCTGGAGCCGGGCACCCACTACGGCACCAAGACCCTGGTCGGGTCGAACCGCCAGGCGCAGATCGGCGATTCGCAGGCGCAGGTCGGTGAGCACCCTGCTGAGGTCCGCCCGCGCCTCTGCGAGCGTCGGCGCGAACTGCGGAGCATTCAAAGCGGCCTGCCGGCGGGCGACATCGAAGCGATAGCCCAGGGCGACAAGCTCCTGAGCGATGCCGTCGTGCATCTCTCGCGCCAGACGTTCGCGCTCCTCGAACGCAGCATGCTGGCGCAGTGCAGCGAAGATCAGTGCCACATCCACGTTGGCGCTGTGGCGGTCGGCGAGATCCACCAAGGCGTGCAGATCCTCGTCGAGGAAGGGATCCGACAGGGGTCGATCGACCACGACGATGCCGATCCGTGCGTCGTAGGAGTCCCGCAGCGGAGCGGCCGCAATGGTCCGCTCATCCTCCGGCGAGGTCCAGAGTCCCGCCTCAGCCACCCCGGTGCGCCAGACGCGCCCGATAACAGACTCCGCGTTGGTCGGGCTCGGCCATGGCAGCCGATCCATGCCCCGCACCGCCAACGGGACAGCGGGCTCGGCGCCGACGCCGATCAGGACGGCCATCCTGCTGCCGGGGATCTTGTCGTTCACCGCGTGGAGGAGAAGCTCTGCCGCGGCTGGCGCGTCGAAGCCGCCGTCGAGTGCACCGGAGAGGTCATTCAGGCGGCGAAGCAGCCGTGCGGCCTCCTTGGCGGCCGACGTGGCAGGGGACCTCGGCCGGGTTCTCCTCTCAGCGAGCTGCGCCGTCCAGGCGCCCAGCAGGCCGAGCCCGATGGCCAGGACCGCCCACTGGAGGTTGCCCGTGACGAAGGCGGTGGTGAGGGTGTCACGGCCCAGGGCGATGGCAAAGGCGACGACGGTCGACACGGCGACCGCAGCGAGAGCGGCCCGTCGTCCCCGGGCCTCACCGGCACGAAGGACAGGGATCAGGAGCAGGAACATCCCCGGCGATACCGCTGACAGCGTCAGGGTGTCGCCGGTGGCGATGGCTCCTCCAGCCAAGGCTGCGCCAAGGAGAGTCACCATCAGGGCCTGGTTGCGCCGCGTCAGGGACTGACCGGGGACGAGACCCAGCCGGTGGCCTGCAGCAAGGTCGAGCGCAAGGATTAGCAGCATCCAGGCAAGGACAGTCAGCACGTCGTGACGAGGCACGTCACGACCGACTGATCCCACGGCAATGGCCCCGGCGACAATGGCAGACCTCAGCAGTGTGGGCATGACCTTTGACCACATTGCATGCACCAGCGGTCCCCTTCTCCTACCCCAGTACGGGATAACCCTCATCATGGCTGTTGCACGGGCGTTTTGTCCGCTGAATGCCGGATCTCCGGTGGTCATTCTCGGCACATTGACCTTAGGTCTTCCACAACCAGGGCTCGTCTGTGGCCCTGTCCACACGTCGGGTCCTCTCAGCGTTGCCCCCGCGCCCAGGGTCGACATTCTAGTTGTATGAGCATGACTGGCCTCAAGTGTACGAGCATGGTTGCTCTCAAGGGTATGAGCATGGTTGGTATTGTTGCTCGCTCGTTGAGAGCCACCCTGGAGATGTCGCTCCCGACCACTTGCGGGGGCTGTGGGGCGGCCGGCGCGACCTGGTGCGCTAGGTGTGCTGCTGAAGCGGGCCGGGTCACCTTCAGCGGCGGTCCGAGGCGGGTGATCCCCAGACCCACTCCGGCGGGCTACCCGCCGACCTGGGCTACCACGCCCTATGACGCCTCAACGCGCGCAGCGCTGGTGGCCTTCAAGGACGCCGACCGACGGGACCTCGAGACGGTCCTGGCCCCGATGCTTTCGGCCGCGATAGGTGCGGCGTTGGCCACCGACCCGCAGCTGCGCGCCGTCCTGACTTCCGGGAACCGGCCGGTATTCGTCGTACCTGTTCCGTCGTCCCGTTCTGCAGTGCGCAGGCGGGGGGACGCGCCGCTGGAGCTCTTGACCCGGGCAGCGCTGGGCCCGGCAGCTCGCAAGGGCAGCACGGGCCAGCTCATCTTCTCGCCGGCGCTGAGGATTCGACGTCGCGTCGCCGACCAGGCCGGACTCGACCACCTGCAACGAGCCGCCAACGTCGAGCATGCGATGCAGGTGAAGCCAAGATGGCAGGCCAGCATCTGCGGGGGCGCCTGCCTGCTGATAGACGATGTGCTGACGACCGGCGCGACCCTCGCGGAGGCGGCCAGAGCCCTGCGTGAGGCTGGCTCGGGGCACGTCCGTGCGGCGACTGTCGCTGCAACCCAAAGACGCCTCGCGCCCAGTGGTGGCCGACTTCGGGATGGAGACCTCCGGTCGAAGCCCTGAGCAGAGAGGTGAGCACCGGGTTTCCTATTCGGTGTGTCGCGTCACCTGTTCGTGGTCTACCGTTCAAGTATGAGCCCCAGGGTCGCCGTTTCAACGGCGGGATCGGGCGTCGGCACCGTCGGACGGTGGGCGCCTCGGGGCCGCTTGGGTTGTGGCCCGAGACGGGGGTGGTGCGGCGGCTAAGTGGGCCTTGCGCGGGCCACAAAGGAGCTATTTTGAATCTAAGGAGGACTCCCGTGGAGATCGTCGTCACTGGACGGCACGTCCAAGTTTCAGAGCGTTTCCGCCGTCACCTGGACGAGAAGTTGGCCAAGGTTCCACAGCTCGCGCCGCGCGTGCAGCGCCTCGATGTTGTGGTGACCCACGAAGCCAACAAACGCCAGTCCAAAGCATGCGACCGAGTCGAGATCACTTGCCATGTCAAGGGGCCGGTTGTCCGGGCCGAGGCGTGCGCCGATGACAAGTACGGCGCGCTAGACATAGCAATAGACAAGTTGCTGGAGCGCCTCAGGCGTGACCATGACCGGCGCCGGGTGCATCGTGGGCGACGAGTACCCGAATCCGTCTCGCAGGCAACCTCCCGGCTTATCGACGAGACTGCGAGCCTCAACGGCCAGTCCGGTGGCGTCGCTGGAGCCGAGCCGGAGGACGGCGAGCTGATTGATGCCAACGGAGACTCACCCATCCATGTGCGCGAGAAGGTCCACGCCAGTACGCCGATGGGTCTGGACCAGGCGCTCTACGAGATGGAGCTCGTCGGACACGACTTCTACCTGTTCCATGACAAGGACACCAACCAGCCGAGCGTCGTCTACCGTCGGCGCGGCTGGTCCTACGGAGTGATCCATCTGGAGGTATCGGAGGAGCAGACGCGCGTCTCCTGAGCCGCGTGGCAGGAAGGTGGGCACCGTGCGGGTAGGTCGCACGGTGCCCTCAGCCTGTCTGCGTGCCATGATGTGCGGGTGACCACAAACGGCGACGCTGCGGCGCAGGGGCCGCACACCTCAGGGGGTCCTGGCGAGCCAATCAGAGTTCTGGTGGCCGATGACCACGTCCTCTACAGGCGCGGCCTGGAGCTGGTGCTTGGCCAGGAGTCCGACATCGTCATCGTCGGTGAGGCCGGCGACGGCGTCGAGGCGATCCGCCGGACCGAGGAGCTGTTGCCAGACGTCGTCCTGATGGACGTACGGATGCCACGCACGTCCGGGATCGAGGCCTGTCTGGCCATCAAGGAGCTCGCGCCCTCGACCAAGATCATCATGCTGACCATCTCCGACGAGGAGGGCGATCTCTATGAGGCCGTCCGCGCCGGGGCCAACGGCTACCTCATCAAGGACGTGCCGGGTGAGGAGATCGTCAGCGGCCTTCGGGCCGTCTTCGCAGGTCAGTCGCTGATCTCGCCATCCATGGCGTCCAAGCTGTTGTCCGAGTTCGCCCTGATGATCAAGCGACAGGATGAACGACCGGCGGCGCCTGTTCCCAGGCTGACGGAGCGTGAGCTCGAAGTGCTCAAGCTGGTGGCCCGGGGCATGGCCAACAAGGACATCGCACGAGAGCTCTTCATCTCGGAGAACACGGTCAAGAACCACGTGCGCAACATCCTCGAGAAGCTTCAGCTGCACTCGCGCATGGAAGCAGCGATGTACGCCTTCCGCGAGAAGATCCTCGATCTGCCCGACTGAGGCACTCTGCCGGACCGAGGTGCTGATCTCACGTCTGGATCTGCCTGCCGGCTGACCGCGTGACCGAGCCCAGGCTCTTGGCCCCGTCAGGACGCCGTCTGGACGAGGCTCCGTCAGGAGTGAGGCCCGGGCTCTGTCACGACGCCATGACCGTCAGAGCCGCATGTCCCCGATCACTTCGTGCAGGCACAGGATGTTGCCTTCGGAGTCGGCGAACCAGGCGGCCTTTTCGGCGCCCATGACAGCCACGTGGTCCGTGGTCTTCAGGTCCGGATTGTCGTAGTCGTAGAACCCCACGCCACGAGCCTCAAGGTCCTTGACCTCGCTGTTGATGTCCTCGACCTCAAAAGTGAGCACGGTGTGAGCGCTTTGCGCGCCCTCCTCGGCGGGCATCAATGCGATCAGCCCCGAACCTGTCTGGAGCAGGTGGTTGCCCGAGGGGTCCTCGCCTGCGTCCTTCAGACCGAGCCGATCGCGATAGAAGCCGGCCGCGCGCGATACGTCGACGACTGGCAGGACCGGTGTCAACTGAGCATTACTGATCATCGGGTTACCTCCAGGTGAGCTCGTGGGGTCTTGCGGGATCTTTCCATTCTGCAACGCTAAGGGTCGCCTTACAACAGCCTTCGGCACCAGGGTCGTCGGTTGTCTCGACCCGCCCGTAGGGTGCTGTGGTGCCCCTCGCGACCCCCCGGCTGACTCAGGCCCAGGCCCGGCGCATCGCTATCGCCGCCCAGGGTCTTGCCGAGCCCAGACCAGCGCAGGGGGCGGCAACCATGCGACAGGTTCAGCGGGTCATCGACCGCGTCGGCATCATCCAGATCGACAGCGTCAACGTGGTGACCCGAAGCCAGTACCTCCCGTTCTTCTCGCGTCTCGGCCCCTACGACACCGCGTTGGTCGACCGGGCACGAGACGTTGCCCCACGTCGCCTGGTCGAGTACTGGGCTCACGAGGCGAGCCTCATCCCCCCGCAGACCTGGGCTTTGCTCAACTTCCGGATGAAGCGCGCGTTGTCCGACTCGTGGGGTGGCATGCAGCGGGTCGCCCGAGAGCACCCCGAGCTCGTCCAGACCGTATTCGCGGAGGTTGCCTCGCGCGGACCACTCACCTGTCGTCAGCTCGAGACGGCTCTGGCCCACGACCTGCCCAGGGACAGGAGCGAGTGGGGGTGGAACTGGTCTCTGGTCAAGTCTGCCCTCGAGCACCTGTTCTGGACGGGGCAGATCAGCAGTGCCGGGCGTAGCTCGCAGTTCGAGCGACGGTACGCCGCGCTCGAACGCGTTCTGCCCAGGACCGTTGCAGTTCAGTCGATCTCGCCCGCTCTGCGTCCCTCGGATGACGCGGCCTTCCGTGAGCTCATGCTGATCGCGGCCCAGGCGCACGGGGTCGGCACCGAACAGTGTCTGCGTGACTACTTTCGTCTGAAGCCTGACCAGGCGCGCCCTGCCCTTGAGTCTCTGGTGTCGTCCGGCGACCTGGCCAGGGTGAGCATCGACGGGTGGAAGCGGCCGGCCTACCTGCACAAGGACGCCCGGATCCCGCGCTCGATGCACGCCGAGGCCCTGCTGAGCCCCTTCGACTCACTGATCTGGCAACGAGACAGAACCTTGGCGCTGTTCAACTTCCACTACCGGCTCGAGATCTACGTCCCCGTGGGCAAGCGGGTTCACGGCTACTACGTGCTTCCGTTCCTGTATGGCGACACGCTGGTTGCCCGGGTCGACCTCAAGGCTGACCGAGCCGCAAATGTGTTGCGGGCCCATGCTGTCCACTGGGAGCCCGCCGCCCCGCCGGAGGCCAGACCTGCCCTCGACCGGCACCTGGCCTCGATGGCCTCGTGGCTAGGGCTCGGCACCGTTGCCGGCCCGGCTGGGGCTTGTGCTCGCGGGGCCGGACCCTGCTAGGGGGCGGGCAATTCGTCGACCAGCAGGTCGAAACGCACCAGGTCGGCGAACGTCCCGTCAGCCAGGCGCTCGGCCCGCCGGTCCCGACCGACCTCCACGAAACCGTTGACCCGGGCGATGTGCTGGGAGGCGGAGTTGCCCTCAGCGGCGACGAGCTGCAGGCGTTGTCTTCCGAGGCCACCGTCAGGCAGCGGGATGAACGCGTGCCGGACGGCCAGCCGAACCGCCTCCGACATCACACCCCGTCCTCGTGCATCCGGATGGGCCCAGTAGCCGATCTCACCGGTGGTCCCCATGGCGTGGTTCAGGTCCATGATGGCCACGGACCCGAGGCACACATCGCTCACGGCGTCGGCCACGCACCAGGACAGGCTCTTGCCGTCCCTGGCCTCAGTAGCGCGCCCGGCGATATAGGAGTGGGCATCGTCGAGGGTGTACGGCGACGGCAGGCTGTGGGCCAGCCAGTGTCTGGTGCGTTCATCTGAGCATGCCTGCATGACGCGCTCCGCATCGGTATGCCGCCACGCGCGAAGCCGGACTCCGGGCAGATCTCCCGCCTGCGGTGGACTGCCTTCGAGTGTGACCGGCTCCAGACCCATGGTGCGATCCCTGCGGCCGAGCCGTCCCGAGGCCCACAGCTCGTGAACCAGCAGCTCGAAATACACCCCGTCAGACAACGACCCGTCGGTACGCCGCCAGGCCTGGTGGTCGGCGCCCCACTGGGTGAATCCGGCAGATCGCAGGATCGACTGGGACGCGTGGTTGTCACTGTCCGTCGCGGCATGCAGCCGCTGGAGACCAAGCCCACCCTGGGGCAGCGCCAGGAACGCGTGGGCGAGCACTGGTTTGAGTGCTTCGCCGATGATGCCGCGCCCTTGGGCACCAGGTCGCAGCCAGTAGCCGAGCTCGCCCTGGAAGCGGTCCCGCGCGGGCCCCATCCGAAAGATCTGGACATTCCCCAGCATGACATCCGACAACCTGTCTGCGATGCACCAGTGCAGGTCCGTGCCGGCGTCCATGTCGCGCCGTCTTCGTGCCAGCCAGTCCGCGAAGTCCGCCGGCCCTGGCTGGGCGCCGGTGGGCATGAAGCGCAAGCTGTCTGCGTCCGGCCCTTCACCGGAGCCAGGGGCATCGGTGTCGCGCCATGGGCGCAGTCGCAGCCGTCTCGTCTCGAACAAGGATGGCTGGTTCGGAGGCTGACTAGAGAAAGCGACGGGGGGCACCTTCTCGGCGGACCCGGCGTTTTCAGGAGACGAAGCGAGAGGGCGGGGCATCAACGACTAGCCTAGGTCCAACTGAGTACTGATCACATCATGGTTTGAATTCGTCAGGAGTGTCTCGTGCCAATTCCGATCATTGACCGACTGCTGCGTGTCGGCGAAGGCCGCATCCTCAAAAAGCTCGAGGTCATCGCCAAGCAGGTCAACGCGATTGAGGAGGACTTCGAAAAGCTCTCCGACGCTGAGCTGCGCGGTGAGACCGACGTCTTCCGAAAGCGCCTCGCCGATGGCGAGAGCCTGGACGACATTCTGCCTGAGGCCTTCGCGGCCGTGCGTGAAGCATGTAGGCGCACCCTGGGCAAGCGTCACTTCGACGTGCAGATCATGGGGGGCGCGGCGCTGCACCTCGGCAATGTCGCCGAGATGAAGACGGGTGAGGGCAAGACGCTCGTGGCGACCCTGCCGTCATACCTGAATGCGCTTGAGGGTCGGGGCGTTCACGTCATCACCGTCAACGACTACCTGGCGTCATACCAGTCCGAGCTGATGGGCAGGGTCCACCGGGCCCTCGGCCTGGAGACGGGCTGCATCCTGGCTCAGATGGAGCCGGCCGCCCGTCGTGCCGAGTATGCCAAGGACATCACCTACGGCACCAACAACGAGTTCGGCTTCGACTACCTGCGCGACAACATGGCGTGGTCCAGCGACGAGCTCGTCCAGCGCGGTCACAGCTTCTGCATCGTCGACGAGGTCGACTCCATCCTTATCGACGAGGCCCGCACCCCGCTGATCATCAGCGGTCCCGCCGACCAGGCCACCAAGTGGTACGTCCAGTTCGCGAGCCTGGTCAAGCGTCTGAACCGTGGTGAAGACGGCGAGGGCGACTACGAGGTCGATGAGAAGAAGCGTACGGTCGGCGTCCTGGAGGCCGGGATTGCCAAGGTCGAGGACTACCTGGGCATCGAGAACCTCTACGAGTCCGTCAACACCCCGCTGATCGGCTACCTCAACAACGCGATCAAGGCCAAGGAGCTGTTCAAGCGCGACAAGGACTACGTCAACATGAACGGCGAGATCCTCATCGTCGACGAGCACACGGGTCGCATGCTGGCCGGGCGCCGGTACAACGAGGGGATGCACCAGGCGATCGAGGCCAAAGAAGGCGTCGAGATCCAGAACGAGAACCAGACGCTGGCAACGATCACCCTGCAGAACTACTTCCGCCTCTACGAGAAGCTCTCCGGTATGACGGGCACGGCCCAGACCGAGGCTGCCGAGCTGCAGGGGACCTACAAGCTGGGCGTCGTGCAGATCCCGACGAACATGCCGATGATCCGGGACGACGAGGCCGACCTCGTCTATCGCACCGAAGAGGCCAAGTTCGCCTCGGTCGTCGACGATATTGCCGACCGGCACGCCCATGGTCAGCCGGTTCTGGTCGGCACCGTCAGCGTGGAGAAGAGCGAGCACCTCTCGGACCTGCTGCGTCGTCGCGGGGTCCCGCACGAGGTCCTCAATGCCAAGCAGCACGAGCGAGAGGCGCCCATCGTCGCCGCGGCAGGCCGCAAGTCCGCGGTGACCGTTGCGACGAACATGGCCGGTCGCGGTACCGACATCATGCTCGGTGGCAACCCAGAGTTCGCCGCCGTCGCAGCCCTGAAGGGGATGGGTCTGGACCCGGTCGAGACCCCGGAGGAATACGAGGCAGCCTGGGCGACGGCCTTCAAGTCCGCCGAGGAGGCCGTGGCCGCAGAGCACGACGAGGTCACCGCACTCGGGGGCCTCTATGTGCTCGGCACCGAACGTCACGAGTCGCGCCGGATCGACAACCAGCTGCGCGGACGGTCCGGCCGTCAGGGCGACCCTGGCCTGAGCCGCTTCTACCTCTCGTTGCAGGACGACCTGATGCGGCTGTTCAACGCCGCGATGGTCGACCGGTTCATGACCACGGCCAAGATGG
>JBDTWH010000255.1:0-11922 GCA_040006795.1 Actinomycetota bacterium | reverse complement strand
TGCGCGAGAACAACAAGAGCGCCCGGATCTTCGACTCCGGGCTCGGGATCTCGCTGTTCCGTGACAACTCCACCCGCACCCGCTTCTCCTACGCCTCGGCCTGCAACCTGCTCGGCCTGGAGGTGCAGGACTTCGACGAGGGCAAGTCCCAGCAGGCCCACGGCGAGACCGTCAAGGAGACCGCCAACATGATCTCCTTCATGGCCGATGTCATCGGCATCCGCGACGACATGTACATCGGCAAGGGCCACACCTACATGACGGACTTTGCCCAGTACCTGAAGGAGGGGCATGAGTCCGGAGTCCTGGAGCAGCGCCCCACCCTGGTCAGCCTCCAGTGCGACATCGACCACCCCAGCCAGTCCACCGCCGACCTCCTCCACCTGATCCACACCTTCGGTGGGCTCGAGAACCTGCGGGGCAAGAAGCTCGCGATGACGTGGGCCTACTCGCCGAGCTACGGCAAGCCGCTGTCCGTGCCGCAGGGCATGATCGGCCTGATGACGCGGTATGGCATGGATGTCACGCTGGCTCACCCCGAGGGCTATGACGTGATGGCCGAGACCCGCGAGATCGCTGCCAAGAACGCCGTGCAGTCCGGTGGCTCCTTCACCGTGACGCACTCCATGGATGAGGCCTTCGAGGGCGCCGACATCGTGTGCCCGAAGAGCTGGGCCCCGTTTGCGGCGATGCAGGAGCGGACCGACCTGTACGGCAACGGTGACTTCGACGGCATCAACGCGCTGGAGCAACGACTCCTGCTGCAGAACGCCGAGCACAAGGACTGGGCCACCACCGAGGCGATGATGGCCAAGACCAAGGACGGCGAGGCGCTCTACATGCACCCGCTGCCGGCCGACATCACCGGGCTGTCCTGCGACGAGGGCGAGGTCGACCGTTCGGTGTTCGACCGCTACCGCGTCCCGCTCTACCAGCAGGCCAGCAACAAGCCGTATGCCATCGCCGCGATGATCTTCCTGCAGAAGATCAAGGACCCGGCTGCCAAGCTCCAGGAGCTGTGGGACCGCGACCTGCCCCGCTGGCAGCTCTGACACCTCGCCCCGACAGAGACCACACATCGTGGCGGCACGATCCGCCACGACGCCCGTTCACACCGCACGATGCCAGGGAGGCAACGAATGACTACTACCGCGCAGATCGACTTCGCCAAGGTCAAGGAGGCAGCGGAGGGGTACCGCGCCGACATGACCAGGTTCCTGAGGGCCCTCATCAAGGCCAAGGGCATGAGCTGCCAGGAGGAGGAGAAGGCGAGGCTCATCCAGGCAGAGATGGTGAAGCTCGGCTACACCAAGGCCGAGATCGACCCCCTGGGCAACATCCTGGGCTACATGGGCACCGGCGAGACCCTGATCGCGTTCGACGGCCACATCGACACCGTCGGTGTCGGCAACATCGACAACTGGGACTTCGACCCGTTCGACGGCTACGAGGACGACGTCAACATCGGTGGCCGGGGGGCCTCCGACCAGCTCGGCGGGGTGGTCTCTGCCGTCTACGGCGCCAAGATCGCCAAGGACCTCGACCTGCTCTCCGACAAGTACACGATCCTGGTGACCGGCACCGTCCAGGAAGAGGACTGCGACGGGATGAACTGGCTGTACATGATCGAGGAGTCCGGCATCAAGCCGAAGTTCGTCGTCTCGACCGAGCCCACCGACAACGGCATCTACCGCGGACACCGCGGCCGGATGGAGATCCGGGTGGACGTCGCCGGCGTCTCCTGCCACGGCTCCGCTCCCGAGCGCGGTGACAACGCCATCTACAAGATGGCCGAGATCCTGCCCGAGGTCCGTGACCTCAACGACCGGTTGCTGGACAACGACTTCCTCGGCAAGGGCACCATCACCACCTCGGAGATCTTCTTCACCTCGCCCTCGCGGTGCGCGGTCGCCGACAGCTGCTCGATCTCGCTCGACCGCCGGCTCACCGACGGAGAGACCTGGCAGGGCGCCATCAAGGAGATCGAGGAGCTCCCCGCGGTCAAGAAGTACGACGCCGAGGTCTCGCTGTACAACTACAAGGCCAAGGCCTGGACCGGTCTCGAGTACGGCCAGGAGTGCTTCTTCCCGACCTGGGTCATCCCCGAGGACTCCCCGGAGGTCCAGGCCGCAGCCAAGGCCCACCGGGCGATGTACGGCGAGCCGCGCATCGACAAGTGGACGTTCTCCACCAACGGGGTGGCGATCGCCGGACGTCACGGCATCCCCGTGATCGGTGTCGGCCCCGGCCAGGAGGTCCAGGCCCACGCGCCGAACGAGATCAACTGGAAGGACGACCTCGTGAAGTGCGCCGCCATCCTGAGCGTCATCCCGACCATCTACTGCGAGAACGAACAAGCCTGACCAACACTGGAGTCGGGGCCGGTCACTCATGAGGTGGCCGGCCCGGACTTCTTTCAGAAGGGAAGACAACACCAATGTCGCGCATCCTCGTATCTCTGGGCGGTAACGCCCTGGGTACCGACTTCGACGAGCTGGTGGAGTCGGTCGGTGTCGTGGCCAAGCCCATCGTGGGCCTCATCCAGTCAGGGCACGAGATCGTCATCTGCCACGGCAACGGCCCGCAGGTCGGCATGATCAAGAGCTCGATCGACCATGGCAGGGCAGGCTTCCAGCAGTCCCTGGTGCCGCTGTCCGAGGCTGTGGCGATGAGCCAGGCGTACGTCGGGTACCACCTGCAGAACGCCATCGAGAACCAGCTGAACGCGCACGGACTGCACCAGACGGTCTGCACGGTGATCTCGCGGGCACTGGTCAACGCGGACGATCCGATGTTCCTGCGGCCCACAAAGCCGATCGGCGCCTTCTTCACGGCCGAGGAGGCCGAGGTGCTGCGCGGGTCAGGCAAGACGATGATCGAGGACTCCGGCCGTGGCTACCGCGAGGTCGTCGCGTCCCCGATGCCCAGGGAGATTCTCGAGAAGGACGCGATCCTGAGCCTGGTCTCCGCCGGCCACGTCGTCATCGCCGGGGGCGGAGGCGGCATCCCGACCATCCGTAAGGACAACTGGTACAAGGCGATCGACGCCGTCATCGACAAGGACTACGCGTCGGTGATGCTGGCGGCCGACACCCGGTGCGACGCCATGGCCATCCTCACCGGCGTCGAGAAGGTCTCCATCAACTTCAACACACCCCAGCAGCAGGACCTCGACGAGCTCACCGTCGCCCACGCCGAGAAGTACATCGCCGAGGGCCAGTTCCCCGAGGGCTCGATGCTGCCCAAGATCCGGGCGGCCCTGCGCTTCACCACCTCGGGACCCGGTCGCAGGACCCTGGTCACCTCGCTGGACAAGCTTGTCGAAGGTCTCAACGGCCAGACCGGCACCTGGATCGTGCCCTGACGCCCGGACATTGACGCTTGGAGCCAGCCCGGACAAGTCAGCCTTGTCGGGTATCAGGTCCCCGTGATGTGCTCCGGGCGGATCGGCACCTTCGGCAACGGCTTCCCGACCGCCTGACGGATCGCGCTGGCCACGGCCGGCCCCGAGGAGATCGTCGGTGGTTCGCCGACGCCCCGGAGGCCATACGGGGCGTGCGGATCGGGATGCTCGAGAACCGCGATCTGCATCGGGGGCATGTCGAGCATGGTGGGCAGCAGGTAGTCGGTGAACGAGGGGTTACGGATCACCCCGTCCTTGACGATGATCTCCTCCATGATGGCCAGGCCGAGCCCCTGGGCACTGCCGCCCTGGATCTGACCGACGACGGCCTTCGGGTTGACGGCCTTGCCGACGTCCTGTACGCAGTCCAGCGCCACGACCTTGACCAGCCCCAGCTCGACGTCGACGTCGACGACGGCACGGTGTGCCGAGAAGGCGTACTGCACGTGGGCGAAGCCCTGACCCGTCTGCGGGTCGACGGCTTCCGTCGGGCGATGCCGCCACTGCACGGTCTCCTCGACCACGCGCTCGCCCAGGACGTCGCCGATCGCTGCGACCACGCCCTCGCTGTCACTGACCACTTTGCCGCCCTCGAGCCGCAGACCGGCGATCGTGCGGCCCAGCTGTCGCCGGGTCATCTCCAGCACGACCTCGCGGACCTTCTCAGACGCTGCCTTGACCGCGCCCCCGGTCACGTAGGTCTGGCGGGACGCTGAGGTGGAGCCGGCCGAGCCGATCTGGGTGTCCTGGCCGTGCACGACGACGCGGTCCACGGCAAGCTCGGTGCGAGCGATCTGCTGCTCGACGGTCACAAGCCCCTGGCCCACCTCGGCAGCGGCCGTGTGCACGGTCACGGTGGGCTCGCCGTTGACGACCTCGAGCCGGACCCGCGCCGTTGAGTAGTCGTCGAAGCCCTCCGAGAACCCGACGTTCTTGTACGTCACGGCGTATCCCACGCCCCGCACCACACCCTCTCCGTGCGTGACGTTGGAGACACCCCCGGGCAGGGCGCGCAGGTCGGCGGCCCCGTCGGCCGAGCTCTCCGGCGGCAGCGGCATCGACTGCAGCCGGTGCAGCAGCTCCTCGACCGGCGCGGCGCTGTCGATGACCTGGCCGGTCGGCGCCTGCGCCCCCTTGCTCATGGCGTTGCGGCAGCGCAGCTCGACCGGGTCCATCCCGAGCTCGGTGGCGAGCCTGTCCATCTGCGCCTCGTAGGCGAAGGCAACCTGGACGGCGCCGAAGCCGCGCATGGCGCCACAGGGCGGGTTGTTGGTGTAGGAGCCGTAGCTGTCGAGATGCACGTTCGGGACGACGTACGGGCCGACGCCCAGCGTTCCCGCGTTCGCCACCACGGCCGGTGTGCTGGAGGCGTAGGCGCCCCCGTCGAGGTAGATGGCGGCCTTGACGTAGACCAGAGTGCCGTCCCTGGTGGCTCCGTGCTCGTAGCGCATCTTGGCAGGATGGCGGTGGACGTGCCCGAAGAAGGACTCCTCCCGGTTGTAGACCATCTTCACCGGCTTGCCCGTGTGCAGCGCCAGCAGGCAGGCGTGAACGTGCATCGACAGGTCCTCGCGTCCGCCGAACGCTCCGCCGACGCCGGCGAGGGTCAGCCGCACCTTCTCGGGAGGCAGCCCCAGGGCCTTGCACATCTGTCGCTGGTCGGAGTGCAGCCACTGGGTTGCGACGTGCAGCTCCACGCCGCCGCCGGCCGCCGGGAAAGCCAGACCGGACTCCGGACCGAGGAAGGCCTGGTCCTGCATGCCGACCTCGTACTCGCCGACCACCACGACCTCGGCGTCCGGCGCCGGGTCGCCCTTACGGATCTTCAGGTGCCTGACCAGGTTTCCCTGCGGGTGCAGGTGGGCTCGTTCTTCGTTCAGCTCACGGACCTGCCCCTCCGGGTGGTGGCCCGGGCCCCACCCCGGGTGTCCCAGTGCCTCGATCGGGCCGGTCACCGGCTCGTACACCTCGTAGTCGACCAAGATCTTCTTGGCCGCCTGACGGGCAACCTCAGGGTGGTCCGCGGCGACCAGCGCCACCGGTTCACCCTGGTAGCGAACCACGTCAAAGGCCAGCACCGGCTGGTCCGGGATCTCCATGCCGTAGAGCTTGTCTCCCGGCACGTCTTCGTGGGTGAGAACAGCCCTCACCCCGGGAGTCGCCAGCGCGGGCCCGATGTCGATGGAGCGGATCCGGGCATACGGATGTGGACTGCGCAGGGTGACCCCCCAGATCATGCCGTCCATCCTCAGGTCGCTCGAGTAGGCGAACTCACCACGCACCTTCAGGTCGCCGTCCGGTCGTTGCGGGCTGTCGCCGACCCGTCCGCCGGAGAGCTCCGTTGGACGGGCATGTCGTGGTGGTGGAGCTGTGGCGGTGGTCATGGTGGTCAGCCAGCTTTCCGGACGAGGGTCTGGTGCACGGTCGCCGCTTGTTTGGCGATGACGCTCTCGTCCACGGTGACGACACGGTCCTTCTCGACGACGACGCGCCCATCGACGAGCAGCAGGTCCAGTGGCGGCGGGCTGCCCAGGACGAGAGCGGCCACCGGATCGGTGATGTCGGCATGGGCGATCGTGTCGAGCCGCCAGAGGGCGAGGTCGGCGAGCTTGCCCGGCTCGATCGAACCAAGGTCCTTGTCTCGGCCCAGTACCCTGGCGCCGCCGATCGTGGCCATCTCCAGGGCCTCTCGTACGCCGAGAGCCTGCGGGCCACCACGAGCCCGTGCGAACAGGACCGCGTGGCGAGCCTCCTCGAGCATGCTGGCCGACTCGTTGCTCGCAGCGCCGTCGACGCCGAGACCCATCCGGGCACCCGCATCCAGCAGGTCACGGGTCCGCGCGATACCGGCTCCGAGCCGGGCGTTGGAGGTCGGGCAGTGCGCAACCCCTGTCGAGGTCGCCCCGATGCGTTTGACGGCGTGGTCATCGAAGTGGATGCCGTGGGCGAACCACACGTCGTCGCCGAGCCACCCCAGGCCTTCGGCGTACTCCAGCGAGGAGCAGCCGAAGCGCTCACGGCAGAACGCCTCCTCGTCGAGGGTCTCCGCGAGGTGGGTGTGCAGGAGCACCCCGAGCCGGCGGGCGAGACTCGCCGCCTCGCTCATCAGCTCGCCGGAGACCGAGAACGGGGAGCACGGTGCGACCGCGATCTGCAGCATCGATGAGGGAGAGGGATCGTGCCAGCGGGCAACAGCCGCTTCGGTGGCCAGCAGCGCCACATCCCGGTCCTCGACGACGTGGTCAGGGGGGAGACCGCCCCGACTGCGGCCACGGTCCATGGACCCACGCGCCGGATGGAAGCGAAGCCCGACCGAACGGGCCGCCTCGATCTCGGCCGCGAGCAGGTCGCCGCCGTCTCGGGGGAACACGTAGTGGTGGTCACTGGTCAGCGTGCAGCCTGTCCGCGCGAGCCAGGCGAGTCCGCCGCGGGCGGCGACGTTCACGGCATGCTCGTCGATCCCTGCCCACACCGGGTAGAGCCTGTTCAGCCACTCGAAGAGGGTGGCGTCGGCTGCGAGCCCGCGGGTCACCCACTGGTAGAGGTGATGGTGGGTGTTCACCAGGCCAGGGGTGAGCAGACAACCCGAGCCGTTGACCACCCTCGCGCCCGCGATCTCGGGCGCGGGTCCCGAGCCGACGGCATCGATCCGGTTGCCCGAGATGACGACATGGCCGTCGGGCAGCTCTGTGCGGGCGGGGTCCATCGTCACGATGGAGCACCCCTGGATGACCGTCTTGCTGCGATCCGGTGCTGCGGGCGCCAAGGGCGCCGGCGACGTGGTGGCCATGTCTAGACCGTTCCCGGGCTCGAGAGCCG
Organism: Actinomycetota bacterium; assembly: GCA_040006795.1. Classification (GTDB taxonomy): domain Bacteria; phylum Actinomycetota; class Actinomycetes; order Actinomycetales; family Dermatophilaceae; genus UBA4719. The sequence continues at coordinate 4,700 of JBDTWH010000255.1, read as the reverse complement.
ATCCGCGGCGAGGTGCACCGCGTCGAGGATCTTTTCGTATCCCGTGCAGCGACAAAGGTTTCCGGCGAGTGCCTCGCGGATCTCCGGGTCGCCCGGATGATCGCTGCGCTCGAGCAGGTCGTGGGTGGCGACGATCAGCCCGGGGGTGCAGAAGCCGCACTGGACCGCCCCGGTCTCGACGAAGGCCTGCTGTACCGGGTGCAGCTCTCCCTCATCCTGCAGCCCCTCGACGGTCACGATCTGCCGACCCTCGGCCTGACCCGCAGCGACCAGACACGCGCAGACCGGCACGTCGTCGAGGTAGACGGTGCAGGAGCCGCACTCACCCTGCTCGCACGCGTTCTTCGAACCGGGAAGCCCCATTCGTTCGCGCAGGACGTAGAGCAGGCTCTCGCCCTCCCAGATATCGTCGACCTGACGATTCTCGCCGTTGACCGTCGTGGTGATGCGCACGGCTCAGGCCGCCTTTCGGTAGTCGGTCCAGGCCCAGACGAGGCAGCGTCGGGCCATCACGGACAGGGAGTGCAGCCGGTATGCCGCGCTGCCCCGGACGTCGTCTATGGGGGAAGCCGCCGAACGCACCCGCTCCGCGAACTCCTTTGCGAGGGAAGGCGGAAGCGGCCCGCGTGACTCCCAGAGCCCCTTCTCCTCAAGCGCGCTCGCGGCAAAGGTGCCTGCCTCGGCGGCCACCCGCGGGGTGGGTGCGGCGGAGCCGATACCCGTGCCGACGGTCTTCGCGCCCGGGTGCAGCGCGAGCCCGAAGGCGCACACCGCGATGACCATGGCATTGCGGGTGCCGATCTTCGAGAACTGCTGAGGGCCGGTTGCCGGGGCGATCCAGATGGCCCGGATGAGCTCGTCGGGTTTCAGGGCGTTGTGCTTCACGCCGAGGTAGAAGTCGCTCACCGGTATGCGTCGTGGGCCCCGCACCGACTCGACCTCGACCTCGGCGCCGGCGGCCAGGAGCGCCGGGTGGGAGTCGCCGGCCGGGGAGGCGGTTCCCAGGTTGCCGCCCACGGTGCCCCGGTTGCGGATCTGGGGTGAGCCGACTGTCCTGGACGCCATGGCGAGCCCCGGGAGCTGGTCGCCGAGCTCGCGGATGAGGCGCGCGTACGTGACGCCGGCACCGAGGCGCACGAGACCGTCCTGCTCGTACCACTGCGTCAGGTCCTGGACGCGAGTCAGGTCGATGAGCGCGGTCGGGCGGCGCCGGTCGAAGTTCAGCTCCACCATGACGTCGGTTCCCCCGGCGATCGGCACGGCGTCGGGGTGCTCGGCCTTCGCGGCAAGCGCATCGGCCCACGAGTCGGGGCGGAGGAAGTCCATGTCGGCTCCTGGGTCACTGGATGGCGGCACCCGCGGGGTACCGTTCCATCATTAGATCCCCATGAGGCGCTCACGAGGCAGCCACTCTCCGCACGAGGTGCACCGCGGTCACGCTCGTCTGGTTGTATCTTCCTCTAAGAACGCAATGTGCGGTGGACGGAGTCGGGTGATCCTGCGCGAGCTGCTGGCCGAAGCGCACCTGCACCTGCGGTTGCTCTGCGGCGAGGACGAACAGCTGGACCGGCCGGTGAGGTGGGTCTTCGCGACCGAGCTCGCCCAGCCACGTCGTTACCTCACCGGCGGTGAGCTGGTCATCAGCGGGCTCATCTGGCGCAAGAAGCCGGCTGACAGCGAGGCGTTCGTCATGGCCCTGGCCGAGGCCGGCGCGGTGGCGCTCGCGGCCGGGGCGGCGCATCTGGGCGGGGTCCCGAAGGATGTGGTCGCTGCGTGCAGGCGTCACGGACTGGCGCTGGTCGAGGTCCCGATGGAGGTGTCGTTCGGCGCGCTCAGCGAACACGTGCTGACCTCACTGAGCACGGTCCGCAGCGCTCAGCTCGCCGCGAGCCTGGACCGCCACCGGCACCTCTTGCTGGCCGTCGCGGAGGGACGCCAGCTTGGCGAGCTCGTCTCAGATGTCTCGAAGGCCACCGGTGTGAGCTGCCGGGTCCTCACATCCATCGGCACCCACGTCGTGCAGGGCCCGAAGCCACTGCCCGGGCCGGACCTCGACCGGGTCACGGCCGCGTTTCTCGCGGCTGAACGGTTCCCGGCGGTCGTCGCGGGCCAGGACGTCACGGCATACACCGTCCTCCCCGTCGGCTCAGCGCTCGGACAGCGTTTGACCTCGTGGTTCCTCGTCGCCGAAGGCACATGGGGGGACTGGGACCCCGACGTCACCGACGCGTTGGGGGAGCTGGGAGCGATCGCAGCTCTCGAGCAGGCGCGGACGAGCGATGCACGCAGATTCGACCGTCAGCGCGCGGATGAGCTGTTCGCGCTCATCGAGGCCGGCGCGGGCGGCCAGCCAGAGGCTGCGACCCGACTGCGTCAGGCAGGCTTGGAGCCAGACCTCCCCCTTCTCGTGGTCGACGCCGGTTTCGCCGGGCACCCCGAGCTCGTCGAAGTGGCGTGCTGCCTGCTCGCCGACCTTGCCACATACCTCGGGGTGCCGGCGGTGGTTGCCGCCCGACCTCCCTGGGCGACATTGGTTCTGCCCGGTGCAGACGGGGCGACGGAGGAGATAAGGCAGGTGATGAACCGGCTTCTTCCGGGTCTTCCGCCCAGCCGGCTGGTCCTCGGCACGGCAAGGGCCGAGAACCAGGGTGTTCTGGCCGGGGCGCTGGAGGGCGCCCGGCACGCGGCCGCGACAGCCGAGCTGGACCGGTCCGCCAACCTCAGCGTCGTCAGCAGCGATGAGGAGGTCTCCTACGCCCGGCTGCTCGCCGCGGTGCCTGACGAGGTCAGGCACATGTTCGCCTCCCGAGTCCTGGGACGGCTGCTGGAGTACGACGAGGCCCACCAGACAGGGCTCCTGGAGACGTTGAGGACGTTCCTTGCACAGTCAGGGTCCTGGACGCGGACCGCCGGGGAGCTGTTCTTGCACGTCAACACGGTGCGGTACCGCATGACGCGTGTCGAGGAGCTCACGGGACGGGACCTGTCCCGGCTCGGGGATCGGGTGGACCTGGTGCTTGCCCTGCACTCGCTCTGAACGGAGGCCGGACCGATCAAAGGGTCGGACCGCCGTTCAGGGCGACGCTGTCAGTAGTGCGCCCGGTCCGCGTCGGCCAGCCAGGCGTGGAAGGGGGCCGCCGCTCCGGGAAGGGCAAGGGACGTGACTTCGGTCGCCCACTGCGACCGCTCCCGCGCGAAGAGCTCGTAGAGCTCAAGGTCGTCGAAACCGCCCCGCGCCGCGTCGTGACGGTCCGCTGCGAACAGCACGCGGTCGACTCGCGCCCACAGTGCCGCGGACAGGCAGAGCGGACACGGCTCACACGAGCTGTAGAGGGTGGCCCCATGCAACCTGAAGTCACCTTTGCCGGCGCACGCGCTCCGGATCGCACAGACCTCGGCATGGGCGGTCGGGTCGTTGTCGCGGGTCACCCGGTTGACGCCTCGACCGAGCTCCATACCGTCCTGGACGATGAGGGCCCCGAACGGGCCACCCCCTTCTGCGACGTTCCAGGTCGCCAGATCCACCGCCTCAGCGAGCCAGTCCGCGTCGGTGCGCGTGGCCAGACCGGTACGGCCGGTTGATGTCTGCGCAGGCGGTGCCGCTCGGGCGGCCGTTGCCCCATGAGGGCTCATGAAAGCTCGAACTGCTTCACGCGCGCCGAGTGGATGGGGTTGGCGTCGGCAACCAGGTCGTCGAAGCGATGGTTGGCGATGTTGGCGATCTCGATGAGTGCCGTGGCGCGTTCCTGGGTGGGGGAGTTGTGCATGCGCGCCCAGCCTGAGTCGAGGATGTGCTGGCGGTCCGGGTTGTCGCGCACGCACACGATGAGAGGGAAGGCGAAGCGGTCGTGGTATGCCGTTGTCAGCTCACCGAATTCGCTCTGGTCCTCCTCGCCGAGCTGGTTCAGGCCGGCCGCGTTCTGGTCTGCACGTGAGTGCTCGCTTGAGGCTCCGTGGGCACCGTCTTCGTCGTCGTCCTCGCCGACGACCCTGGCGAGCTCCGGGTAGCTGTCCATCAGCGCCTGCTTCTCGTCCCCGGTGGCCCCGAAGATGGCCTCCTGGAAGGCGACTCTCAGGTCCTGGGTGTCACTGAAGGGCCGCTGGGCGTAGGCATGCCGCACCACCCAGTCGGGTCCCTGGAAGAGCCTGCCGAAGGTCGCGGCGAACTCGTCCTCGCTCATCTTGTTGACGTCGGCGAGACGGACCGCTCCCTCGCCCGGTGACCCGGCGACCGCCGCTCCACGCCCCCCGAGGTGGTGGAATATCAGGTTGAGCCCGATGGCGACGATGCTGCCCAGGGTGATGCCACTGCCGAAGATGATCCTCGCCCACTCAGGCACTGCGGTGGCGACGTTCGGCTGCGCGGTGACGAGCATGGCCACCCCCAGCGAGGAGGCGAGGATGACGATGTTGCGGTGGTCGTTGAGGTCAACCTTGCTCAGCGTCTGGATGCCGACGACGGCCACGGTGGCGAACATGGCCAGCGCAGCGCCACCGAGCACCGGACGCGGGACGCCTGCGACAACGGCCGCGGCCTTGGGTAGCAGCCCCAGGATGATCATGATGGCGCCGGCCGAGGCGACAACCCAGCGGCTCTTGATCCTGGTGAGCCGCACCAGCCCGACGTTCTCCGCGAAGCAGGTGTACGGGAACGAGTTGAGGATCCCGCCGATTGCCGTCGCCAGGCCATCGGCGCGAAG
>JBDTWH010000254.1:0-61851 GCA_040006795.1 Actinomycetota bacterium | reverse complement strand
GCTGACGAGTTCGTATCCATCTGCCGCTATCGAGACCACGTCACCGTGGCCTAGGGAGCGGTGTGCTTCGAAGTCACGGCCTCCGGTGCCCGGGCACTGGAGGCGGTGGCCACCGGAGCAGAAGACTGGAGGCACAGCCGGGAGTCCATGCTCGCCGGGCTGGAACGAATGGCCACTGATACGGTCTCGTGAGTAGTGGCTGATGGACGGGCGTCCGGGGACTGCCGGCGGACGACCGCGAGGCGTAGCGCCTTGACCGGGGCCGTCAGGTACCCTGTCCCTTGGGTCGTGCTGGTGCGACCGCACTGACACCGAACGAGATTGGGTCTGACTTACGTGATTGCCGTGAAGATCGGGTTGCAGGTGCTGTTGGTCGTGTCTGGCCTGCTCCTGACTCTGTTGGTCCTACTGCACAAGGGCAAGGGTGGTGGCCTCTCCGACATGTTCGGGGGAGGCATGTCCAGCACGATGAGTGGCTCATCGGTCGCCGAGCGAAACCTCGACAGGTTCACTGTCGCGCTGGGGCTGGTGTGGGCCGCGACGGTGATTGGTCTTGACCTCGTCGCGAAGTACACCGCTTAGCCTCTCGTCGGGGTCTGATGGGAACTGCCATCCGAACTGCATAAGCTGACCGAACCTCAAGGGGGACTTCGTGGCTAGTGGCAACGCGATCCGGGGGAGCCGAGTTGGCGCAGGCCCTTCAGGCGAGGCCGAGCGGGGCAACGCCGCCCCGTGTGTTCATGTCTCTTACTGGTGCAGCAACGGTCACGAGACACGCCCGACGTTTGCCGTCGAGGTCGCCATGATCGTTCCTGAGAGCTGGGACTGCCCCCGATGCGGTCTACCCGCCGGTCAGGACCAGGCCAACCCGCCTCCGGCCACCCGGATAGAGCCCTTCAAGACCCACCTGGCCTATGTGAAGGAACGCCGGAGCCAGACTGAGGGAGAGGCGATCCTGGACGAGGCGCTGCAGTCGCTGCGCAACCGGGGACTCATCAGCTAGTCCCCGCTGCCCTTCCGTTTCCGCCCGTTCCCGCCGGCGTCGAATCGTGAACGAGATATCGCGTTCGGCGGAGCACGGAGACATCGCACGTCTGTTGGACAGCTCCAGGGCTCAGTGACTGGCGAGCCGGATCAGCTCGGTGGGCACGTGGGTTGCCGCATCCCGGTCCAGGAGCCAGGTGGTGGACCGTAGGCCAGCCACGCCGGCAGCCGGCGCCTGAAGCGGACCAGCCCCCGAGAGAGCAAGCCCGACGGCGCCGGCCTTGTCTGGACCCGAGACCAGGAACCACACGGCGCGGGCAGCACACAGGCTCGGGAATGTCATCGAAACCCGCAGCGGCGGCGGTTTAGGCGCCCCCCGGACGCCGATCGTCGAAGCGTCCGACTCATGCAACGCCGGGTGCTCCGGGAAGAGCGACGCCACATGGGCGTCCGGTCCGAGACCGAGCATCAGCACATCGAACTCCGGGGTGGCGTGCCCTCTGGGCGCGGCAGCGGCGAGCTCGGCGGCGTACCGGAGCGCCGCCGCGTCGACGTCTGCTCCGTCCGGTCCGTCGGAGGCGGGCATCGGGTGAACTCGGGCGGGGTCCAGCGGCACGGCATCGAGCAGAGCCTGGCGGGCCTGCGTCTCGTTGCGTTCGGGATCACCGGCGGGCAGCAGGCGTTCGTCGCCCCACCAGAGGTTCAGGGTTCGCCAGTCGATGCTGTCCCTGGCCGTGCTTCGAGCCAGCGAGACCAGCACCTCCGAGCCCATCGAGCCTCCGGTCAGGACGACGTCTGCCTGGCCACGGGCGGACTGCGCCTCCAGGATGGCCATGACCAGACGATCAGCGGCGGCGTCGGACAGAAGCTGCCGGTCGGGGTAGACGACGACGGATGGGCCCTGGCTCATGACTTGCTCGCTCTCTGTCGTTTCGGTATCCCGATCAGCTCAAGACCCTTGGTCAGCGCCCTGGCATAGATCTCGTCGGGGTCGAGCCGATGGAGCTCGTCGGCAAGGCACTCTGCCAGCTCTCGGCGGGCGAGGCTGATCCGTCGGACCGGCTGGCCCGGCGGCGACAGCGTGGCGACGGCGCCATCGGGGCGCAGGAGGTCGGTGTTGCCGCTGGGCCGGGTGAGCCGGACGCTCGTGACGCCGGTCCCCGGGGGGGTGCGCGTGCGGGTGACCGGACACTGCAGTGCCTGCGCAAGCCAGGCCGCCATGAGGTCTGCGGACGGCGAGTCGCTCGCACCGGCGACATTTGCCTTCAGGACGGGCTCGTATGGCGGCCGGTCAAGTGCGGCAGCGAGCAGTCCACGCCACAGGGTGATGCGGGTCCAGGCCAGGTCTGTGTCCCCGGGCTCATAGGTGCCCGCCCGGCGTTTCAGCTCTGTTCGAGGGCTCGAGCACTCTGCCGCATCGGTGACTCGTCGTTGCGCCATCTTCCCGATCGCGGACTTCGAGACGTTCAGGGGTGCAGCGGCGGGCCACCACGCGACCACCGGGGAGTCGGGCAGCAGCAGCGGGACCAGGACGCTGTCGCCATGACCGGCAAGGGGACCAGAGAGTCGCAGGACCACCACCTCGCTGGCCCCGGCTTCACCACCGTGCCTGATCTGGGCGTCAAGCCTGCTGATGCTGGTCTTCTTGCCGTTGATCACGGCGATGATCCGGCATGGATGCTGGCGGCTGGCGTCGTTGGCGGCCTCGATCGCTGACTCGGCCCCGCTCTCGTCGACGACGATGACCAGGGTCAGGACCCGGCCGAGGGTCATGGCCCCGATGTCGTGCCTCAGCTTGACCAGATACTTGTTGACCGAGGCCGTGGTCGTATGGGGCAGGTCGATGATCATGGCTTCCTCCAGGTGCGACCGTCACGGCGCATCATGTCGTCGGCACACTCGGGGCCCCACCCTCCCGCGGGGTAGGGGTCCGGCCGTCCCCGGGTGGCCCAGAATGCCTCGACCGGGTCGAGAATCTGCCAGGCCAGCTCCACCTCCTCGTGTCGGGGGAACAACGGCGGGTCTCCGAGCATGACATCGAGGATGAGCCGCTCGTAGGCCTCCGGGCTGGACTCGGTGAAAGAGCTGCCGTAGCCGAAGTCCATGGTCACGTCACGGACCTCCATCGCGTTTCCGGGCACCTTGGAGCCGAACCGCATGGTCACGCCCTCGTCCGGCTGGACGCGGATCACGATCGCGTTCTGGCCGAGCTCCTCGGTGGCGGTCGCCTCGAAGGGCAGGTGTGGTGCGCGCTTGAAGACCACCGCGATCTCGGTGACCCGCTTGCCCAGGCGCTTGCCGGTGCGCAGGTAGAAGGGCACGCCAGCCCAGCGCCGGGTGTCGATCTCGACTTTCAGGGCCGCATACGTCTCGGTGGTCGAGGTCCGGGGGATGCCGTCCTCCTCGAGGTACCCGACGACCTGCTCGCCGCCCTGCCACCCCGGGGCATACTGACCGCGGACGGTGGAGGTCGACAGGTCGTCGGGCAGCCGCACCGCCGAGAGGACCTTCTCCTTCTCTGCGCGCAGGCTGGTGGCCTCGAAGGAGACGGGCTCCTCCATGGCCGTCAGGGCCAGAAGCTGGAGAAGGTGGTTCTGGACGACGTCGCGGGCGGCGCCGATGCCGTCGTAGTAGCCGGCCCGCCCGCCGATACCGATGTCCTCGGCCATCGTGATCTGGACGTGGTCGACATAGTTGGCGTTCCAGATCGGTTCGAACATCTGGTTGGCGAAGCGCAGGGCCAAGAGGTTCTGGACCGTCTCCTTGCCCAGGTAGTGGTCGATCCTGAAGATCGATCCGGAGCGGAAGACCGACCCGACGATCGAGTTCAGCTCACGCGCGCTGGCAAGATCGTGGCCGAAAGGCTTCTCGATGACAACTCGCCGCCAGGTGCCCTCCTCGAACCGGCTCAGACCGCTGCGATCGAGCTGCCGGGTCACGGTGGAGAAGGAGTCCGGCGGGATCGAGAGGTAGAAGACGTGGTTGCCGGAGGTCCCACGCTCCTGGTCAAGGTCGTGCAGCGTCTTGCCGAGATCGTCAAACGCCTGCGGGTCATCGAACGTGCCTGAGACGAAACGGAATCCCTCAGCCAGGTTCCGCCATACCTCTTGGTGGAAGGGGGTGCGGGCATGGGCCCGGACGGACTCCCGGACGACCCTGGTGAAGTCGTCCTGGCTCCAGTCACGGCGTGCGAAGCCGACGAGGCTGAAGCTGGGTGGCAGCAGACCCCTGTTTGCCAGGTCGTAGATGGCCGGGATGACCTTCTTGCGGGCCAGATCCCCGGTCACGCCGAACAGGACCAGGCTGCAGGGCCCGGCGATCCGCGGGAGGCGCTTGTCCTGGGGATCGCGAAGGGGGTTGTGCTCCTGGGTCACCGGGGTCGGAACCATCAGGACCTCGCAACGGAGCCGGTTCCGTTTCCCGGCTTCGAGTCCAGCCCGAGTGCCCGGCTCAGCTGGGCAATCCCGGCGTCGTGGTCGGTCAGGTGCAGGCGCAGGACCGGACGACCCCGATCGGCCAGAACCTGGGCGTCGCCGCCGGCCTGGGCCGCGATGAAGTCGCCGAAGGTGAAGTCCCGGCCAGGGATGGCCAGGTCCGCCCTCGGTGCCGCGGTGATCTGCAGGTAGACGCCGGTGGCCGGGCCACCCTTGTGGTACTGACCTGTCGAGTGAAGGAATCGTGGTCCCCAGCCGAACGTGGTGGGAGCCTTGGTGCGACGGGCGATGGTGCGGCGCGCCCCGGCGAGATCGGCGTCGGCCAGCCGGTCGAGATACGCCATGATCGAGACATAACCCTGGGGCTCCAGCTGCGCCAGCAGTGAGTCCATAGCGCCTCCAACGGTTTTCGCGTCACCGAGCCACGCGCCTCCTAGGGCGCGCACCTCGATGGCAGCGTCGGTGAAGGCGGCCGGGTCTGGTGTGGTGCCAGTCGCGTCGAGCAGCCCGCGAGTTGCCTTCTTGGCGCTCTCGACATCGGGCTGGTCGAAGGGGTCGATGTTCAGGATCCGGCCGGCAGCTGCCGTGGCCACCTCCCACAGCAGCAGCTGTGCACCCAGAGAGCCGCTGACCTGGATCTCGGAATGGGAACGGGACGGGTCGCTGGTCGGCATGGTCTCGTCGCCCGTGCCCCCGGCCTCGTCATCGGCGACGTCGGCGACGATCCGGGCGACAGTGATCTCGGGGGAGGATGAGGTGACCTCGGGGTCTGGGGCGTCGGCGGTGCCAGCCTCACCGTGCACGACGACGGGCAGCAGGCCGGTGCCCTTCTTACCTGTGCTCTCGGCGATCAGCTGCTCGGCCCAGTCTGCGAAACCGGGGATCCCGGAACCGCTGTCGACCAGGACGAGCTTGTCGCGCAGTGGTTCGGCGCCGGCCATGGCAGCACCCAGGCGCAGGGCCGGGTTCGCGTCGTCGTCATCGGCGAGAAGGTCGGAGACGGAATCCGCCTCGTCGAGCAGCTGCTCGAGGTCGACACCAGCCAGACCGCTGGGCACCAGGCCGAACGCGGTCAGCGCGGAGTACCGCCCACCGACGTCGGGGTCGGCGTTGATGACGCGGTATCCGTCCGCGCGAGCTTCCTTGTCCAGCGGGCTGCCGGGGTCTGTGACGATGACCATGCGCTGGGTCGGGTCCAGCCCTGCGCTGGTGAAGGCGTCCTTGAATACCCGGCGCTGCGAGTCGGTCTCGACCGTGGAGCCGGACTTGCTCGAGACCACGACGATGGCGCGCTCGAGCCGGTCGGTCAGGGCGGCGCGCACGGAGTCGGGATGTGAGGAGTCGAGCACGGTGAGCTCGACACCCGCCGTGGCACAGATGACCTCGGGCGCCAGTGACGATCCGCCCATGCCGCACAGGACCACGTGGTCGAGGCCTTGTCCGGACAGGTGGTCGCGCAACGCCGCCACCTCTCCGAGCAGGGGTCGCGAGGTTCGCCCGAGAGTGACCCAGGAGAGGCGGATCGCCGACTCGGACTCTGCGTCCGGTCCCCACAGCGTGGGGTCCTTGGCAAACAGCCTGCTGGCGAAACGGTCAGCGACCAGCTCCGGAACGAGCCGGGTCACAGCGTCGGCGGCCGGCCCGGAGGCTATGACGCCCAGAGCGACCTTGCTCACAGCGCCCCCCTGGTGAGCGCGGCCTGCACGGAGGACTGCAGCTCGGCCCAGGACTTCGTGAACTTGTCGACGCCCTCGGTCTCGAGCAGCGCGGTGACCTCGGCATAGGAGATGCCCAGACGCTCGAGCGAGTCCAGCACGTTGGTCGCATCGTCGTAGTTGCCGGTCACCTGGTCCCCGGCGATCTCGCCGTGGTCGGCAACGGCCTTCATGGTCTTGGTGGGCATCGTGTTGACGGTGTTGGGCGCCACCAGGTCCACGACATACATCGTGTCCTTGTATGCCGGGTCCTTGACCCCTGTCGACGCCCACAGGGGGCGCTGCTTGTGCGCGCCTTCCGCTGCCAGGTTCTCCCAGCGCGGGGTCGAGAAGACCTCTTCATAAGCCTGGTAGGCGAGTCGGGCGTTCGCCACGCCGGCCTTGCCCCTCAGCGCCGCGGTCTCGCCGAGGTCTATCTCATCGAGGCGCCGGTCGACCTCGGAGTCGACCCGGCTGACGAAGAACGACGCGACCGAGTGGATTGTCGAGAGGTCCAGGCCGCCAAGACGCGCCTGCTCGAGCCCGGTCAGGAAGGAGTTCATGACCCCGCGGTAGCGGTCGAGGGAGAAGATGAGGGTCACGTTGATGTCGATGCCCTCGGCCAGGGCCTGCGAGATCGCAGGGAGGCCCTCGACGGTGGCCGGGATCTTGATGTAGACGTTCGGGCGGTCGACGGCGGCATGCAGCTCACGGACCTGCTCGACGGTACCAGCGGTGTCGTGAGCGAGACCGGGTTCGACCTCGATGGACACCCTGCCGTCCTGGCCGTCGGTGGCCCGGTAGACGGGAAGCATGATGTCGCACGCGTTGCGGACGTCCTCGGTCGTCAGCGCGAACACCGCCTCGTCGACGGTCCTGCCCTCGGCTGCGAGCCCTTTGATCTGCTCGTTGTAGGTATCGCCCTGTGACAGTGCGGCAGCGAAGATCGAGGGGTTGGTGGTCACCCCGACGACGTTGCTGGTATCGATCAGGCTTTGCAGGCCGCCGCTGGTGATCAGCGGGCGGTTCAGGTCGTCGAGCCAGATGGAAACGCCCTGTGCAGACAGCTCCTTGAGATTGTCGCTCATGCTCACTTGCCTCCTGTACGTCGCCCGGCTGCGGAGCGGATGGATTCCCTGGCTGCTGCCACGACGGCTTCCGGGGTGAGACCGAACTCCCGGAACAGCGTTGGGCCGTCGGCAGATGCGCCGAAGTGGTCGATGCTGACGATGCGTCCGACATCCCCGACAAAGTCTCGCCAGCCCAGCGGCACTCCGGCTTCGACGCTCACCCGGGCCCGGACATCTGGCGGCAGGACGAAGTCGCGATAGGTCTGGTCCTGAGCCTCGAACCACTCGCGGCACGGCATGGACACGATTCGGGTCGAGATCCCGTCAGCCTCGAGGGCCTCACGGGCCTGCACAGCGATGCTGACCTCGGATCCGGTCGCGATGAGGATGACCTGCCGATCACCCTCGCGCTCGGAGTCCGAGGCTGCCGAGCCTTCTGCGAGCACGTAGGCGCCCCTGGCCGTGCCCTCGGCTGAGGCGAACGTATCGCGGTCCAGGGTCGGCAGCGCCTGCCGGGAAAGCATCAGGCCTGCAGGTCGGTCGGTGTTCTCCAGGATGGTGCGCCAGGCAACCGCGGTCTCGTTGGCATCGCCGGGCCGGACGACATCCAGGCCGGGGATGGCGCGCAGGGCGGCCAGATGCTCGATCGGCTGGTGGGTCGGTCCGTCCTCGCCCAGCCCGATCGAGTCATGGGTCCACACGAACGTCACGGGGATCTTCTGGAGGGCTGCCAGCCGGACCGCCGGGCGCATGTAGTCCGAGAAGACCAGGAAGGTACCGCCGTAGGGACGGGTGAGTCCTTCGAGCGTGATGCCGTTCAGGATGCATCCCATCCCGAGCTCGCGGATGCCGAAGTGCAGGGTGCGGCCGTAGGGGCTGCCCTGGTACTCGTCCGTCTGCTTGCCGGAGGGGATGAAGCTCGGCGCGCCATCCATGGTCGTGTTGTTGGACCCGGCGAGGTCCGCCGAGCCACCCCAGAGCTCGGGCATGACGTCGGCCAGGGCGGTCAGAACCTTGCCGGAGGCGGCCCGGGTGGCGATGCCCTTGGGGTCGGCCGGGAAGGTCGGGAACGCGTCGGCGAAGTCGACCGGCAGCTTGCGCTCGACCACCCGGTCGAGCAGGGAGGCGCGGTCCGGGTGTGCGGCACGCCAGGTGGCATACCCCTTGTCCCACTCGGCGTGGGCGGCCTTGCCGCGTCCCTTCACCTCACGGGCGCGGGCGATGACATCGGCGTCCACCTCGAAGGTCTGTGCAGGGTCGAAGCCGAGCAGCGTCTTGGTGGCGGCAATCGCCGTCTCGCCCAGTGCCGAGCCGTGCGACGCGCCGGTGTCCTCCTTGCCGGGGGTGGGCCAGGCGATGACGGTCTTGAGTATCACGAGCGTCGGCTTGTCGCTGACGGTCTCGGCGCTCTGGATGGCAGCCAGGAGCGCATCGACATCCTCGACATACCGGCTGCTGCTGGTCTTGCTCCAGCCGCCCCTCCAGTCGACGGTGACGACGTGCCAGCCGTAGGCCTCGTAGCGCTTGCCCACGTCCTCGGAGAACGAGATGTTGGTGTCGTCCTCGATCGAGATGTGGTTCTGGTCGTAGATCAGGGTCAGGTTGCCCAGCTCCTGATGCCCGGCGAGCGCGCTCGCCTCGTGGGAGACGCCCTCCATGACGTCGCCGTCCGAGGCAACCACGTAGATGTGGTGGTCGAACGGGCTCCGGCCGGGGGCCGCGTCGGGGTCCAGCAGTCCCCGCTGACGGCGCTGGGCGATCGCCATCCCCACGGCCGAGGCCAGGCCGGAGCCCAGCGGCCCGGTCGTGATCTCGACCCCCCGGGTGTGGCCGACCTCGGGGTGACCCGGCGTCCGGGAACCCCACGTTCGCAACGACTTCAGGTCGTCCAGCTCCAGACCGTAGCCGGACAGGTACAGCTGGATGTACTGGGTCAGGCTCGAGTGGCCACACGAGAGGACGAACCGGTCACGGCCCAGCCACTGCGGGTCGGCGGGGTCGTGACGCATCACGTTCTGGTAGAGCAGGTAGGCAAGCGGTGCCAGGCTCATGGCGGTGCCGGGGTGGCCGTTACCAGCCTTCTGGACGGCGTCGGCGGCGAGCACCCGCACGGTGTCCACAGCTCTCACATCCAGCTCGGTCCATCCTGCGCGGGTGGCGATCGGAGCAGCCAGCGACGTGTCGCGGCTCCTGCTCGTCGTGCCCTGGACAAGGTCATTGGCGCTCAGGTCGGTCACGGATCGAGCCTATCCCGAACGACACGGGCCTGCGTCGGGCTCCAGACCGGCCGCGAACGCGCGACGTCGTTAGACTTCATCTGCCGGTGGGCGCCCCGGCTTGATAGTGTTTTGCATCCCGTCCATCACACACCCGACCGTTTGCCATCGCACTCTGTTCCACCACAGACGAGGATGCCGTGACTGCTGTAGAGCCGCGTTTGGATCCCGGAGCGACGGGGCCGGGTCGGCCGCTCTGGCGCCGGACCGCTGGCGACTATGTCGCGCTCACCAAGCCGCGAATCATCGAGCTGCTGCTGGTGACGACGTTCCCGACCATGTTTCTGGCTCAGCGAGGTCTGCCACCACTGTGGCTGATCATCGCCACGCTCGTTGGTGGCACCTTGTCGGCCGCCTCGGCCAACGTGCTCAACTGCTATCTGGACCGCGACATCGACAAGGTCATGCACCGGACCCAGAACCGGCCGCTGGTCACCGGCGCGATCGCCCCCGGGGCTGCCATCCGTTTCGGGGCGATGCTGGGGCTCGCGTCCACCCTGTGGCTCGGGCTCCTGGTCAACTGGCTGTCCGCCGCACTGTCCCTTGCAGCGATCCTCTTGTACGTCGGCTTCTACACGATGCTCCTCAAGCGGCGCACCTCCCAGAACATCGTGTGGGGCGGGGCGGCCGGCTGCATGCCGGTGCTCATCGGGTGGTCCGCCGTCACCGACTCCCTGGCGTGGCCGGCCCTGGTGCTGTTCCTCATCGTCTTCTTCTGGACGCCGCCGCACTACTGGCCGCTGTCGATGCGTTTCAAGGACGAGTACGAGGCCGCCGGGGTGCCGATGCTCCCGGTGGTGGCCAAGGACGCGGTGGTGGCCCGGCAGGTGGTGATCTACAGCACGCACACCGTGCTCACCTCGCTGGTGCTGATCCCGGTGGCCTCGATGGGCTGGATCTACCTGGTCGTGGCGGTGCCCTCCGGGGGGCTGTTCCTGCTGGAGGCCTACCGGCTCCTGGTGCGCGCCAAGGCCCCGGAGAACAAGACCACGGCGTCACTCAACCCGATGCGCTTGTTCCACTACTCCATCAGCTACCTGACGCTGCTCTTCCTGGCCGTCGCCATCGACTCGCTCCTGCACCTGCCCATCTGAGCCCGCCAAGACGGGTTGCTGCGGGCGCTTCCGCAGGGTCAGCACGCCGTAGGTCAGGGACACCGCCAGGAGGCTGGCGCCGAGCATGTGGACCAGGACGAGCACCTCGGGCAGGCCGGTGAGGTACTGCGTGTAGCCGACCAGGCCCTGCAGCAGCGTGATCCCGAAGATCGCGTGCCAGGCCCGCCGGGGGCGCGGGTCTTCTGCCGTCAGCTGCACTGACAGCAGCACGGCGACGGTGAGCCCGACGAACAGCATCACGGCGTCAGCGTGCAGCCACGAGATGGTGCGCGGGTCGAACCCGAAGCGCGGCGTGCTGGCGTCACCGGAGTGCGGGCCGGACCCGGTGACGATGGTGCCGAGGAGCAGGACCACTGAGCCCAGCCCGGCGGTGACCCACGCCACGGCGCGAATCTCGTGGCGCACCAAGGCGACTGGTGGCTCGTCACCCTCGCTCACGCGATACAGCAGGTAGGTGGACAGCGAGACCAGGACCATGGAGGCGAGGAAGTGGGCGGCGACCAGGGCGGGGTGCAGACCGGTCAGCACGGTGATGCCGCCCAGGACCGCCTGCAGCATGACGCCGACGAGTGGAAGGACCGAGATCCGGCGCAGCCCGCGACGAGCCGGCGCCCAGCGCCAGACCGCGACGATGACCAGGACCGCAGCGATCCCGACCACGCTGGTCAGGGACCGGTTACCGAACTCGATCAGCTTGTGGAAGCCCTGCGCCTGACGGGGGATCGGGGTGAAGGACCCGGGGACACACTGCGGCCAGGTCGGGCAGCCGAGTCCGGAACCGGTCAGACGGACCAGCCCGCCGGTGACGACGATCCCGATCTCCAGGATCAGGTTGACCAGCAGGACCCGGCGTAGCCACGGGTTCGTCGACTTGGCGGTGGGCACCTGAAGAGGCTAGCGCCGGGGCAGCCAGCTCTCGCCTCAGGACACGGACCTTCACCTCAGAAGCGTGCCTGGGCATGCGGTAGATCTGAGGTCAGTCGCTCCATCGGAAGGTTCGCGAGGCCAGGAACGTCGCCACCGCGCCCCAGGCGACAAGCACGAGCAGCGGTATGACGGCGAGCTGCCCGAGGATGAAGGCATCACGCAGCCCGTCCGCCAGGGCGCCGGATGGCAGCACAGCGGCAAGGTGCGAGAGGACCGACGGCAGCTGGGAGGGAGGGACGATCACACCGCCGAGACCCAGCAGCAGGATCCAGATCAGGTTGGCGAGTGCGAGAACACCCTCGGCGCGCAGGGTCCCGGCCAGGAGCAGGGCGAGGGCGACGAACGTCCAGGTGCCGGCCAGGGTCAGCAGCGCCGCGGCGAAGAGCCCGACCCAGTGCGGGTGCCAGCCGAAGGCCAGGCCCAGGCCGCCGATCACCACGAGCTGCAGGAGCTCGATGCCCAGCACGGCAAAGGCCTTGGCGACCAGCAGGCCTCCCCGGCCGAGCGGGCTGACCCCGAGCAGGCGCAGCACCCCGTACCTTCGGTCGAAGGCGGTGGAGATCGCCTGGCCGGTGAACGCAGTGGAGATCACGGCTAGCGCCAGCACGCCCGGCACCGCGACGTCGATCCGCAGGCCTGGGCCCAGCGAGGGGGTCTGGCTGAGGGCGAGGCCGACCAGGGCCATGGCAGGCAGCACGATGGCGACCAGCAGCTGCTCGCCGTTACGCAGCAGGGTGCCGGTCTCGAACCGGGCCTGGGCCAGCACCCGTTCGCGGCCCGGCGCCGCACCGCTGGGCGGGGCGGTGCCCGTCGGCTGGGTCATCGGGTCGACTCCCGGGTGAGTGAGAAGTAGATCGCCTCGAGCGAGCCCTCGCCGGTCAGGTCAGCGATGCTGCCCTGTCCGGCAACGCGGCCCTTGTTGACGATGACGATGTGATCGGCCAGACGCTGCGCCTCCTCGAAGGAGTGGGTGGTGACGATGACGGCGCAGCCGGTGTCCCTGGTCTCTCGCAGCAGGTCCCAGGCGTCGAGCCGGGCGTGCGGGTCCAGGCCGGCGGTGGGCTCGTCCAGAAAGGCGACCTCGGGTCTGCCGATCAGGGCCGCGGCGAGGGCGACGCGCTGCTTCTGGCCGCCCGAGAGCCGGCGGACGGTCGTCCCGCTGAACGCGTCGATCCCGAGCCGGCTCACCAGCGCATCGATATCGGCGGGAGACTGGTGGAAGGCCGCGAGGTGACGCAGGAGTCGCACGGGAGTGCTCGCGTTGGGCAGTCCGCCCTCCTGGAGCATGACCCCTACGGCGGCGCGGTGGTCGGCACCGGCCCCCCACGGATCGGCGCCCAGAACCCGGACCTCGCCCGAGTCGGGACGCTGCAGGCCCTCGGCGCACTCGATGGTCGTCGTCTTGCCGGCACCGTTGGGGCCGAGCACCGCGGTCACCTGGCCATGGCGCGCAGCCCACGTCATACCCGCAAGCGCTGTCGTGGCACCAAATCGCTTGGCGAGATCGCGCACGCTCACAGCCTCGGTCACGCTCAGGAGTCTAGGTTCTGAGCCTCAGGACGGCTCACCCGGCGTGAACTTAGGTAACCCTTACTAGCCATCAGGGGTCGAATTAGGTCACACTGGTCTTGTGTTTATCACCGATCAGCCCGTTTCCGGGCGTGCAGAGGGGTCCAACCCCCCTCAGCACGTGCTTGAGGCGCGCACCCGTGACCGGGTGCGACAGGCGATCTCCGAGGACGGCCCGCTCACCGCGACCGCCCTCGCAACTCGTCTGGGACTGACACCCGCCGCGGTCCGCCGTCACCTCGACCTGCTGATCGAGCAAGGCGCCATCGAGGAGCACGAGCCCGCGAGCGCCGCCACTCGCGGCCGCGGACGTCCTGCCCGTGCCTACGTCCTGTCCGAGGCCGGTCATGTGGGCATGGACAGCGACTACGACGACGTGGCCACCTCGGCGCTGCGGTTCCTCGCGGAGCACGTCGGCGAGGAGGCCGTCAGCATGTTCGCCCGGCAGCGCATCGCAGAGTTCGAGATGAAGTATGCCGCTGAGCTCGCCTCTTCGGACGAGAGCGTCGCCTCCCGGGCCGAGGTGCTGGCAGCGGCCCTGACCGCCAACGGCTTTGCCGCCTCCACCCGGCCCGTGCGGTCGGGCACGCCCCTGGCCGGAGTGCAGCTGTGCCAGGGTCACTGCCCGGTTCAGCACGTCGCAGCCGAGTTCCCCCAGTTCTGTGATGCCGAGACCGACGCGTTCTCGCGCCTGCTCGGAGTCCACGTCCAACGCCTGGCAACCCTTGCCCACGGCGAGCACGTCTGCACCACGTTCATCCCGCTGAATGCCGTCTCCGTGAAGGAGTCGACCGGCAGTCAGACATCGCAGGTAACGACAGGCACGACCGCATCTGATGGAAGGTCAACCCATGAGCATTGACGCACTGCGCACCGACGAGCTGAGCACCGAAGCCCTGAGCAAGGTCGAGGAGCTCAACCCGGGTCTGAAGGGCCTTGGCACGTACGAGTACGGCTGGTCCGACAGCGATGCCGCCGGGGTGTCGGCTCGTCGCGGCCTGAACGAGGAGGTCGTTCGCGACATCTCAGGCCGCAAGAGCGAGCCCCAGTGGATGCTCGACCTGCGGCTGAAGGGCCTGAAGCTCTTCGGCAAGAAGCCCATGCCCACCTGGGGCTCCGACCTGACCGGCATCGACTTCTCGAACATCAAGTACTTCGTGAAGTCCACAGAGAAGCAGGCGACCACCTGGGACGAGCTGCCCGAGGACATCCGCAACACCTACGACCGCCTCGGCATCCCCGAGGCGGAGAAGCAGCGACTGGTCGGCGGCGTGGCCGCGCAGTACGAGTCCGAGGTCGTCTACCACCAGATCCGCGAGGACCTCGAGGAGCAGGGCGTCATCTTCGTCGACACGGACACGGGCCTGCGCGAGCACGAGGACCTGTTCCGTGAGTACTTCACCTCGGTGATCCCCGTCGGTGACAACAAGTTCGCCGCCCTCAACACCTCGGTCTGGTCCGGTGGCTCGTTCATCTACGTGCCGCCAGGTGTCAAGGTCGACATCCCGCTGCAGGCCTACTTCCGGATCAACACCGAGAACATGGGCCAGTTCGAGCGGACCCTGATCATCGCCGACGAGGGCTCCTACGTTCACTACGTCGAGGGCTGCACCGCGCCGATCTACAAGTCGGACTCGCTGCACTCCGCCGTCGTGGAGATCATCGTGAAGAAGAACGCCCGCGTCCGCTACACGACCATCCAGAACTGGTCCAACAACGTCTACAACCTCGTCACCAAGCGCGCGACCTGCGCCGAGGGCGCGACGATGGAGTGGGTCGACGGCAACATCGGCTCCAAGGTGACCATGAAGTACCCGGCCGTCTTCCTGCTCGGCGAGCACTCCAAGGGTGAGACCCTGTCCATCGCCTTCGCCGGCGAGGGCCAGCACCAGGACGCCGGCGCCAAGATGGTCCACGCCGCCCCGAACACGAGCTCGAGCATCGTCTCCAAGTCGGTGGCCCGAGGCGGTGGGCGGACGTCCTACCGCGGGCTGGTCCAGATCATGGAGGGCGCCCACGGGTCGGCTGCCAACGTTCGCTGCGACGCGCTGCTGGTCGACACGATCAGCCGCTCGGACACCTACCCGTACGTCGATGTCCGCGAGGACGACGTGACGATGGGCCACGAGGCCACGGTCTCCAAGATCGGCGACGACCAGCTGTTCTACCTGATGTCCCGCGGGATGACCGAGCAGGAGGCCATGGCGATGATCGTGCGCGGGTTCATCGAGCCCATCGCGCGCGAGCTGCCGATGGAGTACGCCCTGGAGCTCAACCGCCTGATAGAGCTGCAGATGGAAGGGGCGGTGGGCTGATGCCCGTTGCCCAGGACACAGCCCAACAGCGACTTGCCGCAGCACCCCGGCCGGGGCAGCGGGCTCATACCGACTCCGTGGCGGCTTTCGTGCCCGACCAGTCGCGCGCCGAACGCAAGACGTCGTATGACGTTGCCGACTTCCCGATCCCCAGCGGTCGCGAGGAGGACTGGCGTTTCGCCCCGGTGGACCGGCTCGGCGCCCTGTTCCAGGTCGAGCCGACCGACGAGTCGAGGCTGACCGTCGACATCTCCGCGCCCCCGGAGGTCGGGATCAGCGAGGCCACGGCAGACGACCCGGTTTTCGGCGCCGTGCTGCGCCCCGCCGACCGGGCGTCGGCCGCTGCGTGGGCGTCCGCCGAGAAGGCCACCGTGGTGACCATCCCGAAGGAGGTCGAGCTCGGTGAGCCCGTGAGCATCACGATCACCGGGCAGGACAAGGCGCGGGTGAACGGCCACCTCATCATCGACGTCGGCCGCTTCGCACGGGCAACTGTGGTGCTGTCCCACCAGGGTTCCGCCGAGTGCGCCAGCAACGTCGAGCTGCGGGTGGGTGACGGGGCGGACCTGACGTTCGTCACCGTGCAGGAGTGGGATGACGACGCGATCCACCTGGCCCAGAACGACGCCCTGATCGGTCGCGACGCCAAGCTCAAGCACATCACCATCACGCTCGGCGGCAAGATCGTGCGGGTGTGCACCAACGCGCGTTACGGCGGCCCCGGTGGCTCGCTCGAGGCGATCGGCGTCTACTTCGCCGACGCGGGCCAGCACCAGGAGCACCGCCTCTTCGTCGACCACGAGGCGCCCAACTGCGTCTCGAACGTCGAGTACAAGGGCGCACTTCAGGGGGACTCGGCGCACACGGTCTGGATCGGTGACGTGCTCATCCGTGCGACTGCCGAGGGCACCAAGACCTATGAGCTCAACCGCAACCTCGTCCTTACCGAGGGCGCGCGGGCTGACTCGGTGCCGAACCTCGAGATCGAGACCGGCGAGATCATCGGCGCCGGGCACGCCTCGGCGACTGGCCGCTTCGACGACGAGCAGCTGTTCTACCTGCAGTCGCGGGGGATCACCGCCGACGAGGCTCGTCGCCTCGTCGTTCGCGGCTTCTTCGCGGCCATCGTCAACCGGATCGGCGTCACCTCGGTGCAGGCACACCTGATGACCGCCATCGACGCGGAGCTGTCCCTGTCGCTGGGTTATGCCGCTCCCGTCCTGACAGGCGCGGTGGAGTCTGTATGACCGAGATCATCACTGTGCCCGGCGATGTGGGGGAGGTGGCCGCGGTGGCTGCCGACAGCTACGTGCGGGTGTGCTCGGTCGAAGACCTGCCGCCCGTCGGAGCCGTGCAGGCGGAGATCGCCGGCCAGAAGGTCGCCATCGTGCGGGACAGCGCCGGTGACATCCACGCCATCGACGACACCTGCAGCCACGCCAACGTGTCCTTGTCCGAGGGTGACGTCGAGGACGTCGAGATCGAGTGCTGGCTGCACGGCTCGCGTTTCGACCTGCGCTCCGGCAAGCCCACCGGCCTCCCGGCCACTGCCCCCATTGCTGTCTACCCCGTCAAGATCGACGGCGACGACGTGTTCGTCTCCGTGACCAAGGAGAGTTGAAAACCAATGGCAACACTGGAGATTCATGACCTGCACGTTACGGTCAACACCGAGAGCGGGGTCAAGGAGATCCTGAAGGGGGTCGACCTCACGGTGAGAGCGGGGGAGACCCACGCGATCATGGGACCCAACGGCTCCGGCAAGTCGACCCTGGCCTACAGCATTGCCGGCCACCCGAAGTACACCGTCACCGGCGGCACCGTGACCCTGGACGGCGCGGACGTCCTGAAGATGACCGTTGACCAGCGTGCCCGCGCCGGCCTGTTCCTGGCCATGCAGTACCCGGTCGAGGTTCCCGGTGTCACGGTCTCGAACTTCCTGCGCACCGCCAAGACCGCGATCGACGGGCAGGCTCCCAAGCTGCGCACGTGGGTCAAGGACATGAAGGTGGCGATGGCCGAGCTGCGGATGGACCCGGCGTTTGCCGATCGCAACGTCAACGAGGGTTTCTCCGGTGGCGAGAAGAAGCGTCACGAGATCCTCCAGATGGAGATGCTGCACCCCAGCGTGGCGATCCTGGACGAGACCGACTCCGGCCTGGACGTCGATGCGCTCAAGGTCGTGTCCGAGGGTGTCAACCGGGTGGCGGTCGGCGGTGACGTCGGCGTGCTGCTGATCACTCACTACACCCGGATCCTGCGCTACATCAAGCCTGACTTCGTCCACGTGTTCATTGAGGGCCGGATCGTCGAGGAGGGCGGGCCTGAGCTGGCCGACCGACTCGAGGACGAGGGCTACGACCGGTTCCTCAAGGTCGAGGCCTGAGGGCTTGGGGGGTTGACAACCATGTCTGAGGTCGCCGTCGGCGCTGCGTTCACAGGGTTGGAGTCCGCCGCGATCCGGCGCGACTTCCCGATCCTGTCGCGCACCGTCCGGGGCGGGAAGCCCTTGGTGTATCTCGACTCGGGTGCGACGTCGCAGAAACCACGCCAGGTGCTCGATGCCGAGCGCGCGTTCTACGAGCAGCACAACGCAGCGGTTCACCGGGGTGCCCACCAGCTCGCCGAAGAAGCCACCGACGACTTTGAGGTGGCCCGCGAGACGGTGGCCGGCTTCATCGGCGCACAGAGCCACGAGGTGGTGTTCACCAAGAACGCCACCGAGGCTCTCAACCTCGTGGCCTACTCCTTCAGCAATGCCGGCGCGGCCGGGGCCATGGACGGGGTCGACCCCGCGCTCGCTGCGAGGTTTGCCCTCGGGGTGGGCGACGAGATCGTCATCACCGAGATGGAGCATCACTCCAACCTCGTCCCGTGGCAGGAGCTTGCCCGGCGCACCGGTGCCACCCTGCGCTGGATCGGCGTCACCGAAGACGGCCGTCTCGACCTGGGCGACCTGGACACGGTCATCACCGAGCGCACCAAGGTCGTCGCTTTCACCCACGTCTCCAACGTCCTGGGCACGATCAATCCCGTTGCGACCATTGTCGACCGCGCTCGCGAGGTCGGCGCCCTGACCGTCCTGGACGCCTGCCAGTCGGCCCCGCACCTGGGTATCGACGTGGCGGAGCTCGGCGTCGACTTCCTGGCTTTCAGCGGTCACAAGATGTTCGGCCCGCTGGGGATCGGGGTCCTGTGGGGTCGCTACGACCTCCTGCAGGCGATGCCTCCGTTCCTCACCGGGGGCTCGATGATCGAGGTGGTCCGGATGGAGGCCACCACGTACGCCGATCCGCCGCAGCGCTTCGAGGCGGGTGTCCCGATGGCCGCACAGGCTGTGGGCCTGGCCGCGGCCTGCGACTACCTCACCGCCCTCGGTATGGCGCGGGTGAGCGCCCACGAGCATGTGCTCACCGAGGCCTTGCTCGCCGGTCTTGCGGAACGTCCCTGGGTCCGGGTGATCGGACCGGTCGACGGCAAGGACCGTTCCGGTGCGGTCTCTTTCGTCGTCGACGGGATTCACCCCCATGATGTGGGCCAGGTCCTCGACGATGCCGGGGTCGCTGTCCGCGTGGGCCACCACTGCGCCTGGCCACTGCACCGGCGCATGAACGTGACGGCAACGACGCGAGCCAGCTTCGCGGCATACAACACGGTTGCCGAGGTCGACGCTCTGCTGAGCGCCCTCGACCGGGTGCCGGCGATGTTCGGGACGGTGGTCTGATGGACCTGTATCAGGAGATCATCCTCGAGCACTCCAAGCGGCCGCTGCATGCGGGCCTGCGAGAGCCGTTCAACGCCGAGGTTCACCACGTCAACCCGACCTGCGGGGACGAGGTCACCCTGCGGGTTCAGCTCAGCGGTGAAGGACAGTCGGCCGAGGTCTCCGACGTGTCCTACGACGCGGCCGGGTGCTCCATCTCGACGGCGGCAACCTCCGTCCTGGCCGACGAGGTCATCGGGCACAGCGTCAAAGAGGCACTGACCTCCTTCTCAGCCATGCGGAAGATGCTCACGAGCAAGGGCACGGACCCCGGCGACGAGGACGAGATCGGCGACGGCGTGGCCTTTGCCGGGGTCTCGAAGTATCCTGCTCGTGTCAAGTGTGCACTCCTGGGCTGGATGGCGTTCACCGACGCACTTACCCAGGCGGGTGTCGACATCAGCGCGACCCCGGCCTCCCAGTCGGCAGCTTCGACCTCAGACAAGACCGTCGTGGATGCCGCGAACAACACCATCGTGAACACAGACACCATTGGGGACAACGCCGTCCCGAGCAACACCACGGAGGACTCATGACTGACAGGACTGCTGAACACCCGCCCGCAGCCCCGGCCGCGGCCACCGGCCCGACGCCGCCCAACATCGCCGACATCGAAGAGTCCTTGCGCGACGTGGTTGACCCTGAGCTAGGGATCAACGTCGTCGACCTGGGCCTGATCTACGGCCTCACCGTGGACCAGCAGTCGCACGTGGTGATCGACATGACGTTGACCAGTGCCGCCTGCCCGCTGACCGACGTGATCGAGGACCAGATCGCCCAGGCCCTGGACGGCCAGGTGCCCAGTCACCGGATCAACTGGGTCTGGATGCCCCCGTGGGGCCCGGACAAGATCACCGATGACGGCCGCGAGCAACTGAGGGCCCTCGGCTTCAACGTCTGACTTTCCAGGCTGGTAGTGCTCCGACCTTGTTTGGCTAGACGAGACCAGGCAACGGCCGTAGGTTCTTTGGGGACGAACAGTTCGGACCAGGCGGGGCTGCCCTCTGGCCTGACGACCATTGCCGCGGATCACCGTGCCGACAGGGGAGAGGGGCAATGTCGTTTTGTCCTGAGTGCGGTGCACGACAGCATCCCGATGCGCGCTTCTGCTCGCAGTGCGGCACCTCGATCTCGGCCATCACGCAGCCCGTCCAGACATCCTCCGAAACTCCCTCCGGGTACGGGACGAGCGGCCAGACCACGCCAGTCGGTGCTCCGGTCCGCATGGCGGGGCCCGGCACTCTGGCGTTGCTGGTCGCGGGGGTCGTCGTGGCCCTCGTCCTGGTCGGTGGCGCGAGCGCCCTGCTTGTGAGCCGCAACACGGGCGGCCAGCCCAAAGCCTCGCCCGTCGCGGCCACCACGAGCAAGCCGGCCACCACCACGGCCCCCGCCGCCAGCACGACGAGCCCCAGCACAACCAGCAGCACAAGCCAGACGTTCCCTGCGCTCTACCGCCAGGTTTCCGACGGTGTCGTGCGCATCGAGACCACCGCGTGCAACGGCGGCGGCGTCGGGAGCGGGTTCCTCATCACCCCGGACCTGGTGGCCACCGTCGCCCATGTGGTCGACGGGGCGGTCAGCATCGTGATCCGCGCAGACGGAGTCACCACCACCGGATCCGTCGTCGGGATCGATAAAGCGGCCGATCTGGCCCTGGTCCAGACCCGCAACGCGCTGGGCGGGCACGTCTTCGCCCTCGACGCCAGCCAGCCCGAGGTCGGCACCGACGTCGGCGCCATCGGCTATCCCCTGGCCGGCCCTGAGTCGTTGGTGAAGGGTTCCATCAGCGGTCTGGGGCGGACCATCAACGTCAACGAAAGCTCCCTGGCCGGGCTCATCCAGACCGACGCGGCGGTCAACCCCGGCAACTCCGGTGGCCCGCTGCTGGCTGTCGACGGGACCGTCGTCGGGCTCGTCGACGCGAAGGAAGCCGGCGCCAACGGCATCGGGTACGCGATCCCCGCGCAGAGCGCAGCCGCCCAGCTCCAGAGCTGGCGTCAGGCCCCCACCCCGCTGCGCGCAGGTGCCGGGTGCGACGCTCCCGTCGGTCCGTCCGGGGTCACCGTCGGCGTCACTGACCAGTCCGGCAGCGCGGACGGTCCTGGCATTGCCGCCATGTTCACCACCTACGTCGACGGCATCAACACCGGCGACTACGCCACCGCCTATGGGCAGCTCAGCCCGAACGCACAGTCGCTGACCCCCTACGACTCTTTCCGGCAGGGGGAGCTGACCAGCTACATCGTCACGCTCACTATCCTGGGCGTCACCCAAGGCAGCACCCAGGACGCTGCCGAGGTGGAGTTCACCAGCGTCCAGGACCCGGCCGCCGGCGGCCACCAACAAGCGTGCAGCAACTGGAAGATGACCTACACCTTGATCCCCAACGGCTCAGGCTGGCTGATTCACACCGCGACGCCTCACCAGGGCAGCCCCGGCCCATGCTGAAACGCGCGGGCGCGCTCGCCGGCGCACTGCTCGTGGTGCTGACCACCGCCTGCCAGAGCGGCACAGCCAGCCCCTCCAGTCGCACGTCCGGTCCCGCGCCCAGCTCCGCCAGCCCGACCAAGACTTCGCCGGCGACCGCCACTGCCGTCGCGACGGCTGCCGCAAACGCGACCCCCAGGCAGAACCCGGGCGGCTTGTCCGATGCTCAGACCGTGGGCCAGCTGTTCATGGTCTACGCCTACGGCTCCGGCGCCGAGAGCGCGACACCGGCACAGCGGGCCGCCAACCTGGCCCTGTTCGGGGTCGCCACCGCCGCCGAGGTGATCCGTCGCTGGCACCCGGGTGGCATCATCCTGATCAATACCAACAACCTTGATCCGCAACGACCGTCGTTGTCCTCCGGCAACGTGGACAGTCCAGCCCAGATCACCGCCCTGACAGCGGGGTTGCAGAAGGCCGCCCTGGCCGATACCGGGCTGCCCCTGCTCATCGCCACCGACCAGGAAGGCGGTCGCGTCCAGCGCATCAAGAATGGCGTCACCCCCCGCCCACCACAGAGGGCGCTTGCCGGGACCAGCCCGGCGGCACTGACCTGCGGGTACTACGGACTTGGCCGGCAGCTGCGCGCCCTGGGCGTCAACCAGGACTTCGCACCGGTTGCCGACGTGGTCACCACCAGCGCCGGGGTCATCGGCGACCGCAGCTTCGGCCCGGATCCTGTCGTTGACGCCACCGCGGTGCGGGCGGCGGTCACCGGTCTGCAGGATGCCGGGGTTCTGGCCACGCTCAAGCACTGGCCCGGACATGGCAGTACCAACACCGACAGCCACGCCAACCTCGCCATCATCAACCAGAGCGCCGCCGCCTGGCGCAACCAGGACCGGGTGCCCTTCGCCCAGAGCGCGCCGGTTGCCGCGGGCATCATGGTCGGCCACCTCGCCCTGCCGGCCGTGGACCCCACCGGCCGGGCTGCCACGTTCTCGCCCAAGCTGGTGGCCGACCTGCTCCGGCGCGGGCTGGGTTACTCGGGCCTCATCATCAGCGACTCACTCTTCATGGAACCGGCCCGGGCCGCGGGCACACCCGCTCAGGTCGCGCTCCTTGTCCTGCGGGCGGGAATCGACGTTCAGCTCGAGCCGATCAACCTCCCCGAGTCGGCCAAGGCCCTGCAGTCCGCGATCCGAACGAGCCCTGCCGCGCGCGCGCTCATCCAGGCCGCCGCCGGGCGCGTTCTGGCAGCGAAGGCGAAGCTCAACAAGGCCCCGGTCCAACCCCCGGGCTGCTGAGACCCGCGCCCGACATCGCAGGGGTCTGACCAACGCCTCACGTCTGCAGTTCAAGCGCCATGGCGTCCCGGCGGCCGCATCTGGCCGAGGGTCAGTGGGAGATGTCCAGAACCACGTGCTGGTAAGTGCCCGCGCTGCTCACGAACATCCGAAATGGGAGCTTTTCACGGACACCCACGGCAACGGCGGTCAGACCCTCGAACGATCCGGCAAACGTCACTGCTCGCAGGGAGCTCCAGCCGGCGATCTTGGCCGGCGCAACCAGGCTTTCCCCGACAGCCGGTGCCGTGACCCCTGGTTGGTGGCCCTGGTTGCCGGTGCCGAGGATCGGGGCTCTTACCGTGACCTGGAGGGCGGCGTGCCCAGCCACGGGAACTGGCTTGCCGCTGGCGTCGGCCAACACGACCGGCACGTACCTGGCGGCGAATCCCACGGCCTCGGGCCCGTTGATGTCGAACACCACCCGGTCATAGCAGGCATGCTGCCCGACTCGTGTCAGGTACAGCGGGGACGGTGACATCGCGATGCTTCCGAACACAGGTGCGGTGCCCCACTCGTGTTCGGTCGTGCACGCGGTCGAGGAGTTTCCCGAGCCGGCCTTGGACGCGCCATCACTCGTCGGCGTCGCCGTCTCGGTCGTGCTGAGCGTCGTTGGAGGTGAGGTTGTCGTCGGGCTCGAGGTGGTGGACAGACCCACAGTCGGTGGCGCTGTGCTCGTGGCCCCGGAGCAGGCGGTGGCCCCCAGGCTCAGGACGGTGACCGCGAGCAGGGTCCGGGTGAGGCGGGCGCTTGTGCGGTTCATGATGGTCCCTCCTGTACGTCGGGAGTCCTGGCGGGGCTTCCTGAAACCATTCTCGCCCCGCTTGCCGGCGGGCAGAAGCCACCCAAGGTGCGGCGGCCGTAGTCTCGTCCTCATGGACATGCGCAGACTTGGCAACTCCGGCCTCACGGTTTCTGTGGTGGGACTGGGCGGCAACAACCTGGGCCGTGCCGGCACGGCGAGCGAGACGGCCGACGGCGCCACGGCGGTGGTCAACGCGGCCATCGATGCCGGGATCACCCTGTTCGACACTGCCGACACCTACGGCAAGACGTCCGGCCTGAGTGAAGAGCTGCTTGGCCGCGCACTGGGAACTCGTCGCGGAGACGTGATCGTGGCAACCAAGTTCGGCATGGAAATGGGCGGCGCCAACGGCCCCGACCACGACGCGCGTGGGTCGCGCCGATACATCATCCGCGCCGCGGAGGCTTCCCTGAGGCGGCTGAACACGGACTGGATCGATCTCTACCAGTTCCACACCCCTGACCCGCTGACGCCCATCGACGAGACTCTAGCCGCGCTGGATGACCTCGTGACGTCGGGCAAAGTCCGCTACCTGGGCCACTCCAACCGCGCGGGCTGGCAGATCGCCGACGCCGAGTTCGTCGCCCGGACGGGTGGACGGACCCGGTTCATCTCCGCCCAGAACCACTACAGCCTTCTGGACCGGCGTGCGGAGCTCGAGGTCGTCCCGGCGGCGCTGGCCTATGGGCTCGGCGTCCTGCCCTACTTCCCGCTCGCCGCCGGTCTGCTCACCGGGAAATACGGCAGGGGGAGTGCCCCGGAGGGAAGCCGGCTCACCCGGTCGCGTCCCGAGCTGCTTCAGAAGGCGGACTTCGAGCAGCTGGGACGTTTCAGCGCGTTCGCGGCCGCCCGCGAGCTGAACGAGGTCACCGCTGCCGTGTCCTGGCTGGCCGCCCAGCCGGCTGTGGCCAGTGTCATCGCCGGAGCCACCACGCCCGAGCAGGTGGCCGAGAACGCGAGGGCCGCCCGGTGGGAGCCGTCCGCGGCTGACCTGGCCGAGCTCGACACGATCTTCCCGCGGGTGCCTCGCGTCGCGCTTTTTTGACGGCACCACTGGCAGAGCATCGAACGGCTCGATCGGGTGTCGCGATCAGCGCGGTCCGAGCTGGACGAGGCCGATGGTGTTCCCGGCGGGGTCGGCGATGGTTGCCAGCCAGCGGACTCCGCCGTCCGGCGACGGAGGTTCGAGCACCTTGCCACCGTTGGCTGCTGCCAGGGCCAGCGTGTCATCGATGCGGTCGACGTTGATCCAGGCCAGCGGACCGGCGAGCGGGGCTGCGGCTCGGTCATCGATCCACTGCCCGATCAGGCTGGGGGCTTCGAAGCCGGAGTTGGCTGGGTCGGTGCGCCAGCCAAAGATCGTCGTGTAGAACTCCGCCGATTTCCTGATGTCCAGGGCGGGGATCTGCAGATAGCAGAGCTGTCCATGCGCCAGGCCGGCAGCCCGGCCGTGCTCATCGTCTGTTGTCATGTTTTGTCCCTCGCTTCGGGCTCATCACTGAATTGTGTGGTCTGGGTGATGCGAACACCAGTGTCGGTCGTGCCGGATTGGAATGTCCCGTCTTCGCCACGTTGGCGACGCCCGGGTCTGTCGGTGGGCCCTGCCATGATGATTGATCCAACGCCGCAGGAGTTCTCTTCTTGGCACGGACCGGAGCCATTCCGGTACGCCTGATGGCGTGCGTTGCAGGTGGGGGAATGTCAGACCCATTTGTGGCGTTCTATTTGCTCAGAAGTGATCCAACTTGCGAGGTGGAGGGATCGTATGAGCGTGAGGACGAGCACCTCAGATGGTGGGGCTTTCCCCGCTGGTGACGGCCCGGTGGCCAATATCAGCTACATCGCCCACCGGGTCTGGACCGGGGGAGACCTGCCGAGTGACCTCGGCGAGGAGGCGATGCTCGCAGACCTGGCCGACATACAGGACGCCGGCATCACCGACATCCTGGACAACCGGATCGAATGGTCGGACGAAGACTTCTTCCGGACTCACGCCCCGAGCCTTGGCTTCTTGTGGAATGGTGCGGACGACGTCGGCCAGCTCATGCCGGACGATTGGTTCGATGCCGGAGTCGGGTTCGCGCTGGATGCCTTGAAGGACCCCGAGGCGCAGGTGCTGGCCCATTGTCATATGGGCATCAACCGCGGCCCGTCGATGGCGTACGCGATCCTGCTGGCCACTGGGATGGAACCTGTCGTCGCGCTTACCGCGATCCGCCAGGCCCGTCCGATTGCCGCGATCGCGTATGACGGTGACGCTCTGGACTGGTGGCATCGAGCCGATGGCACTCCCGCCTCGGTCGCCAAGCGCCACCGTCGAGAGGTGGCCAAGTGGCATCGGGACAACCGCCTGGACGTCAACAAGATCATCCGGATGATGCGCAACAACGAGACCGGCAACAACGAGTAGGACAATCCGATGTCCGTCTGACCAGCTCTCAGCACCGCTCGAAACCAACGAGACACCTAGCTGGAGGGATGCGCGGCAACCTGGCGACGGGTCACGTCTTGTTCGGAGCGATACCGCGGTTCTGGTCCTTCGGGTACTTGTCCGCGGATCCCTGGATCTTCGCGACTGCCGCAGATCCCAAGTCCACTCCGCACTGGTCAGCCAATCCGACCAGGTAGACAAGTACGTCTGCCATCTCTTCGGCAACACGGGTGTGCAGGGGCTCCTTGCGGAGCTTTTCGCGAGCCATATCGGCTGGCAGCCACTGCAGCAGCTCAGCCAGTTCCCCGACCTCGCCGACCAGTGCCAGCAGGATCGACTTGGGGTCCTGGAACTGCTCCCACTCCCGCTCGGCGATGAACTCGCGAGCAGCGTCACGGATCTCGGTCAGGTCAGACACAACTGCGAGTATGCCTCTTCTGTCGCGGCCCGACTGCCTGGCAGCTAGAGTCACCAGCGTAATTGCGGCCCGACGGGCTTCCGTCTCAGGAGATGCCCCCACCCGCACGAGACACTTCGTGCTGCCTGGGGTTCTGCCTTGTGACGCTGTACCGCCAATCGGTTCGCGGCTTTTCGGCCGTCGAACATCACTTCGCCGACCTCATCGCGGAGCAGATGACAATCCGGACCGGACGTCGACCGTCCGCGAGTGAGTATCGCTCGTGGCAACGCAGCATCCCGGCCTTGCGGGCCGACTTGGTGTCGGCCGGGTTGTCCGACGTTGAGATGCTCTTCGAGTACCAGCTCCCGCTCACGAGCAAACGGGCAGACGTCGTGCTCGTTGGACAGCATCCGAGGACTGGCGGCCCGTCATACCTGGTCGTCGAGCTCAAGCAGTGGAGCCACGCAGAGCGGTTTGAGGACAGCGACACCCTCGTCAGGATCGAACAGTATGGCGAACGACCCGTCACCCACCCGGTGCTTCAGGTCCGTGACTACTGCGACTACATGCTTGGTTTCACAGCGATTCTTGCTGATGCACCGGAGTCGCTCGCGGGTGTTGCGTATCTGCACAACGCCACAGACGGCGGTATCGCCGATCTCTTCAGGCTTGAGGGGAATCGCCTGGGGAGTCTCTTCACCGGGCAGCGGCGTAGTGAGTTCCAGGAGTTCCTGAGGTTTCGATTTGCCGAGGGCAAGAGCGGCGCGCCGTATGCCGACGCGCTGCTTTCCAGTCGGATCGCGCCGTCGAGACAGCTCCTGGTGGTGGCCGCGGATGAAGTGCAACGACGCGAGATGTTCGTCCTGCTTGATGAGCAGCGAGACGCCTTCAACTATGTGTTGCACGCCGTTGAGCGCGCGCGCAGGTCAAACGACAAGACTGCGGTCATCATTTCGGGAGGCCCGGGGTCCGGCAAGAGCGTGATTGCACTCTCGTTGCTTGGGGAGCTCTCGCGACAGGGTCGAACTGTCATGCACGCCACCGGGTCTCGTTCCTTCACCCAGACGCTGCGTAAGGTGGCTGGCTCGCGGGCGCCCCAGGTGAAGAAGATGTTCCAGTACTTCAACTCATTCATGGGGACCGAGACCAACAGCCTCGATGCTTTGATACTGGACGAGGCACATCGCATCCGTGAGACCTCGGTGAATCGTTGGACCAGGGCAGAGTTGCGCAGTGGCCGGCCCCAGATCGACGAGCTCATCGCTGCAGCGCGGGTCCCGGTGTTCCTGCTCGACGAGTTCCAGGTTGTTCGTCCGGGCGAGCAGGGCACCGTCGAGGACATCGAGAAGAACGCTGAGGCACGGGGGATACGGGTTGAGAAGATCCACCTGGATGCCCAGTTCCGATGCGGTGGTTCGGAGGAGTACCTCCTCTGGGTCAAGCGGTTGCTGGGTCTGACGCCGGGCGGACCCATTCAGTGGATTGGTGATCCGCATTTCGATGTCGAGCTCGTCGACTCGCCGGCCGAGATGGAGGCGTCACTGAAGACCAGGATTGGCGACGGGCACAGCGGGCGCATAGCCGCCGGGTATTGCTGGCCGTGGAGTGACCCCAGACCGGACGGCACGCTCGTGCGCGATGTACAGATCGGCGGGTGGTCGCGTCCATGGAACCTTAAAGGGGAGCGCTCGGTCGGCGGGGCCCCGGCGGCGGCATTGTGGGCCACGGACTCTGCCGGGTTCGACCAGGTCGGATGTGTCTACACGGCGCAGGGTTTCGAGTACGACTATGCCGGCGTCATCATCGGGCCCGATCTGGTGTGGCGTGATAGCGGATGGGTCATGGTGCGCTCGGCCAACAAGGACCCGGACTTCCGAAACCGGAGCAGGGTCGACGATGCCCAAGCCGATCGACTGATCCGTAATGTCTACAAGGTGTTGCTCACGCGAGGTATGCGCGGAGTGGCGATCCACTCTGTGGACCGTCAGACGAATGATCGTCTTAGGGAGCTGCTCAGCCACCGGTTCATCGACGTGGCCAGATAAGCGAGCACTTTCGGCTTCACCTGGGACACGTCAGAAAACAGAGCGCCCAGGATATTGACCTGGGTGGCACTTGCGACCAGTGTCTGGGAGCGACACGCTAACAAGACTGCGGCGCGATGGGCCCTTCCCAACGCCTTCAAGCTCAGCCAGCCGATCTCCCGGGGGCGCGATGAGTCAAGATGCAATGACACGCGCCGTGGATACAGGTGCCGTGGCACAGGTTCGGTACTTCGGCGTCGACCTCGCGTGGGGACAGCTAGCCAGAACTGGCTTGGCGGTGCTCGACGAGGCCGGTCGACTCCTGGAGTCGGCGTCGGTTCGCACCGACGACGAGATCATGGCGTTCGTCGGCTGCCACGCTGGGGTCACTCTGGTCGCCGCCATCGACGCGCCGCTTCTTGTGCCCAACGAGACCGGGCGGCGGCCTTGCGAAGCCCTTGTCGGTCAGCTGTTCGCTCGCTTCGGAGCGGGGGCCTACCCGGCGAACCGGGGCAACCCCTGTTTCCTGCCCGAGCCACGTGGCGCCCGGCTCGCCGCGGAGCTGGGCTGGGACATGGACCCTTCGACTCCACCGGGCATCGGCCGCCGGGTCTGCATCGAGGTGTATCCGCATCCAGCGATGGTGTCGCTGTTTCCGCTGGACTACGTCATCCCTTACAAGATCAAGCGGGGTCGAGAGCTGCCTGCCCTCAAGGACGCCTATCGCCAGCTGCTCGACCATCTTGAGGACATCTGTGGGAAGGTTCTGGCCCTGGCCTCCTCGGCGCGCTGGGGCACCCTGCGCGCGACCGCGGAGGGCGCAACCCGGAAGAGTGAGCTGGATGCGATCGAGGACGAGATCGACGCGATCTTCTGCGCCTATCTCGCATGGCTATGGGGCACAGACCAACAACAGATGGTGGTGTTGGGGGACTACGCCACCGGCTACATCGTCACGCCAACGCCGCCACCGCCAACAGCCATGCACGGCCGGCCGGTTCGTCGGCAGCCCGCCCAAGAGCGTATCGACCCTGGAGTCACCTCCGAGTCGCTGGCTCTCCAATTTCGAGAGGCTGTTCCTCACTTGACCATCGCGGAGAGTGAGGTTCTCGCCTTGCTCGTAGCCGAAGTCGCAGTCAGCCCTCTCCGATGACAGCTTCCCACGGCGCCTAGCTGAGGTCAGGGCGGTCGGCATGTTGTCGCCGTGGCTCTTTCCGGTCCACCGCAACGCTGTCGGCGTTGTGGGCTGACTATCGGGCGCGGCGGAACCTTTGTGAGGGGCGCCCGACGGTGCCGGAAGACAGGGTTCCGGTTCCCTCGAGGTGAGGTTCCATGGCTCGCCGGAAGGTGTCCTTCTGGAGCG
This sequence comes from Actinomycetota bacterium, assembly GCA_040006795.1. Lineage (GTDB taxonomy): Bacteria > Actinomycetota > Actinomycetes > Actinomycetales > Dermatophilaceae > UBA4719. The sequence continues at coordinate 31,908 of JBDTWH010000254.1, read as the reverse complement.
TCTTCCCAGCGATGGCTTCGTGGACGTCGCGTAGCTCGCGGAAGGTGAACCGTGGGCTCAGCAGTCGTTCGGGGTCGGGGCGGTCGACATACCGGCGCCGCAGTTCCTTCTTGGCAGCAGTGACGATGTCTGTGTGGTCATAGGGGAGTGGGCCCGGTCGGGATACGGGAGCCAGTCTGACTTGCTCTGGGTCAGCGAGCAGCGCGTCCTCCAGTGCGGCATACGGGATGACGGCCAGGTGGGCCACGGACAGCACCCATCCGCGCTCGTCGCGTTCGGGGTCGTCGAAGACGGCGAGCTGGGCTGGGTGGCCGCCGGTGACGCCGGCCTTTTGAGTCAGTGAGCGGGTGACGGCGTCGGCGAGTCGTTCGCCTTGGTGCAGGAAGGTTCCCGGTAGCGCCCACTGCGGGCCGCTGGATCCCTCGGGCCTTCGAACCAGGAGCACCGACAACCGGTGCGGGGGAGCGCCAGGGGCCGGATTGGTTCGTGGGGCCAGTGTCAGGACGGCGGTATCCACGGCCACGGACGGCTGCGGGTAGTCGGTCAGCCTTGCTCCGGTGGAGTCTCGATACGGCGTCGCCGCGCTGGTCGGGGGTTGTGTGGGGGGCACTGTCAGAGGCTACCTCTAGAGTCTGAATTAGATCAAAAGAGAGTTAATGACCGAGAGGTAGTGATGGCAATGAATCTTCTGACGATGCCAGCTCTTCATGTGGGCAACGGCACGCACTTGGGTGGTTTGAGCGTCTTTCCGATCTGGACCGACGCACCGACCGTCTCGGGTCTGGCCACGGGATCGGCGGCCCAAGTGCAGGTTGACGAGCGTGAGGGAAGCCCGGTTGTCGGTGAGCTGGTCCTCAAGAACCAGGGCGCCAAGCCCGCCTTGCTGGTTGCCGGTGAGCTGTTCGAAGGCGGCTGGCAGCACCGGGCCCTCAACAACGACCTCCTGCTGGTCGCGGGCCAGCAGCTGGTGGCTAGCGTGTCCTGCGTGGAGGCCGGCCGCTGGCACGGCGCCACGGCGCAGGTGCGACGGTCTCGCCGGGCGTCGATGATGGTCCGCTCCGCCCAGACCATCGCGGACGAGGACGACCGCCAGGGCCAGGTGTGGCAGCGGGTCTCCCGCTACGACATGGCGTTCGGCGCATCGCCGACCGCGTCGTACGTCGACCACTTGAACCGCCGGTCCGAGCCCGAGGCCAATGGTGACCGTGGTGATGACTTCCAGGTGCAGCAGGCTGAGCTGATCGCTGGCATCAGGAAGATCCGGCCGCTGCTGGGTCAGCGGGGCGTGCTCATCGGGCTCGGGGGCCAGCCGGCGTTCGTCGAGCTGTTCGCCTCAACGTCCGGTCTTCGTCGGCATCTGTCCGGCTTGCTCGAGGCTTCTGCGATCGACGCGGCGCTGCTGCCTGCTGAGCCGACTCCTGGTCGTCGGGCTCGCCGCTTCGTCGGGAAACTGGCCATGGCGCCGATCGGCGAAGAGCTGGGCGCCGACGCCGGCTCCGGGCACGCCATGGCTTCGCGTTCGGACTATCACGTGATTCGCGGACTCGGCTGGGAGGATCACCTACTGCACGCCACCGTGTTCAACCGTCGCCACCCCATGATGCAAAATTGACATACCGGTCGGGGCATATCTGGGAGCGACCGTTTCCTGGGTCGGGGCTAGGTCGCCCCGTTCGAACTCACTCTTTCAAAATGTGATCCATGTCACTACCATTTGGCTCACTGGTCCCGGGGAACGAGCGGTCCTGCCTGAGGGGGGTCCCATGACGCATTTCGGTCGGCGCTGGACAACACGCACTGCATTGGTCGGGATGGTCGGCCTGATGGTCGCCATGGCGGCGCCTGCGAAAGCAGCGCCGACCGATCCGAAGGCCTTCACAGCCCAAGGTCTGAGTCCTTCCTCGATCGTCAACGCGGCGAAGTCGGCGTCCGGGCGACTCGCGCAGAGCGACAAGTCGCTCCTTGGCAGGACCGACACCACGCCAGTGCATGTGCTGGTCAAACTCGACTATGACGCGGCCGCCAGCTACCGCGGAGACATCCCCGGACTGCCAGCCACCAGTCCGAGCGTCACCGGCAGGCGACTGAGCGGCAAGACTCCCGCAGAGCAGTCGTACAACCGGTACACCAGCCAGATAGACAGCGGCTTTCGTGCTGCTCTGAGCGCGCGCGTTACGACCGCGCGGGCAGGCCAGAGCCTGCAGAACGTCTACGGCGGTATCGCCCTGACCCTGCCTGCGAACCAGGTCAAGACACTGCTGGCGATCAAGGGTGTGGCCGCCGTTCAGACGGACAGGATCCAACACCTCGACACGATTGAGAGTCCGCAGTTTATCGGCGCGCCGACGATCTGGAACCAGGTGGGCGGCCAGGCACTGGCCGGGCGCGGCGTGATCTTCGCCGATCTCGACACGGGGCTCTGGCCCGAGCACCCGTCCTTCGCTGACAACCCCGCGCTGGGCCACCCGCCCGCAGCGCCGAGCGGCTTGCCGCGTGCCTGCAACTTCGGCGACAACCCGTTGACCCCGGCGAACGACCCGTTCATCTGCAACGACAAGCTCATCGGCGGTCAGCCGTTCCTGGCGACCTACAACGCGCTGACCGGCGGCGAGGTCTACCCGAGCTCGGCGCGCGACAGCGACGGGCACGGAACGCACACAGCGAGCACTGCGGCCGGAGACCTCGTCGAGCACACTCCGATCTTCGGTATCGACCGCGGCCGGATCAGTGGCGTCGCTCCCGGCGCCATGGTCCTGGAGTACAAGGTCTGCGGACTTCTCGGTTGCTACTCCTCAGACTCGGTCGCCGCGGTGCAGCAGTCGATTCTCGACGGCGCCACGGTCATCAACTACTCCATCTCCGGTGGGGCCCAGCCTTTCAACGATCCCGTCGAGCTGGCCTTCCTTGATGCCTACAACGCCGGAGTCTTCGTGGCGGCCTCGGCCGGCAACAGCGGTCCCGGCGCCGGAACCACAGACCACCAGGGCCCATGGGTCACCACCGTTGCCGCCTCGACCCAGAGCCGTGAGTTCCAGTCGACCCTGACAGTGACCGGCGATGGCCAGAGCGCAACCTTCACCGGCACCTCGCTGACGGCTGGCGTCACCGGTGCGACACCGATTGTGCTCGCGCAGGATATCCCTGGCTACGACAAGCTCTGCTCCACGCCGCTGCCCCCTGGTGCCGTGACCGGCAAGATCGTTGCCTGTGAGCGCGGCGTAATCGGTCGGATCGAGAAGGGCCGCAACGTTCTCGACGGCGGCGCTGTCGGCTTGATCCTGTACAACCTGCCGCTGGCCGATGTCGAGTCCGACAACCACTTCCTGCCTGCCATTCATCTGGCCGACGGGACCAGCTTCCTCGCCTTCCTGAGCGCTCACTCGGCCGTCACCGGTTCGTTCACCGCGGGAGTCAAGGCCGACGGCCAGGGCGACGTGATGGCGGCGTTCTCCTCCCGTGGACCCGGCGGTCAGTTCCTCAAGCCGGACATCACCGCCCCAGGCGTACAGGTGCTGGCCGGCAACACGCCCACGCCGGACGACGTTGCGGCTGGTCCGGCGGGACAGTACTTCCAGGCGATCGCAGGCACCTCGATGTCGGCGCCGCACGTGGCTGGCTCGGCGCTCCTGATGAAGGCGCTGCACCCGACCTGGACACCGGGCGCGATCAAGTCGGCACTGATGACGACCTCGACGACGAAGGTGGTTAAGGAGGACCTGACCACCCCGGCAGACCCGTTCGACTTCGGCGCCGGCCGGGTTGACCTGACCAAGTCCGGCTCTGCGCCGATCGTCTTCGATGAGACCGCCGCTCTGATGGCCACCGCTGGTGGATCCGGTCTGACAGCACTCGATCTCAACCTGCCGTCCGTGAACGTGCCCACGATGCCGGGCACGGTGACGCTCACTCGCACAGCGCGGAACGTGACCAGCAAGGACTACCAGTTCACGGTCTCGGTGAAGGCTCCGGCCGGGGCGACGATCAGGGTCTCCCCGGGAAGGGGAACCATCAAGGCCGGCAAGAGCCGCACGTTCAAGGTGACGATCACCTCGAACGCGCCCTCCGGACAGTACTTCGGCGAGATCGACTTCAGCTCCGGCAGGCTGGTGCAGACACACTTGCCAGTCGCGTTCTTCAACAAGCAGGGTGACGCGACGCTCACCCAGACGTGCGCGGCACCCGACCTGCTCATCAACCAGACGACAACGTGCACGGTGACGGCGCAGAACAATGCTTCGGGGCCTGCCACGGTCACGGTCGTCAGCACCGTCTCGAGCGGTCTGCAGATTGCCGGCGCGACCGGCGCGACGGTCAACAGACGGCACGACACGGCCACCGTCGGGCCGGTTGTGCTGGCCGCCCCGACGGACGCCATACCGGCGATCGCCGCAGGTGACACGCCCGCTGGTGGCTACCTCGACCTGGCGGCGTTCGGGATCACACCGCAACCGATCGGTGACGAGGCGAACCTGAACTTCAACGTGCCCAGCTATCTGTATGGCGGGAAGACCTATGAGCGGATTGGTGTCGTCTCTGACGGGTACATCCTCGTTGGCGGCAGCGATAGCCAGTCTGATATCGCCTTCATTCCGCAGACGTTCCCGGACCCAGCACGACCCAACGGGGTGCTCGCGCCGTACTGGACCGACCTGGACGGCACCGGAGCACCGGGCGTTCTTGCCGGGCTCTTGGGTGACGGGACGAACTCGTGGCTTGTGGTGCAGTGGAACATCCACGTGTTCGGTGACTTCTCACCTGCCGGCAGCCGCAAAATGCAGGTGTGGATCGGACTCAACGGGACCGAGGATATCTCGTATGCCTATGAGGCAGGCACGGTCAACATTGACGCGCCACCCGGGGCCGGTTTGACCGTCGGTGCCGAGAACGTCACCGGCTCGGCCGGCGCCCAGATCTCCGGGCCTCCGGCTGGCAGCTACGTCATCACCACGACGCCGGGCATCCCCGGCGGATCGCTGAGCTTCAGCCTCGATCTGAAGGCAACCCACCAGGGCCAGCGGGCCCTGACCTCCTCGATGCGTTCGGATGTGGTGGCCGGGATCACCAGGGTCATCACGCCGATCACTGTCGCCCGCCCATGACGAGATGCGGGCAGAACGGTCCCGTCCTCACCGCGCCACACCCGATTGCCGATCCCCGAGGTGCGTCGGTTGACAACGTATGACGCCGTCGATCCGGCGTTGCAACGGCTCGTTCAGGCGGCGATCGATGATCTCGCGCTTCGGCTGGATGTTCCTGCCGCGACGATTGCGGTGGCGTTCGCGCGGCCGGTCCTCTGGCCGGACCGGAGTCTTGGCTGTCCGCAACCAGGCATGGCGTATCCCCAGGTCAGCGTCGACGGCGCCAAGATCGAGCTGTCGACCGGTGGGGCGGTCTACTCGTATCACTCGGGCGGATCCCGATTGCCGTTCCTCTGCGGCGGACCACGACCATCAGGACAGGAGGGCGGGGACGTCTGACGCCCCGGCCCTCATGCTGGCGGTGACGACGTTGGTTCGTTGGGTCGTTGGGCCGTTGGATCTGTCAGTGGCTACGTCTACAGTCTTCATTAGAGCAGGAATGATCTAATGACTGAGAGGTAGTGGTGGCAATGAACCTTCGGGGGACTCGGCTGGAAGAATCACGTTCTGCACACCACCGTGCACAACCGTCGCCACCCCATGATGGAGCTCGCATGACCCTTCGACTCAGCACCGCCCAGCTCGACCGCGCCGCAGGGGTCCTGCTCGGGGCAGCGTGCGGTGACGCCCTCGGCGCGCCGTATGAGTTCGGCCCACCGATGCGCCCGGACATTGCGGTCACCATGGACGGCGGAGGGTCCTTCGGCTGGTCGCCGGGGGAGTGGACCGACGACACCTCGATGGCCATTGCCATCGCCGAGGTCTCCGCCACCGGCGCGGACCTGCGAGCCGAGCGGGCACGCGACCAGATTGCGGCCCGCTGGGTGGAGTGGGCCGCGAACGCCAAGGATGTCGGCGCGCAGACACGCTCTGTGCTCGGGCAGGCATCACAGCGGAGCGATAGCTCGGGGACTGCGGCGAGTCCTAGTGCGGCCGACCTGGCAGCCTCCGCCGTCGCTCACCACCGGCGCAAAGGCCGCTCGGGTGGCAACGGCTCTCTGATGCGGACCGCAGCGATCGCCCTCGCCCATCTCGACGACCCGGACGGCCTGGTTCTCTCGGGGCAGGAGATCAGCGCCATGACCCATCACGATCCCGAGGCAGGTGAGGCCTGCGCGTTGTGGTGCCTGGCCATTCGGCATGCGGTTCTGGAGGGAGTCCTCGATCTCCGCCGCGGTCTGGAACGCCTCCCCGAGCCCCGGGCCCGCTACTGGACCGCTCGCCTCGATGATGCCGAGAGCTCCAAACCTGCCGACTTCCCGCACAACGGCTGGGTCGTTCAGGCCCTGCAGGCCGCCTGGTCCGCCATCGCGACCACGGCTCTCGCCACCTCTGCGGCAGATCTCGACCCTGGGTCCGCGATGGCGGTGTCCTCGACGGCGGGGCCGGCGCACTTCCAACGCGCGCTAGAGGCCGCAGTCCGCGGTGGCTACGACACCGACACGGTTGCCGCCATCGCGGGCGGGCTCGTCGGCGGGATGTATGGCGCGTCTGCGGTCCCTTTCCGGTGGCGCCGGCAGCTGCACGGCTGGCCTGGGTTGCGCGCCCGCGACCTGGTTCGTCTTGGAGTGATGACCGCCCGCGGCGGCCGGTCAGACCCTGCGGGCTGGCCGATGAACGCCCAGGTGGACTACTCGGAATACAAGGGCTCCGCCGCGTTGGCACGACACCCCCATGACGATGGCGTGTGGCTGGGCGGCATCGATGCGCTCACGAACCTGCCAGAGCGGGTGAATGCTGTCGTGTCCCTGTGCCGGTTGGGAAATGCCGAGGTGCCGACCGCTGGAGTGGCGGCGCGCGATCACGTTGAGGTGTGGCTGATCGATGAGGCTGACGCGGCGAAGAACCCGAACCTGGACTTCGTCCTGAGCGACGCGGCCGGGGCCGTCGCGGCCCTGCGAGCCGAAGGCAAGACCGTCTTGCTCCACTGCGTCCAGGCGCAGTCCCGGACCCCGACCGTCGCTGCCCTGTATGGCGCGCGGCTCACCGGCCGCAACCCCGTCGAAGCGTTGTCTGACATCGTCAAGGTTCTGCCGGATGCCAAGCCCAACCCCGCATTTCAGGCAGCGCTCGAGCGGCTCGGATGAGCGCACGGGCTATCCCCGAATCCCAGCCGCTCGAGGTGCGGATCCACCGCGGCGCCCACGAGATCGGCGGCAACTGCGTCGAGCTGCGGCACGGCCAGGACACCTTGATCCTGGACATCGGCAAACCGCTGACCGCAGGCTGGGACACGGTTGTTCCGCTGCCCGCGGCAATCGGGCTGGATGACGGCGGGACCCGGCCGTTGGGTGTCATCATCAGTCACGGTCATCAGGACCACTGGGGCCTGGCCCCCCAGCTGCCCACCGACATACCGGTGTTCATCGGTGAAGGGGCTGCGAACATCCTGCGGGCCGCGCAGTTCTGGGGGAGTGGCGTCGACCTGCACGAGGCCGGGCATCTGCACGACCGGGTGCCGTTCATCCTCGGGCCGTTCACTATCACGCCGTATCTGGCCGACCACTCGGCATACGACGCGTTCTCCCTGCTGATCGAGGCCGGCGGGCGGTCGCTGTTCTACACCGGCGACATCCGCGGCCACGGACGCAAGGCATCGGCTTTCGAAGGGCTCCTGGCCGACCCGCCGAAGCCGGTCCACGCGATCCTGATGGAGGGGACCAGTTTTCGCGATGTCGACATGGATCCTGGTTTCGGTTCCAAGGCAGAGTCGGAGTCAGACGCAGAGTCGGAGTCAGACCCAGCCGATGCAGAAGGGGGTGCGGCGGGGCCGGCAACCGAGTGGGCGTCGCTGACCGAGTCAGACGTCGAGATCCAGCTCGCCGAAACCTTGCGCGCCACGAAAGGGCTCGTTGTGGTTCTGGGGTCGGCGCAGAACATTGACCGGCTCGTCACCGTCTACCGGGCCACGCTTCGGGCCGGCCGCGACCTGGTCATCGATCTCTACACCGCGGACATCTCAGCCGCTACCGGTCGGCCCAGCATCCCGGTCGTCGGTACGGAATGGCCCAGGGTTCATGTCTACGCCCCACTGGGGCAGCGCGTCCGGGTCAAGGAGTCGGGCGAGTTCGGGCGCATCGATCGGGTCCGGGACAGCCGGTTGTATCCCGAGCAGCTGCGCGAGCGCGGCAGCCGGCTGGTCCTCTTCGGCGCTTATCAGGGCGAGATCCCGAGCCTCATCCGCGAAGGTCTGATCACCGGTGGCGCGGTCATCTGGTCCATGTGGGACGGCTACCTGGTCGAGCCCGGTGGGCAACGGCTGCAAGCGGCTCTGCAATCAGCCAACATCCCTTTGATCCAGCACCACACCTCAGGACACGCCACGCCAGCCGATCTGGCCCGACTTGTCGATGCGCTTCAGCCAGATGTCGTCGTGCCCATCCACACCGAAGCACCCGACACTTACGCCAGAACAATCGGCAAGATCGTCCATGCTCACGCGGATGGTTCCTGGTGGGTTGTGTAGTGAGTGGGCTTGCCGTTGGGGCGCCCACTCACCGGGCGCCGGGGGCGCTGGTCGGATACAACTGGCGTATGGCGCAGGCAGGCGGGGTCGAATCCACACCCGAGCGCGGTTGTGGCCCGCTCTCTCCCTTGTACGACGAGGCGATGGCCTGGGCAGCTCATCTGCATCGCCGCCAGATGAGAAAGAACACCAAGGTCCCGTATATCGCCCACCTCGCCGCTGTCAGCAGCATTGTCCTCGAGGACGGGGGCACTGAGACCGAGGCGATCGCAGGCCTGTTGCACGATGCGGTCGAGGACTGCGGTGCTCAGATCGAGCTGATCCTGCGTCAGCGATTCGGGGACGATGTGGGAGACATCGTGATGGGGTGCAGCGACGCAGCCCCCGCCGATGGTCAACCCAAGGCGGCCTGGCCGATTCGCAAACAGGATTATGTCGATCGCTTGCGGAAGACCGACGACTTGTCAGCCATCCGCGTCAGCGGAGCCGACAAGCTGCACAACGCCCGGGCAACACTGGTTGACCTGGGCCAGTCAGAGCCGAGGGGCACGTGGTCACCGCACAACGCCTGTCACCACCAGAGTCTCTGGTACTACCAGGCGGTCAGTGACGTGATCACGAGCAGGCTGCCGCGAAGTCGAACAGGTGCTGAGCTGGCCACTGTGGTCGCCGCCTTGTATACGCACACAGGCGACGGCATCGCTCAACCCGCCGAGGCTCAACCGCTGGTTCCGGCATGTCCCGCAGACCCAAAGTGCGAGGGAGCGGCACTTCTCCCTTAACGCAGTTCGCGTTCAATCCCTGGCGCTTGTCCGGTTTCTGTTCATGAGAGGAAGGGCAACGCATGACGGCAAAATCCAAGGCCTTGACGGGCGGTCCTATCACGCTGCGTGACCAAGATGGGTACCGCATCTGGGCTGAGCTCAGCACAGAGGGCGCTCTCGTCATCAGCGGGCAGGACCTGAACCCGCCGAACGGCTGGGAGGAATACGAGTACGTGTTCACCATCCCGTCAGAGGGTCTTCCGCTGCTTCGGTCGGCCCTGGACGGGACCAAGGACGAGACGCTCCTCGACCTTGTGGCCGCACATAGCGGGCAGTTCATGGACGGCGAGCTGGGGAAGTGGCTCGACGCCGTCGGAGCTCACCACGAGTTCTGGAGCCGTATGGAACCCGGCCACGATTAGAGCGAGCAAATGGTTGAGACGTATCCCTTCCGCGCTGGCATCAGCTCCTCCCAGCTTTTGGGACAGGTGCCGCGAAGACCAGCTGCGCGCTGACGTCTTCGACGCCGACGACCGTCACGATGGCGTGCTGGTACTGCGCCAGCTGCGGGGCGTAGTAAGCCGTCTTGGCAGCAACGTCCTCGGCTGAGTCGACTCGGTCGGTCTTGTAGTCGACGACCACGAGCTTCCCGTCGATGGACTCGGCAAGCAGGTCGATGTACCCCTCCACGTAGCGGTCACCATCGCGGACGATGAGGTAGACCTCACGCCAGGCACGGCCGGACTGCCCGGCGTGCTTGACCACTTCGGCGTCCAACGCGGTGCCCACACGCCCCGCGACGTCTTTGGCCAGGGCGGGGATCTCTGACTCAGCACAGGCCAGCTCGGCAAGTCTTGTGATCTCGTCCCGGGTCGGGTTGGCCAGGTCCACGAGCTCGAGCACGCGGTGGACGGCCGTCCCGATGGCGGCGCCTCGACTGGACCCACGGCGCGGATACTTCTTTGGCATGGCATCCTCGCCTGCGCCGAGGGTTTCTGGCTCCGCCCCAACCCCCGTGTCGTCACTTGCCTCCCCGTTTGCATCCTCGACCTGTGAAGTCTCCACTTGCGCGTCGCTAGCCTGCGCGTCGTTAGTCTGTGCCTCCTTCACCAGAGCCGTTGGGCTCGTCGCCACCCGTGCGTTTACGGCCGCGAGCAGGTCCTCGCGGACGTTCTTGAACTCAGCGCGGGTTGGCAACGAATTCGTCGGCGCCTCCTTGACATCGAGGTGTGAAAGCTTGGGCGACGTTGGGGTGCCGAGCTCGGCTGGTTTCGGATCAACGACTGCCAGGCCGTCCGCCGAGAGCAGCTCCCAGACCTTTTGTGCGTGTGACTTCTGGCCCGACTTCGGAGGTTTGTGATAGCAGCCGAGCACCAGGTGATCCATCGCGCGCGTCAGCGCGACGTAGAGCAGCCGCGTTGACTCCAGCTTCGACTCATCGTCGTCCACCTTCTTGGCGTCGGCGTAACCATGGGTCTCCAGCACACCCGCCTTCAGCCTGACCTGCGGCTGCCCGCCGGTGTCCCACACCAGATTCGAACCTCGCCCGCCTGCTGACGCCAGCCCGGACACGATGGTGATCGGGAACTCCAGCCCCTTCGAACCGTGAACGGTGAGAATGCGCACGGCGTCATCATCCGGCTCGGGCACCACGGTCTCGAGGACATCTGCCTCGTTCTCGATCTGCCGCGTTGCCCAGTCCACGAAACCGCCCAGCCCAGAACCCCCGGCATCGCACCAGGCTCGCGACTGGTCGACCAAGAACCGTAGACGGCGCCAGTGGTCGCGGGGTCGTCGCTGGGTCGCGGTGAGCTCGACAAGGCGCAGGTCGCGCACCAGCGAGGCCACAAGCTCGTTGACAGGCATCCACCAGCGCGCTTCGTGCCACCGGCGAAGCTCCGAAAGCCCCGCCGCGACAGGGTGATCCACCGGAAGCGAGGTCATAGGCCGGGCCATGTAGTTCCAGCTCCCGCCGGCAGCGCGCCACTGCACGAGGGCCACGTCGCTGCAGGCAAGCCCCGGGTGACGCAGCGCAGCCAGGATCGCGACCTCGTCGGAGGGATTGTCGATCGCCTGCAGCATCGTGACCAGGTCGCGTACCGCGTCCGTGGCCCAGACGAGCGAACGGCTCTCCACTCGATACGGCACGTCGCGTGACTGGAGCGCGCGCTCGAGTGCGCCCAGCGAGGTGCGGGTCGGCAGAAGGATCGCGATGTCGAGGTATGACGCCTTGCGTTGCCCCTTGGCACCGATGAGCCAGCCCTCAGCCTTGGCGCGGACGATGAGGTCGGCGATGTGCTGGGCCTCGTTCGTCCGGATTGTCGCGATGTCGGTAACCAGCGGACCCCCAAGGAGATGGACCGGCGTGGGAGCGCTCGTCACCCCACCGCTGACCAGCGACGTGGCCGCGCGAGACGTCTGTAGCGGGGAGTAGTCGATGCCGGAGGTGTCGTCATCGCCGATAAGTGGCTGGAAGACGGCGTTCGCGGCCGCGATAACTCCGGGGACGCTGCGGAAGTTGACTGTCAGGGCGCGCTGCCCCTGACAGTATCGGGCCCCGACTGCACGGAACGTGTCGATATCAGCCCGGCGGAAGCGGAAGATCGACTGCTTGGCGTCCCCGACAAAGAACAGCCGCCCCTCCTCAACCGGGACCGACTGCCAGCTCTTCGGTGCAGATTGCGCCGATGTCTCGTCGTCGTGCGATCCGGCCAGCAGGTGCACGATCTCGACCTGGAGCGGATCCGTGTCCTGGAACTCGTCCACCATGATCACCGGCCACGTCCGATGCAAGCGTTGTCGCACGGAAGGCCTGTCGCGCAACAGGTTTCGAGCGAACACAAGCAGGTCATGGAAGTCCAGGGAGCCCTCGGAACGGCGACGCTCCGCCTCTGCCAGCACCCAGTTCTGCACTCGGGCGCCCAGCGTCTCGGTCACCGCGGCCCCGACCTCCGCGAGGACCTTCTGCCGTGCGTCGTTCGCGTCGGTCAGGGCATCAACGACGTCAGACTTCTTGAGGCCGACCTTGGTCCACGCGGGAGCAGCGCCTGTCGACGACACCAGGCTCGTTCCTGTGAGGATCTCCAACACGTCCATCGGGTCCGTGGCCGTCTGGAGCCCAGCCAGCGTGGTGGTCGCGGGCCCCTCGAGGAACGCCGTCAGGTTGTCACCGGCGGGCCACTGGTCCCGATCTTTCAGTGCCTCGCGGAGGGCGGCAACCACGGCGCCAGCATCGATCCGGGGGAGTGGGCGCACCTGCAGCGGATGGTCGAGCAGCTGGTCCCACGAGCCCGACATGGCCCCCGCGATGTCGTGCAGCGTGGAGAGGATGCGCGGGTCGAGGGTCAGCCCCGCGAGCACCTGAGGTTGGACAGCCTCGTCGTCAAGCAGCTGGTCGACAAAGCCGCGCCAGGCGTCGTCACCGCTGACAGAGCTGGTCATCGTGTCGGCGACCGCGAATCCCGGCGGCAGCCCGGCCTCGATGGGCGCCTCGCCCAGGATGCGAGCGCTGAAGCCGTGAAGGGTCATGATGACGGCGTCCTCAAGGGAATCGAGGGCGGACCGGCACAGCTCACGCTGCGCCTCGTCATACGGCCGCTCGGGATCCGCGCCCCGGCTGGCTCTCTCGAGGCCCTCCCTGATGCGGCTGCGCAGCTCGGCTGCGGCGTTCTCGGTGAAGGTGATCGCGGCCAGCCGGCCGATGTTCTCGAGGTGGTTGGTCGCCACCATGTCCACGACGCGCGCCACCAGTGAGGTCGTCTTGCCAGTGCCTGCGCCGGCCTCCACGAACAAGGTCTCCTGGTGGCACGTGCGGATGTGCTCGCGGTCCGCGTCATCGGCTGGCTTGGTCATGCCGGTGCCTCCCCGTTCATGGTGGGCTGGCCGTCCTGTGGGTCGGCGATCTCGGCGTAAGGGCTGACGGCCGGATCCTCGCGCGCTCCACGCCACTGCTCGAGCCTGGTCGAGGGGCACACCCGGTCATACGGGCAGAAGGTGCAGGCCTCCCACGTCTCGCGCGGGAAGGATGTCGCCACGCCTGGATTCGCCGGATAGATGCCGCCACGAATGCCGCCCACGACCACGTCGAGGACGTCTTGCAGCCGTCTCGTCTGGACGGCGTCGACGACGCCGCCGCGGTGAAGGGCACCCTGTTCCACGAACCAGAAGTACGCCTCGATCTGAGCATCCGGGCTGTTGCACAGGGCCCGTGCGGCCAGGGTGTAAAGGACGAGCTGCAGAATCTGGCCCCGGTCGATCAGGTCAACCTCGGGCTTGTCCTTGCCGAGCTCGGGGATTGCGTTGTAGCCGTAGCCCTTGCCCGTCTTGTAGTCCGTGACGATCAGGTCCCCGGACTCCGTGGCGTCGACGCGGTCGATGTAGCCGGCAAACGGCACTCGTCCCTGCGTCTTCAGGTCGACAACGAGCGGGTCGACGCCGTCGCGACCGAAGGCCGCCTCAACCTGGATAGGCCAGGATCGACGGGTGGCGCGGAGCTGGCTATCGGCGTCCAGAATGCGCCGCAGCGCCCGCCTCAACCGCGAGAGATGGGCGTGCCAGAGCACCGCCCGACCGGTCAGACCGCGGTCTTCGAGAGCACGGGCTTCGGTTTCGAGCAGTCCGATCGCAGCCAGGTGATCCTCTCGGGACCACGGCGTGTCGGGCTCTATGCCGGGGGCGTTCACATCACCAAGATGAGGGCGGAAGATCTGCTCGAGCACGGAGTGGACCAGGGTCCCCTTGTCCCTCGCATCGATGTTGTCCGCGCTCGCCCGGTCCTCAAGGTCACGGATACCCAGAACCCGGCCGATGAAGTGGCTGGTGGGACAGACAGCCCAGTCCTGGAGCGAGGTTGCCGACATACCGTGCTCCACGCGCTCACGCAGTCCGTCGGGCAGCGGCCCGACGTGACCGGTCCACGGGCCAAAGTCGCCCCTCATCCTCGCCCGGCTGGCCGCGACGCCGCGCAAGAGCCGGGGGTCGTCCGCAGCGAGAGCGTCGAGGCCTCCTCGCATCGCCCGTGAGACGGCGAGCTCGTGGGAGCACGCGAAGGTCGTTGCCTGGTCGAGCGAGGCTACGAACGACGGGGAGACCCTGAGCCATGGTGCGTCGAGCGTGTCGACCGTCCCGGCGCCCACCAGGTCGCCGCCGTTGAGGCGCGTGGCCTGCTCCAGAAACCAGGGAGCCGCGAACAGCCTCCTCTGCGAGCGGGTGTTGGCGCGTGGGTAGCTCAGCTCGTAGTCCCGTGCACAGTGCAGGACTGAGAGCCATCGTTCGCGCTCGTCACTGCGCCGGGCCGCCACGGTGCGCAGCTCAGGGGATAGCAGGAGGCGGTCGTCGTCGCGGAGTATGGCGTGCTCTCGTGTCCGCGGCGGGAAGGAGTCCTCGGTCATCCCGACGACGAACAACAGGTCCAGGTCGCTGCCGACGAACTGGCTGAAGGGTCCGACCAGGACGCCGCGGCCCAGCGTCGTGCCGCTGGACACCGATCGGTCCAGCTCATTTCTCAGAGCGTCGACGACAGTTGACTGGTCTGGCGCCTCCACCGATGCGTCCAGATCGGCCAGCGCAGCCACGGACAACAGCACGGCGTCATACGAGCTCTGTTCCAGCGCGACCTCGGAGGCCAGGGAAGGGTCGCCGCTGGACCACAGGTCGACTTTGGAGCGTTTGCCCAGCAACAGCGTCAACCCTGCAGCCAGCGACTCGGCGACATCGGCCCAGGAGGTCGCGAGCGCGATGCGCTCACCAGCTGCGGCCGCCGAGGCGACGAAAGTCGCTAGGGCGAGCGCGTCTGCGGCTCTGCGGTGGAAGCCTGCGGTTGGGTGAGACTCGTCCGGGGCTCGCTCAGAATCGTCCCGGGCTCGCTCAGAATCGTCCGCGGGTCGGTCCGACTTGTCGGCTGTGAGCGTGGCGGCTTGGCGTTCTTGATCATCGGCAAAGCGTCTGAGCTGCTCGGCCCATGTCACGGCGCCTCGGGCCACACCCGCCTCTCTGGAGAGGCGGTCCCACCTGTCGGCTGGTAGGTGGCGTCCCTCTCCATCTACCAGGGGCCCCTCGGAGAGCCACCGGATAACATCGGCACGGGGAAAGTCGTGTCGGTGAAGCTCGAGCAGGCCCATGGCGACCCTGCCGGCGATCGTCTGGTCCAGCGTGCGCTGACTCGGCACGTGATGGGGGACTCCGGCGACTTTGAGCTGCTCTCGCAGCAGCCGCGCATACGGAGTGCTGGCCCGATAGGCGATGCCGATTCGCTCGGGGCGGCAGCTCGTGTCCGCGAGGCGAGCCAGCACGGTGCGGACGACCAGACGAGCTTCCTCCTCGGCGTCAGGGGCGACGGTCAGCTGCATACTCCCGTATGCCGGCTGATGGATCAGCTCCTCGGGCCGCTCACGGAATACGCCGCACAGCCATTCAGTGGTGTCCTCCGGTGCGTCAGTGAGCACCGCGCTGAGGCGACCACGCTCGTGCAGGCCGCTCAGGAAGACCTTCTCCGATGCGGTGAGACGACTGGGGGAGTAGAGGATCACCTGGGTCTGCGGGGCATTGCCTGTGTCGATGGCCTCGATCGCACGTGACAACATCTGACCCGGGGCAACCAGGTGGCTGACGCGGGAGCGGTAGTCGCTGAAGAGGCCCAACACCTCAACACCATTGGTCGACAACCCGTCGCGGTTGCCGGCTGTGGGATCGAGCATGACCTCGTCGAGCTCGGACATGAGCCCGTCGAGCAGGCTCAGTGTCGCGGGATGCTTCGCTGCCTGCGCCAAGCGTCCGTCAGCCTGAGCGACGGTGGCTCGCACGGCCTGGCTGCGGACCGCGGCGGTGAGCGGCCGCGATACAGCGTGACCGCTGAGGGCGAGGTGACGTGCCGCGAGACGCTCGGCAACCTGTGGCAAGGCGCTGAATCTCACGTTGGCGAGGCCCTCATCACCGGCCAGAGCCCGGCGGACGGTGACCGCGGCGACACCGGTCGGCACGATGACGTCCACGGGGGCGAGCAGGTCGCCGGCTCGCACCTCGTCGAGGACGGTTCGGAGCGCCAGAACAGCAGCCACGCCTGGCTGAGAGAAGAGGATTCGGCTCACGACACGCACCGTATCCGCTGGCACCGACAATGTCTGGGCGAGTGCGCTGCCGTGCTCGCCCTAGCCCGAGGGGTCGGCCAAGTCGCAGGTGCGTCCGGGGCTACGTGCCTTGACCCATCTCCCGGTCCATGCCTCTCCTCCCCAGGCAAGTACGTGACCATGTCAATGTACCCGTTCCACGCCGTTGGTCGAAGCCCTGCAAGAGGCTCAACCCACTCCTCGCTGAGCTCCCTGAGGCAGAGACCGGGGAGTCGTCTACCAAGGCATGACGGCCCGATGGCTGGTAGGACTGCACCATGGCGAAACTCGTCCCGGCTCATCCGCTCTTTGGCGATGGCGAGCGGGCGGAACGCGCGGTGTGGGAGTCCTTACGGGATCAGCTGCCGGACGACGCGGTGATCTTCCACAGCTTGCGGCTTCAAGAGCGACAGCATGAGTACGAGGCAGACCTTGTCGTTCTGCTGCCAGGCGTCGGCTGGGCGGTGATCGAGGTCAAGGGCGGGGATGTTCGGCGGCAGGACGGCGAGTGGGAGCAGCGCCATCAAGGCCAATGGCATCGGATCGACCCGGTGGGACAGGCGCAGAACTGCCGGCACGTGTTGCAACGCTCCCTGGCCCGGTATGCGGTGCAGGCCGAGCACAGTCGCGCGGTGCACCTGGTCGCGCTCCCGGACCGTGACGCCGGCGACGACTTCGAGGCTCCTGGACTGCCCAGGGTTCTCCTGATCGACCGCCAGGACCTCAGACAGATCGACCACAAGCTGCGGCAGGCCATCGAGCTGCACGGCGATGGAAGCGCGCCCCTGTCGGCGGCCGGGGCCGTGGAGATGACCCACCTGCTCACCGGGCCCAACCTCGCAGCCGCGGACATCTTCGCCTTCAGCGCCGAACATGAAGAGCGCGTCCGGCAGATGACGCAGGACCAGATCAGGATCCTTGGACTGTTCCGCAACCAGCACCGGGTCGCGATCGTCGGAGGCGCCGGCAGTGGCAAGACATGGCTGGCGCTGGAGCAGGCACGGCGCCTGGCCAAGGACGGTCAGTCCGTCGCCCTCGTCTGTTACTCCCGCGGTCTGGCGCGCTTCCTGCAGGGTGTTACGGCTGAGTGGAAGCCACGCGAGAGGCCTTCCTACGTAGGGCTTTTCCATGAGCTGCCGGTGAAGTGGGGAGCGCCGCACGGGCGCGAGGATGACAGCGCCTGGTTTGAGGAAGAGCTGCCGGCGCTGCTGGGTGATCTCGCGGCCGACCGTCCAACCAAGGATCGCTTCGACAGCATCGTGGTCGATGAAGGACAGGATTTCTCAGCATCCTGGTGGCCGCCGACCCTGCTCGCTCTGAAGGACCGCGACGCCGGTGGGCTCTACGTGTTCCTGGACGAGGGGCAACGCGTCTTCGACCGTCCGGGCACTGCACCGATCGAGCTGGCGCCCTTCCCCCTGGACAGCAACATCCGCAATACCAAGCGCATTGCCCAGGTATTCGGTTCGCTGGGCGTGGAGCAGTCGAAGTACGAAGGCCTAGAGGGACCGCCGGTGCGTTTCGTCGCCTGCAAGTCTGACGATGCGGTCGATGCTGCCGACACCGAGGTTGAGCGCCTGACGCAGGTGCAGGGCTGGCCGCCCGGCTCGGTGGCGTTGCTGACGACCAGACATCGTCACCCGGTACAGGTCGAGATGGTCGAGGGGGTCGGCGTGGACGCCTACTGGGACGACTTCTTCGCCGGAGAGGACGTCTTCTATGGCCACGTCCTCGGCTTCAAGGGACTTGAGCGGCCGGTTGTCGTCCTGGCTGTCAACGGGTTTCGCGAGGTGTCCCGGGCAAAGGAGATGCTGTACGTCGGTCTGAGCCGTGCCCGGACCCAGCTCGTGGTGTGCGGAGACCCCGACCTCATCGCCCAGGTCGGTGGCGAAGGCGTGCGACGTCGGCTTACGAGCTGACCGGGGTCGGTGTGCCCCTGAGCACGTGGGCTGCCTCAACCATGGCTGGCCCGTACCAGGTGAGCAGGCGCCCGCTGACGAGCTCGGTCCGGACGTTATGGAACGCCTCTGGGCCGTCCTGGGCGCTGAAGACGTAGGGCTCGTCGGGAAGGAGAACGCAGTCGATGTCAGGCCGGTCGATCTCCTCCAGCCCGACGCTGGGGTAGCGATCCGCGTGGCTGCCGAAGACGTTCTCGAGGCCTGAGCGGCCCAGAAGATCGCCGGTGTAGGTAGAGCTGCCGACCACCATCCAGGGATCCCGCCAGATCGGGACGGCGACCCTGGCGCGGGCCTTCGGAACCGGCCCCGACCACAGGCGGCGGGCCTCGGCGAGCCATTCGGGGACGGGCCAATGCAACGCCTCGGTGAAGATCCGGTCCATTGAGTCCAGCGCCTCTGGAACGGTCTCGATCACGGTGACCCAGACCTGGACACCGGCGCCCCGGAGCCGTCGGACGTCCAGCTCGCGGTTCTCCTCCTTGTTGGCCAGCACCAGGTCCGGCCCGAGCGCGACAATCGCGCGCCAGTCAGGGTTCTTCGTGCCCCGGACCCGGGGGACAGTGAGATCTGCCGGGTGGGTGCACCAGTCCGTCGCGCCGACCAGCGAGTCCCGATGAGTCGCCGCGACGGCTTCTGTCAGCGAGGGGACCAGTGACACGATCCGGTGCACCTTGTCCCCGATGTCCACAGGACTACCCATGTCGTCAGTGAGCCGCATCGAGGTCCTTCCTGCTCTTGAGCATGTCGT
The DNA here is from genome assembly GCA_040006795.1 of Actinomycetota bacterium. Classification (GTDB taxonomy): domain Bacteria; phylum Actinomycetota; class Actinomycetes; order Actinomycetales; family Dermatophilaceae; genus UBA4719. The sequence goes on along the minus strand of JBDTWH010000254.1, from coordinate 12,731 downwards.
GAGGTGAGCCGGTCAGCTCTGGTCGGAAGTCTCCATCCGGACGCAGCAGCGTGACGACCCCGGGTCAAGGCACGCGCGCACCCCGCTCTGACCCAGGCCCTCCAGCACTCCCTGGAGCAGATGCAGGTTCATACCGCAGACCAGCTCGGGCTGCTCTTGGGCAAGAGCATGGAACGGGCAGTTGTTCAGCACGATATCGCTGCCCGTGAGGTGTGGCTCGAAGCCGTGGACCTCGAGCAGGCTCATCAGGACCCCGGTTTCTGCCGGGCCGGACTGATCTCGTTCCCCTGGCTGCCCGCTTTCCCCTTGCTGCAGGCGCCCGTCTGGCTGCAGGCGCCCGTCTGGCTGCGCTCGCCCCATCGCCTGACCGAAGTCATACGCCTGCCGTTCGAGGACCTGGCGCGGCGGCTCGCCTGACTGCTGGGACTGGGCGAGAGCCCTGGCGAGCAGATGACCGGCCAGGTCGTAGTGTCGCGGGGGCAACGAGATGGACACCTCATCAACGGAGCGCTGGTAGAGCTTGGCCGGACGTCCTGCGCCCGGACCACTGCGCCCGGTGCGACGGGCGAACGAGACTGACAGCAACCCCAGCTCGGCAAGCCGATCGAGATGGAAAGATGCAGTCCGGCGCGGTATGCCGAGTGCTTCGGTCACGTCGTCTCGGCTCAGCGGCTCAGCGTGAGCACACACGTGGTCATAGATGCGCCGTCGGGTCGGCTCATCCAGGCTGGCCACCGCCGACACAGCTGCGGATGACTCGCCAGTGCTCTTGGCGACGGCTCCGTCAGACGTCACCGAATGCGCTTCTGGTCCCACGACTGCGCCACCCTCTTCTGGTAGACACTGGGTAAATCATCTCTTGACTCACCCCACTCTACCTTCTATTGTCAATCAACATTGTTCTTAGAAGGGATCAAGCATGAGCATCGCAAAGCTCGAGCCTGAGATCGCCATACCGGACCGCGCTCAGGACGCAAGCCGGCATCTGCGGGTGGTCCATGGCCGTCGGGCAGTCAACCTGCCGGCCGCCGAGCGGGCTGTGCGTGACCTGCTTGTCGCACTCGGCCGCGACCCGTCCTCACCGCACCTCGCGGACACTCCCTTGCGGGTGGCCAAGTCGCTCACCGAGATGCTCACGCCGCGCGAGTTCGACCTGACGACCTTCCCCAACGATGAGAACTACGACGAGCTCGTCCTGGCGAGGGGCATCCCGGTACAGTCCCTCTGCGAGCACCACATGCTCCCGTTCACCGGAGTCGCCCACGTCGGCTACCTGCCTGGCGAACGCATCCTCGGCCTGTCCAAGCTGGCCCGCGTTGTCGAGCTCTTCGCCCGAGACCTGCAGGTGCAGGAGCGCCTGACTGTTCAGGTGGCGAACTGGCTTCAGGAGAACCTCGCCCCCAAGGGAGTCGGTGTCGTGATCGAGGCCGAGCACATGTGCATGTCCATGCGCGGGGTCAAGGCCGGGGGATCGAAGACGATCACGTCTGCGGTCCATGGTGTTCTGCGCGAGGACGCACGATCCCGCCAGGAGTTCTTCGCGCTGACCCGCTCCGCCTGAGTCTTCGCTCTGAGCCAGCCCCCGAAGGTCCATCCACCGACGATGCATCGCCCCTGATCACTCTCCGCATCCTGACCCACTCATCGCACCTGACAACCTTCAGAGGACGTGCCCCATGGCCACAGATCAGACATTTGTCATCGTCGGTGCGAGCCTGGCCGGAGCCAAGGCTGCCGAGACGTTGCGCAGCGAGGGTTTCGATGGACGGGTGGTACTGATCGGTGAGGAGGCCGAGCGCCCGTACGAGCGCCCGATGCTGTCCAAGGAGTACCTGCGCGAAGAGAAGCCAGCCACCAAGCTGTACGTGCACGACGAGGGCTTCTACGCCGAGAACGACATCGAGCTGATGACCGGCACCCGCGTGGAGTCGCTGGATCCGGGCGCCCACGAGATCACCCTGGCGGGTGGCCGCCGTATGCCGTACAGCCGGCTCCTGCTGTCCACCGGCGCCACGCCGCGCCGCCTTCCACTGCCGGGCGCGGACCTGCCGGGGGTCGCCTACCTGCGTGAGATGGGCGACTCGGATGCCCTGCGGGCGCGGATCAGGGCGGCGAGCCGGGTCGTCGTGATCGGCGCCGGCTGGATCGGGTCCGAGGTGGCCGCTTCAGCGCGCCAGCTTGGCGCGCAGGTCGCGATCGTGGCGCCCGAGGATGTGCCGCTGGTGCGGGTGCTGGGCCCGGAGGTCGGCGGCGTCTACCGCGACCTTCACGCCGGGCAGGGGGTCGATCTGCACCTGTCCACCCAGATCGAGGCGATCGTGGGCAGCGACACCGCGCAAGGGGTGCGCACCACCAACGGCGTGGTCATCGAGGGCGACCTGGTGATCGTGGGGGTTGGCGTGTCCCCGCGGGTCGAGCTGGCGCAGGCCGCCGGGCTGACCGTGGAGAACGGCATCGTGGTCGATGAGTTCCTGGCCACCAGCGCCCCCGACGTCTTCGCTGCCGGGGACGTCGCCGCTACCTGGAACAGCAGGTACAACACACGGATCCGGGTAGAGCACTGGGCCAACGCGCTGGGCCAGGGCCCGATCGCTGCGCGCAACATGCTGGGTCAGCACACGGCATACGAGAAGCTCCCGTACTTCTACTCCGACCAGTACGACCTGGGAATGGAGTACAACGGCTACGCCGACGGCGGGGACCGGGTCGTGGTCCGCGGCGACCTGGCGGGGCGCGAGTTCCTGGCGTTCTGGCTCAGGGACGGTCGCGTGCTGGCCGGGATGAACGCCAACATCTGGGATCAGGGAGACGACATCAAGGCCCTCATCCGCGGCGGCGCCACCGTCGACCCGGACCGCCTCGCGGACCCGTCGGTTCCGCTCGCCGACCTGCTCGCCAGCCCTGCAGCCCTGGCCGACAGGCCCGGTCGGGACTGAGATGGACTGTGCACGTTGGGCCTGGTTCGGGGTGGTTGCCACGACGGCCTCACGGCTGTCATGTTCGCGCCCAGATTGGCGGGCTCACCCACGTCGGCCTTCCCTTGTGCTGAGGCGCCGGCGCACCGAGGTCGTGGCTTATGCCGAGGCAAGCCGACCGATCCGAACCTGCCAGACCTCAGGTCCCTCCTCGATGTAGTCCCAGGAGAACTCGCCGGCGTTCTCTGCTGCGAGCTGGTAGTACAGCGGCTTGGGGTCGTGGTCGTTGACCAGCACAAAGCCGGTGCCGACGGCCAGCGATGCGAAGGTCTCGAAGATCAGCTGGTGGCGGATGCGGGGGATCTCGGTACGGACGTCGACGATGCGGTCGTTGACGGGCATGGTGGGTTCCTCTCGGTGGGGCAAGGGCGTCGCCTCGAGCTGTTGTTCCAGGAGCGCGACGTGGTGCATGGTGCCGTCCAGGCGCTGGGCCTGAACGGGATGGCTTTGGCGGAGCAGGGTCCACGCATCTGCCGCGAGTGAGCCCGCTTCCTCGGGTTGCCCGGCGTGGGCGAGCTGGCGGCAGGCGCGGGCCAGGACCCGGGTGAGCCCGTCGATGGTCTCGTAAGCTGCGGCTTCAGCCGGCACGGGTGATCGCGACCCGCCACTGGTGCGGTCCCGTTTCGAGATAGCTCCACGTGTACTGTCCGGGCCACAGTGCCTCGGTCTGGTATCGCAACGGCTTGGGATCGTGATCGTTGACGATCACGAAGGTGTCACCCGGTAGGAGCTGGTCGAGCCTGGCGAAGATGACGTCGTGGCGCCCGCTGTGCGGCACGGTCCTGACGTCCAGCTCGTCGGGTGCAGACGGCTGGCCGAGGATCTCGAGCTTTCCGGCCAGGGCTTGCTCAAGGTCGACGGCGGCGGCGTCGAGGGCCGGGAGCAGGAGGTCGTTCTCCTTGCTCAGGTGGACCGTGAAGACCGCCTCTACGGCCGCTGTTGCGGCAATGACCGAGAACGGATCACGGGCGTACGTCAGGTCAGTCATCAGGGACTCGATAGCCCGGTGTTCAGCGATCATGCCGTCCACCAGTAGCCGTGTGCTCTCGAGGCCGGAGCCGGCGCTGTAGAGGGCAGTTTCCTCGGCATGCGCGTGCGGAAGGAACGCGCGGGCGAACCACGCCATCAGGCGGGCCAACGACTGGTCGTACTTGCCCGAGCGGGCGCTGTCGACCACCTCGGCGGTGAGCATGCGCATGTCATTGACCAGCGTGGTGTGGTGACGAGTGATGGCGTCGATCACGTCCGCGTTGGTGGTCGACGCAGGTAGGACTGCGGCCTCGGGTCGCGCTGGGGAGATCTGGTGGGTATCGAGTGACATCTGGGTCTCCTGACAAGTCGAGTGGCTTCGGGCTGTTGTGCGGGATTTGTTTTTACTACACTTTCGGTGAAAACTATAATCCGTGCCCACGACCAGATCCGGCACGCGCCGTTCGCACCGATCTACCAGACACCCTGATCGAAAGAGGCCAAGTCATGACCGAGAGCTCTCCGTCCGAAGCCACTACCAAGCCCGCGATGCATGACCTGACCGACGTCGCCAGCCTCGTCGAGATCCAGCCAGACGCGACCGTCTCCCGGACGGTCCTTCAGGCCGAGGGTGCACGCGTCGTGCTCTTCTCGTTCGACACCGGCCAGGTCTTGACCGAGCACACCGCCGCCGTACCCGCGCTGCTCCAGGTGCTCGAAGGGCACTTGCGGATCACCGCCGACGGTCGCACCGTCGACCTCCTCCCGGGTGGGCTCGTCCACCTGGCCGCCCGACTGCCGCACGCCGTCGAGGCGGTCGAGCCCTCACGCCTTCAGCTCACCATGCTCGACCCGCAAGCGCGGACCTGAGGCGTGGCGTGCTCACCCGTGGTCTTCGACACTCGCGTCACCAGTCTGGCTGAGATCATCCTGAACAAGTTTTACTGACGAGTTAAGGAAAAACCAATGTCTGCGTCCCCTGAACCGATCGACTCGCGCACACACCGCGTTCTCTCCGGGGTGAGCCGGGTAGCCGTCCTCGAGGTCTTGCGCTCTGACGCCGGCACTCTTGACGTGCAAGCCATAGCCGAGCGGGTCGGGTTGCACACCAACACGGTTCGCTCGCACCTGGACCAGCTCATGGAGGCTGGCCTCGTCGAGAGGGCGCGGCAGGAACGGACGACCCCCGGGCGTCCCCGCATTCTCTTTCGCGCGACCTCGACGCGTGGCGCCGGGCCGGAGGACTCCTACAAGGTCCTCGCCGAGATCCTGGCCAGCGGCATCCGCGACGGCGAGCCGGCACCAGGCGCGGTGGCTGCGAACGCCGGCCGAAGGTGGGGTCAGAACCTTGAGCAGCAGGAAGGTGCGGGCGCCGAGCCGGTCGACTCCGGCCGCGCCCTCGACCGTGTCGTGGCATTGCTCGACGAGGTCGGGTTCGCACCGCGGGTCAGCCAGACCCCGGGTATCCCGACCGTCCCTGGAGCGGGGGACGCCACCGTGATCGAGGTGCATCAGTGCCCTTTCTACGACATCGCTCGCGAGCACACCGACGTCGTCTGCGCCGTTCACCTCGGCCTCATCCAGGGGGCGTTGGATCAGATGCAGGCGCCACCGATGACTGTTCGCCTCCAGCCCTTCGTGCGCCCGGACCTGTGCCTGGTCCACGTCGCGCCAGCCGTGATCGATGCGCCTGGAGCGACGAGATGAGCGGGGAGCCGGTGTCCGTTTCCCGGTCGACCGACCAGGGGGCCGAGACAGCCCAGCTGCGAGAGGCGCTGAGGCAGGTGATCGATCCGGAGCTCGGCATCGACATCATCTCCCTCGGCTTGGTCTATGGCCTCGAGCTCAACGATCGGGTGGCTGCCGTCCTGCTGACCGTGACCACGCCCGCATGCCCGCTGGGCGACTACATCACCGACGAGGTGCGCCGGGTGCTCCTGGCCAGTGGTGCTGTCGACCGGGTCGACGTTGACATCACGTTTGAGCCGGCGTGGACCCCAGAGATGATGGCCGAGCAGACCAAGCAGGCCTTCGGATGGTGACGTCGACGCATTCCGTCGTGCCCATGGGGAGTGCGGCTCCGACCATCCCGCGCAGCCGGGTTCCCCTGTTCGTAGCCGCCCTGATCTGCCTGCTCGCCGGCCTGTGGGGCGGCCTCATCCTGCTGGGCCTGCCCGTGCCCACCTTGCTGGCGACGACTGCGGAAGAGCACGGGGTCCTGATGGGGCTCGGGTTCCTCGGGACGGTGATATCTCTCGAACGGGCGGTCGCACTCGGCCGCCGGTGGGCCTTTGCGGCACCCATCCTGGCCGGCGCGGGCGGGGTTGCCGTCCTGGTGAGCCTGCCGCCGATGGTGGGGCGGCTGCTGCTGTGCGCGGCCTCGATCGTCCTGGTGGTCGTGTACGTGGTGGTGCATCGCATCCAGCCCGCCCTGCACCTGAGGGTGATGGCTGCGGGGGCTGTGTGCTGGTACACGGCGACCGTGCTCTGGCTGATGGGCTGGTCGCTGCCGCGGCTGGTGCCCTGGATCGTCGGGTTCCTCGTCCTGACGATCATCGGCGAACGCCTTGAGCTGGCCCGGGTCGCGCTTCTGACGCGAACCTCGGTGCGCCAGTTCCTCGCCGCGGCGGCCATCCTCGGGGCTGGGCTCATCCTCACGACGACGGCCGCGACCGGGTCCGCGGGGGTCCGGCTCACCGGCGCCGGCATGGTCGCCCTGGCAGTGTGGGGTTCGGTTCACGATGTCGCACGCCGCACGGTGAAGATTCCCGGGGTCACTCGCTTCATGGCGGTCTGTCTGCTCGCGGGGTACGTCTGGCTGTTCATCGGCGGCGCGATCTGGCTGGTCGCGGGCAACCTCGGCGCCAGCGTCCCGATCTATGACGCGGCTCTGCATGCGGTGTTCCTCGGCTTCGTGATGTCGATGATCTTTGGGCATGCACCGGTCATCGTGCCCGCGGTCCTTCGGGTCCGGCTGCCATTTCGCCCCTGGTTCTACGCGCACGTTGCGCTGCTCCACGTGTCCCTTCTGGCCCGGGTGATCGCGGGCGACGGACTCGGATCCGTCCTCTGCTGGCGAGTGGGGGGAGTGGGCACCGAGCTCGCCGTGCTCGGTTTCCTCGCCGCCTCCGTGATCGCCGTCCGACGGGCACGCACCCAGGGGCGGTCGGCATGACCGTCACCGACCAGCGGGTCGGCCCGCTCACAGAGCCGGGACAGGGGAGGGATCGAGCCGGACTGCTGGGGGGTCTGGCTCTGGGTGCAGTCATGCTCGTCGTCGCCCTCGTGGTCGCGTTGACCGGTGGTAGTGCCGGTTCTGGCGTCGACTCGCGCGCCGTCGTCACCGCTGGCGGGACCCAGACCGTCGCGGTCCGCCTTGCGGGGATGCGAATCACGCCGTCGGTGATCGAAGTGACGGCGGGGACCCGGCTGATGCTGAAGGTCACGAACGCCGATGCCATGCGTCACGACCTGGTCCTGGGCACCGGGCAGCACACTCCGCTGCTGAAAGGTGGACAGTCCGCGACCATCACCGCGGGCGTGGTCAACGCCGCGATCGCCGGCTGGTGCAGCGTACCCGGGCACAGGGCCGCAGGGATGACCCTGCGCATCGTCGTGACCGGAGCCGGGGATGGCGTCGGCACGGGTGCGAAGTCTGACGGGCCGGGATCCGGGATGGGAGGAATGTCAAAGGGAGTGACGGCCGGTAAGGCAGCGCCGGCCGTCGACTTCCATGCCTCCCCGGGACCGGGCTGGAAGCCGTACGACCCGGCACTGCAGCCGGTGTCCGGCGCCTCCGAGCACCGCCTGACCATGACCGTGCGCGACACGGTGGTCGAGGTTGCTCCCGGCGTGCGGCAGACCCTGTGGACCTTCAACGGGACCGCGCCCGGCCCCACCCTGCACGGCAAGGTCGGCGACGTCTTAACCATCACGTTGGTGAACGCCGCGAGCATGGGCCATGGCATCGACTTTCACGCCGGCTCCCTCGCACCGGACCTGCCGATGCGCACGATCGACCCCGGGAAGTCGCTGACCTACCAGTTCGTCGCGAACCACTCCGGGGCGTGGCTCTACCACTGCAGCACGATGCCGATCGCTCTGCACATCGCGAACGGGATGTATGGCGCGGTCATCATCGACCCACCCGACCTGCCTGCCGTCGCGCACGAGCTCGTCATCGTGCAGTCTGAGCTCTACCTCGGAGCCCAGAACGGCACGGCCGACGAGGCCAAGATCGCGGCCGAGAAGCCCGACGCCATCCTGTTCAACGGCTACGTCAACCAGTACGACCACGCGCCGATCCGAGTCCGTGCCGGGGAGCGGGTCCGGGTGTGGGTGGTGGACGCGGGGCCGCAGCGCGCAACGGCCTTCCACGTGGTCGGAGCCCAGTTCGACGCGGTGTTCAAGGAAGGCGCTTACCTCCTCAAGCCCGGCAACGCCGAGCACGGCGCGTCGCAGGTGTTGGACCTGGCCCCTGCCCAGGGAGGCTTCGTCGAGCTCGTCCTGCCCGCGGCCGGACACTACCCCTTCATCGACCACGCCATGGTCGACGGCCAGCGCGGTGCCCACGGCATCTTCGAGGCGTTCTAGGTGCTCGATCTGTGGTCCCTCGTGCGCTTCCTGCATGTGGTGGGCGCGGTCGTCTGGCTCGGTGGACAGCTGACAGTCTCCGCGCTGGTGATGCCCGTCGCGCGCGACCGCCTCAACGAGGAGGCTCGCGCGGGTCTGATGCGCGTCCTCGGGATGCGGTTCGGCATCGCCACCGTGGCAGTCCTGATCCCCCTGCAACTGGCGACGGGATTGGCCCTGGCCGGACACAAGGGGGTCACCGTGGCAGCCCTTGCCGAACCTGGGTACGGGCGCATGCTCGCTGGGAAGCTGGTGGCGTTCGTCCTTGTCATGCTGGCAGCGGGGCTGCACGGGTGGGCCATCTCGGCGGGGCGCCGGACCCTGGCCCGATCCCTGGCGGTGTCATCCCTGGCTGGTTCGTTCGTGGTCGTCCTGCTCGCCACCGCGCTTCCGACCACCTGAGCCGGCCGCCGTTATTTAACACGGAAAAAGTACAATAAAATGCACCACAGGCCTCGCCAGACAAGGTGGGCCGAGGTGCCGCAGGGCCCTCATCGCGTTGAGCCAGAGGAGTCCTCGCCATGGAACGCAGGAAGTTCATCGGGATCGGTGGGGGTGTGATCGCCGGTGCCGCGGTGGGAGCCGCCGGGTCGCGCTTCGGCTCTGGAATGGCCAGTGGCGGGCAGTTGGCTGCTCTGTCCTCCAGCCGGGGACTGTCAGGGGACGAAGCCAGCGCAGCCCTCAAGTCCTTTGTGCCACCGGGCAAGTACGACCCCTACTTCATGTTTGCGTCGTCCGGCCACGCTGGCCACGTGCTGGTCATCGGCGTCCCCTCGATGCGTCTGCTCAAGGTCATCGCGGTCTTCACCCGTGACTCGTACTCAGGCTATGGCTTCGGTTCCGACCTGGGTAACAGTCTGCTCCACGACGGATCTGATCCGGCTAAGGACAACCCGCTGGGCTGGGGCGATACCCACCATCCCGCCCTCTCTGAGACCGCCGGTCAGTATGACGGTCGATGGCTCTACATCAACGACCGCGCCAACGGCAGGATCGCCATGGTCGACCTCGCCGACTACAAGACGAAGCAGATCGTCGACATTCCCAACATGACAACGTGTCACGGTGGCGCGTTCCTCACCCCGAACACCGAGTATGTCCACGTCTCCTCGCTGCACCCTCTGCCGACGACCGACGACGGCTATGCACCGCTCGAAAAGTACGCCGACCTGTACCGCGGCTACTCCACCTGGTATCACGTCAACCCGAAGACGGGTCACCTGATGCCTGAGAAGAGCTTCCAGATCGAGCTCCCGCCCTACAACCAGGACCTCGCCGACATGGGCAAGCTCGCCAGTGATGGTTTCGGCTTCATCAACTCCTTCAACACCGAGCTCGCGGTGGGCGGGGACCTCGACAAGAAGCCGGCGGTCGAGGTGGGGTCGACAAAGAACAACTTCGACTTCCTGCACGTCATCGACTGGAAGAAAGCCGAGAAGGTCGTTGCCGCAGGCAGGTACATCATGCGCAAGGGCATGCGCGTCGTGCCGCTGGACGTGGCAGTCAGTGAGGGCATCCTGCACTTCGTCCCCGAGCCGCGTAACCCGCACGGCGTCGCAGTCTCTCCCGATGGCCACTACATCGTCATCTCCGGCAAGCTCGATCCCCACACCACCGTGTTCGACATCGACAAGATCAAGGACGCCATCGCCCACAAGCAGTACCAGGGCAAAGACCGCTACGGCGTGCCCATCATCGCCATGGATGCCGTACTGGCCGGTCAGGTCGAGGTCGGGGCCGGGCCCCTGCACACCCAGTTCGACGACAAGGGCAACGCCTACACCAGCCTCTTCATCGACACCGCCATCACCAAGTGGACCCTCGGCCCCAAGTCGGGAGTCAAGGACAAGCCGTTCACCTTCGTGGAGAAGGTTCCCGTCCACTACAACATCGGCCACCTCGCCATGCCTCACGGCGACACGGTCAAGCCGCAGGGCAAGTACATCGTCGCCCTCAACAAGTGGTCGCTCGACCAGGTGTCGAAGCTGGGGCCGAAGCACCCGGTGAACCTGGAGCTCATCGACGCCAGCACCACCCCCCTGAAGACGCTGAGCAGTATGCCGCTGGGCATCGGCGAGCCTCACTACGCCCAGATCTGCAGCACCGACAACCTCAAACCCCTTGACACCTACGCAGCCGGAACCGATCCCACAACGATGGTGAAGTCGGAGTTCGCCGTCGCTGCCGGCCAGGAGAAGATTGTCCGCAAGGGCCACGTGGTCGATGTCTATGCGTCGATGGCGCGTAGCCACTTCACGCCGGATCAGATCTCGGTCACGGTGGGTGACACGGTGCGACTGCATCTGACCAACATCGAGGCCACCCAGAACGCGGCCCACTCCTTCTCGGTGCCCGCCTACAACATCACGGTGACCCTCGAACCTGGCGAGACGGCCAATGCCGAGTTCACAGCCGACCGGGTGGGGTCCTTCCCCTACTACTGCGCCGAGTTCTGCTCGGCTCTCCACATGGAGATGTACGGCTGGCTCCTCGTGGCACCGAAGGGAGCCTGACGATGCCCTCGTTCAGTCTGAGCAACATCTTTCGGCGTGCCGGTGGGCTGTTAGCGGTCGCCGCTACTGTGCTCGTCGTGGGCGGCTGCGGCGCAGTACAGGCCGAATCGGCACCCCAGACAGCTTCCGCGTCGACGGCTGGCGTGGTGCTCAGCATCACTGGCACCGAGTACGCCTTCACCCCGCCGGCGCTGACGGCGTCCGCCGGAAAGGCGACCATCCGCTTCACCAACAAAGGGGTGGTGGAGCACGACTTCACCATCGACGCCCTACACGTCAAGATCAGCGCGAAGCCGGGAAAGACGGCTGAGGCCACCGTCACCCTGACAGCGGGCACCTACACGTTCTACTGCACCATTCCTGGTCATCTCCAGAGCGGTATGCAGGGAAAGCTGACCGTGTCATGAGCCCGCCAACGGAGCAGACGGTTGCGACCACAACGGCGCGGGTGAGAACGGCTTCGGCGCCAGGACGGGCCATCGCGCCCCTCCTGGTGAGGCTCGGCGCCGGTCTGGCAGCCGTGGCCCTGTTGCTGGCTGCGACACGTTTTCCGATCTGGCGGGCTCACTTCTCAGCCCCCCAGTACCCGCAGGGCCTCGACATCTCCGCCTACGGCGACAGGGTGACAGGCGACCTGGGCGAGATCCACGAGATCTCCCACTACATCGGCATGCCTGCATTCAACTTCGTCGGCATGCCCGAGATGAAGCTCTGGCTCCCGGTTATCCTCGTCGCGGTCGCGACAGCCATGGTGGCAGTCGTGACTCGCCGACGCTGGCTGCGGCGGCTTGCCTGCGCAGGGCTCTGGTCCATCCCGGTCGGGGCTCTGGCCGACGTTCAGTTCCGCCTCTGGCAGACCGGCCACAGCCTCGACCCGACATCGCCCCTCCACGTGCCCCCCTTCACCCCGCGGGTCGTCGGTCCGACCTCCCTGATGAACTTCACCCTGTGGGCCTACCCCGGCTGGGCCCTGCTCCTGATTGCGGTCGCGGCCGCGCTGGTGACATCTGCACCCCTTGTGGCCCGCCGTCTGACGCGATGAACCTAGCCCGATGAACAGCCTTCACGTCGCCGCCATGTCGGTGGCCGCTCTGGCTGGCGCTGGACTGCTTGCCGTCGGGCCGGCCGCGCTGGTTGGCACAGCCCGCCCGCAAACAACAGCAACCAGCCCCGCAGGGTGTGCGACAGCTGCAGCCGCGGACGGAACCGAAAAGGTGGTGCCGGGCTCAGACGGTGACATGGCGGGGATGTCGGGCATGGCCGACGATGCCACCCACCACTCGATGCAGGAGCTGAGGGACCAGCTCGCTCACACTCCCTCTGGTGGGACGATGAAGGTGCAACCAGGTGTCTACCGGGGCGAGCTCGTCATCGACCACCCGGTCAACCTGGTGGGGATCGGGCACCCGACCCTCCAGGGCGACGGGACCGGCACGGTCCTCACGATTCGCGCCCCAGGGACCACTGTCCGCGACCTCATGATTGAGGGCAGCGGGCCGGGGCCGGTCGACAACCCGGCTGGCGTCCGCGTCCAGGCTGACGACGTCGTCGTGAAGGACCTTCACATCCGGGACACGTACACCGGCGTCTGGGTTGAGGATGTCAAGGGCGCGCAGGTCGTGGGCAACTTCATCGAGGGACG
>JBDTWH010000253.1:0-4500 GCA_040006795.1 Actinomycetota bacterium | reverse complement strand
CCGCGGTCGGGAGTGACGGTGACCTCGACGACCTCGTCGGCCAGGCCCAGCAGCTCGATCGCGTCGTCGCCCGGGGTCAGCCGGGCGGCGTCCAGCTCGCCGAGGAGTGACTGCAGCACCACGATGCCTTCGGTGGCTTCCGGACCGGAGCCGACCCCCAGCTCGGCTGCGGAGCAGATCATCCCGTTGCTGATATGGCCGTAGGTCTTGCGGGCCGAGATCGCGACTCCACCCGGCAGGACGGCTCCAGGGAGCACGACGACGACCAGGTCACCCACGGCGAAGTTCGTGGCACCACAGATGATCCCCTGAGGCGTGCCCTCGGTGACCTGTTGACCGTTCTGGCCCACGTCGACCTGGCACCAGCGGATCGGCTTGCCGTTCTTCTGCCGTTGCTCGTCGAGCTCCAGCACCCGTCCGACGACAAGGGGACCGGTGATGTCCCCGCCGTGCAGGTCCTCCTCCTCCAGACCGACGCGGACCAGGCTCGCGGCCACCTCACGGCCGGCCACGACCGGTACACCCTCGACATACTCGTAAAGCCACGAAACAGGCGCCCGCATCAGATCTCCATCCCGAACTGCGTGCTGAACCGCACGTCGCCCTCGAATATCTCGCGCATGTCCGTGACCCCATGACGCAACATCAGCGCCCGCTCGATGCCTATGCCGAAAGCGAAGCCGGTGTAACGATCCGGGTCGATGCCACACGCCGTGAACACATCGCGGTTGACCATCCCGCAGCCACCCCACTCGATCCAGCCCGTGCCACCACAGGTGCGGCAGCGCTCATCCGAGCCGCCGCAGACGAAGCACCGGAAGTCCAGCTCGGCACTGGGTTCGGTGAAGGGGAAGTAGGACGGTCGCAGGCGGGTCTCAAGATCAGCTCCGAACAGCGCCTCGACCAGGTGGTCCAGGGTGCCGCGCAGATGCGCCATCGTCAGGCCCTCGGCAACCGCGAGCCCCTCAACCTGGTGGAAGACCGGAGAATGGGTGGCGTCAAGCTCGTCGGTGCGGAACACCTTGCCGGGACACACGATGTACAGCGGCAGCTCACGCTCGAGCATCGAGCGGACCTGCACCGGGGAGGTGTGCGTTCGCAGGACGAGCCCGGCATCGGGGGGGTCGACGAAGAACGTGTCCTGCATCTGACGGGCCGGATGGTCGACACCCAGGTTCAGGGCGTCGAAGTTGAACCACTCGGACTCCACCTCGGGGCCCTCTGCGATCTCCCAGCCCATGGCGACGAAGATGTCGCCGATCCGCTCGGACATCAGCTCGAGAGGGTGCCGGGCTCCTATCCGGCGAGCCACCGGTGCGGTGACGTCTTCCGCCTCCTCGACGAGCAACCGCCTGTCACGTTCGACCTCCAGCTCGTTCTGCCGCTGGGCCAGAGCCCTGGCGACGCGCCCGCGCGCCATACCCACCCGCTTGCCGGCCTCGGCCTTGGCCGTCGGGGGAAGGGCGCCGATCTCGCGGTTCGCCAGGGACAGAGCGCTGGTATCACCCTGGTGTGCCAGCCGGGCACTCTTGAGTGACTCGAGAGACTCGGCAGTGGCAAACGCCGCCAGCGCCTCGGTCACCGCCGCCTCGAGGACAGCCGGGTCCAGCGCGGCGACCTCCACGGGGTCATAGCTCTTGTTCGGTCCAGACATCGGTGTCAATCGCCTCGGGTATCAGTCGTTTTTCGGGTTTCGGGTCATTCCGGGCTGTTGGTCGTTCCGGTGATGGATGAGGTGTGCCCGCGCGCGAGTCACGACACGCACGGGTGAGTCTAGGGGTCGGACGAACCGTCAGGGCGATACCTGCGCCGGTTCAGCTGAGGCCCTCGGGGGCACCCGCCGGCAGCGTAAACCGGAACTCGGCACCGCCTGACGCCGCCTGGCCCACGCCCACCTTCCCGTCATGGGCCTCCACCAGGCCTCGCACGACATAAAGACCCAGACCCGTGCCGCTCCGGCGAGAGCGGTGCCAGAACCTGGTGAAGATCATCGGGTAGTTCTCGGGGGGGATACCCTCGCCCTCGTCGCTGACCGTGACGGCGACGGCGTCGACGTCACCCTGTCTGGCCGGGGCAACGCTCAGTCGGACGGTCCCCTCGCCGTGGCGCACGGCATTCTCCATCAGGTTGGCCAGGATCTGGTCGAGCCGGTCGGGGTCGGCCCATACCTCGGGCAACACCGACTCGTGGCCGCTGAGGAGGAACCGCTCGCGTTCATAGCCGCTGGCGACGAACCGCTCGATATGACGTTCGATGGCGCCGTAGATGTCCACCGGCTGCTTGCGCACCTGAAGTCTTCCGGCATCGATACGTGAGATATCCAGGAGCTCGGTGATCAGCCGGGTGACCCGGTCCGCGTCGGCCTCGATGGTCTGCAGCATCAACCGCTTCTGGTCGTCAGTGAAGCGGTCCCAGCGACGTAGCAGAGTCGAGGAGAAACCCTTCACCGAGGTGAGCGGCGAGCGCAGCTCATGAGCAACGGTGGAGATCAGGGCGGAGCTGTTGGCCTCTGCGCGACGCCGCGCCTCCGCGTCGCGCAGCCCGACGACAACCTGGCTGACCGGCATACCCCGTCCGGGACGCAGATACTTGGCGGTCACCAGAACCTCGCGCAGCCCCGGGATGACCAGCAGCTTCTCGCGGTGACCGGATCGGATGGCCAACCCGTTCCAGGGATCGGTGGCATCCCACCAGGAACGACCGTCGTACTCCTGAAAGGGAATCGCCTTACGGATGTCCTGGCCGAGCAGCTCTTCGGCGGGGGTTCCGACAATCCGGGCGGCCCTGAGGTTGACGTAGGCGATGAGCCCCTGATCATCGGCAACCAGAAGCCCGTCGGGGTGGTTGTCACAGACGTCTGAGAACCACCCGGCGGACCCCTCGGTAGCGGATCGGTGGGCCCCTGGTTCCATGCTGGAGACTTTATCGAATGTCGGTGCCATTCCGCACGCCCGCCGACTTGTACAGACACAGTGTTGCGGCCATGGCAAGGTTCAGGGACTCTGCCCTTCCGTAGATCGGAACCCGGACCACTGCGTCACAGGCCTCCAGAACATCGACCCCAAGACCCCACGCCTCATTGCCCATCACCCAGGCGTGAGGGCTGCTCACGTCGATGTCGCCCAGCAGCGTGTCCCCATTGCCGTCGGCGGCAAGGAGGGCAAGACCAGCAGCGCGGACCCGCTCGAGCAGTCCGGCAATCGGCACTCCCGTGACGATCGGCAGGTGAAACAGCGAACCCGCGGTGGACCGGACGACCTTCGGGTTGTAGATGTCCACGCTGGAGTCACTGAGCACCACCGCATCGGCTCCTGCGGCATCGGCGCCGCGAATCACGGTGCCGGCATTGCCGGGGTCCCTGACATTGGCGAGGATCACGACAAAGCGCGGACGCTGATCCAGCAACGCGTCGAGCTGGACGTGGATGGGCCTGCAGACGGCCAGCAGTCCCTGCGGGACCAAGGCGTCGCTCATGGCCACGAGCACCTCGTGACTCACCTCACGGATGGACAGGCCGCGTTCCCGGGCAGCCTCCAGCACAGCCGACTGACGGGCGACCGCCTGCCTGGACCCACCACGTCGGGAACTCGTCTCCATCTCGGGGTCTCGAGCCTCGAAGTAGAGATCCTGGACGGCGTCAGGCCGGTAGGTGACGACCTCGCTCACCGCCTGCGGGCCCTCGGCCAGGAACAGAGCCTCCCGCTGACGCACAGCGCGCCGGCTCAACGCCCGCACTGACCTGACCCGGTCGGAACCAGTGTTGGTCAACATCTGATGATCAGATGTGCGAGGCGTCGAATCGGCGCGCTGGGTGACAAATGCTCAGCCGGGGCTCAGACCGGACCCGGACGGGCTCAGGCTGCGGTGTCGGCGACGGGCTGTGCCGGCGCGTGGGACCGGGCGATCTCGACGAGGGCAGCGAAAGCCGCACCGTCGCTGACGGCCAGCTCGGCCAGCATGCGTCGATCGACCTCCACCCCGGCAGTCTTCAAACCCTGGATGAAGCGGTTGTAGGTCATGCCGTTGGCGCGGGCGCCGGCGTTGATCCGCTGGATCCACAGGCGACGGAAGTCACCCTTGCGAGCGCGACGGTCGCGGTAGGCGTAACCGAGCGAGTGGGTGACCTGCTCCTTGGCCTTGCGGTACAGGCGCGAACGCTGTCCGCGATAGCCGCTGGCGCGCTCGAGAACTACCCGGCGCTTCTTGTGGGCGTTGACCGCCCGCTTCACGCGTGCCACGTGAGACTCCTTGCTGGTTATTCGTACGACGAGGGTGTGGGCTGTGATGGCCCTGGGTCGTCTCGACCCCGAACTGAGCTGTCTTGACTTTGAGCTGTCTCGACCTGAGGGGTCTCGGCTACTTGCCGAGAAGCTTCTTGATCTTCTTGGCCTGGGGCTTGTTCAGCTGTACGTCGTTAGCGATCGAGCGCATCTTCTTCGAAGACTTGTGCTCGAGCAGGTGGCGACCGCCGGCCTGCTCACGCATAACCTTGCCGGTGCC
>JBDTWH010000252.1:0-11612 GCA_040006795.1 Actinomycetota bacterium | reverse complement strand
TGGACAACGTCTGTCTCGACGGCGGAAGTGGTGTCAGCCACGGTTCTCCTCGTTAGCTCTGTCTGTGCTCATGATTCAGCCTGTTTCACGTTGGTGAGTCAGCCCTGACGGGCCGAGTTCTACTGCGCGACCTGTGAGATCTCGAACGGCACCGGCTTCTGCGACTGGTGCGGGTGCACATCTCCGGCATAGACCTTCAGCTTGCTCATCTGCTGGCGGGCCAGCGTGCCGTGGGGAAGCATGCCGCGGACGGCCTTCTCGACCGCCTTGGCGGGCTGCTTGGCCAGCAGCTCCTGGTAGGAGGTCGCCTTGAGCCCGCCCGGGAAGCCCGAGTGGTGGTAGGCCTTCTTCTGAACCATCTTGTTGCCGGTCAGGACGACCTTGTCGGCATTGATGATGATGACGAAGTCACCACCGTCAACGTGCGGTGCAAAGGTGGGCTTGTGCTTGCCCCGCAGGAGGATCGCGGTCTGGCTGGCCAGACGACCGAGGACGACGTCAGTGGCGTCGATGACGAGCCACTGGCGCTCAACCTCGCCGGGCTTGGGGGTGTACGTACGCACGGATTAAGCCTCGTTCTCTCGTGACTGCTCAGAATGGGACTGCTCAGCGCTCGTGTGCTCAGCGAAGGTGCTGCTCAGCGATGGTGTTGCGCATGTCTTCACCTGTTCGTGGCCCGACAGAGCGGGCACTCGACCATCAGGTCGTGGTTCGCACAACGAGATATAACGATACCGGCAGTCCAGGGCACCGCATAATCAGCTTCCGGGAGCTGCTCTGAGCACGGTTCTCGTCATTGTCGGTGTCGGCAGGACACTTGTGCAAAGGAAGTGTGCATGATTATTGTGCACAGATGAGCAACCTAGATGCCATACCGGCCCCTGCGCCGCACCACGACCGTACCGCGCTGGCCATGCTGGCCCATCCGCTGAGATCCCGCCTGCTGGACGAGCTGCGACTCAGCGGTCCCGCCACGGCGACCACGCTGGCGGCGGTTCTGCACACGAACAGCGGGGCCACCAGCTACCACCTGCGAAAGCTGGCGCAGGTCGGGCTGGTGGTCGACTCCGGCCCAGGAGGGACCAGGACCGGACGGCGGCGAATCTGGGTCGCGAGCACCGAGTCCCGGCCTCAGGATGAGGGGCCCGGGGGGGATACCGACGACTCGGACGATCCGGATGCGCAGGCTGCGATTGGATGGCTGGCGCGCGACTACCTGCACCTGTTCAACGACCGGGCCGGGCAGTGGCTGGACACGCAGGAGCGCTGGCCCGCGCAATGGCGCGACCAGGTCGGCCTGTCGGACCACCTGGTGCAGGTCACGCCCGGACAGCTCGCGGCCTTGCGTGGCGACCTGGCAGACGTCCTGGAACGGTACCGACGGATCGGTGCGGGAAATCCTGACGCCAAGCGGGTCTCGGTCTACCTGTGCCCCCTGCCCGTCGACAGTCCCCGCGCGCCGTGAGGGCTCGGGCGGACTGTCACCGGGGGCTCGCCGGCGACCGCGGGGACGAAGCGGGCAGGCTCGTCACAGGTGCCTCGAACGCAACGTCCGCAGACTGCACCGACATGCTTGCGCCATGAGCTTCACGGTGCTGGCCGTCATCGTCCTGGCCGGTCTCGCCGGGCCCATCCTCGCCTACCCCCAGTCGTGGCACGTGCCGGTGGTCATCGGGGAGCTCTTCATGGGGATTCTCCTGGGCAGGACGGGACTGGGTTATCTAAACCACGCCGATCCCACGTTCGCCTTCCTGGCGGCTATCGGATTCGGGCTGGTGATGTTCGTCGCCGGAACGCACGTGCCCGTTCGTGACGCCCGCCTTCAGGCAAGCCTGGGCCGCGGCATTGCCCGCGCCGCGCTCGTCGGCGCGGGGTCCGCTGTTCTCGGCGTCTTCCTTGCCTCCGCCTTCGGAACGGGCCATGCCGCGCTGTATGCCGTCCTGTTGGCCTCGTCCTCGGCAGCCCTGGTCCTGCCCGCGATCGACTCGCTGGAGCTGCGCGGCGAGCAGGTCCTGCAGCTGCTCCCCCAGGTCGCAGTCGCCGACGCGGTCTGTATCGTCGCACTCCCCCTGGCCATCGATCCTGGCCATGCCGGCCGGGCGGCGCTGGGGGCGCTGGCCGTGCTCGTCGCGGGCGCCGGACTTTTCGCGGTGCTGCTCCTCCTGGAGCGCAAGGGCTATCGCCGAAGGCTCCACCGGGTATCCGAGCAGCGTCACCTCGCTCTCGAGCTGCGGATAAGCCTGATGATCTTGTTCGCGATGGCCGCCCTCGCCGGCCGCTCGAACGTGTCGGTGATGCTGGCAGGCTTCGTCTTCGGGCTCGCGGTGGCTGCCATCGGAGAGCCGCGGCGGCTCGCCCGGCAGCTGTTCGCAGTGACCGAGGGCTTCTTCAGCCCGTTGTTCTTTGTGTGGCTGGGCGCGTCCCTGGATCTTCGGACACTCGCGACCCGGCCCTCGCTGATCCTGCTGGGGGTGCTGCTCGGGCTGGGAGCGGTGCTGAGCCATTCGCTGACCCGGTTCACCGGGCAGCCCCTGGAGATGGGCTCGCTGGCGGCCGCACAGCTGGGTGTGCCCGTCGCGGCCGCGGCCGTGGGCACCGCCCTGAACGTCCTGCGGCCGGGCGAGTCGGCGGCCCTGATCCTGGGAGCCTTGATCACCATCGGGGCCGCGACCATCGCCGCCGGGTCTGCTGCGCGGAGACAGCGGGTCACGGACCCCGGATAGTCCGTGGTGACTCAGCCGTCCCGGCTCAGATGTGCCGGCTCCGTGACACCGCCTTCGATGAGCCTTCAAGAGGTGGCCTTGGCCCGCTCAACGACGTCGTCTAACCCCGCCCTCATCCCACACCGGCTCGTCGGAGAGACAGACCGAACCATCCTGACCGAAGACCAGGAACCGGTCGAACCCCCTGGCGAACCAGCGGTCGTGCGTCACGGCGACCACGGTGCCATCGAAGGCTTCGAGGCCCTCCTCCAGCGCCTCGGCCGACTGCAGATCCAGGTTGTCGGTGGGTTCGTCGAGCAACAGGAGGGTGGCGCCGCTGAGCTCGAGAAGCAAGATCTGGAACCGCGCCTGCTGGCCTCCGGACAGCGACTCGAAGGTCTGCTCGGAGGCACGGGCAAGCTCATATCGGTCAAGCGCCCTCGCGGCTTCCTCCCGAGGTCTGCCGCCGCGATGCTCGTCCCCGCGGTGAAGGACCTCCAGGAGGGTACGCCCCAGCAGCGCGGGATGCTGGTGGGTCTGTGCGAACCAGCCCGGACGCACCCGGGAGCCCAGCCGGACCGTGCCCGAATGCGGCACGGGGGCCGGCCGCACATCGCCGACCGGGCGGTGCTCAGGCGCCGGGTCGGTGCCACCGGCAGCCAACAGACGCAGGAAGTGGGACTTGCCTGATCCATTACCGCCCAGGACGGCGAGCCTCTCGCCGTACCAGATCTCCAGGTCGAAGGGCTCCATCCCTGCCCACGCGGGAGGCGCCTCATGGCCGACCAGCTCGAGACCCTCCGCAATGACCGCTCGCTTGGCCGTCCGCCCACCCTTGAGCCTCATCTTCACGTTCTGGGTCTGAGGGACCAGCTGCGGCGGACCGGCTTCCACGAACTTGGCGAGCCTGGTCTTGGCGGCCTGGTAACGACTGGCCAGCCCGTCGTTGTAGGCCGCCTTGTTCTTGTACATGAGCACCAGCGCGACGAGCTTGGCATGCTCCTCGTCCCAGCGCCGTCGAAGCTCCTCCAGCCTGCTGTTGCGATCCAGCCGTGCCTGGTGGTACGCCGAGAAGCGCCCTGGGTGCACCCACAGGGACGAGCCGGCGGCACCCGGCTCCAGGGTCGCGATCCGGGTCGCGACCCGATCGAGCAGCTCACGGTCGTGGCTGATGAACAGCACCGTCTTGGGAGAGGCCCGCAGCTGATCCTCGAGCCATCGCTTGGCCGGCACGTCCAGGTAGTTGTCCGGCTCGTCGAGCATGAGCACCTCTTCGGACCCGCGCAGCAGGGCCTCGAGCACCAGGCGCTTCTGCTCTCCTCCGGACAGAGTGCTCACCGAACGCCACTGCGCCTGCTCGAACGGTATGCCGATCGCCGCCACCGTGCAGACGTCCCAGAACGTCTCGTGCTCGTACCCGCCGGCGTCCGCCCAGTCCGCCAGAGACTGCGCATATGCCATCTGGGCCGGTTCGTCGTCGACCTCCATCATCGCAGTCTCGGCCTCCTCGAGTGCCTGCGCGGCCGCGCGGACTGTCGGTGGCGCAACGCTGACCAGCAGGTCACGGACGCTGGAGTCGTCCCGCATGGACCCGATGAACTGGCGCATGACCCCGAGCCCGCCACTTCGGGTCACCGCCCCCTCGGCCGCGGTCAGGTCCCCGCTGATGATCCGGGACAACGTCGTCTTGCCGGTGCCGTTCGGGCCGATGAGGGCGACCTTGGCCCCCTCGCCGACCCGCAGGCTGACCCCGTCCAGAAGTGGCCGGCCGTCAGGCAGGTAGTAAGTGACGCCGTTGACATCAAGGTGACCCACAAGGGACCAAACTACGGGGTGACCGGAGCCGCGCTCGCCTGCCACCATGGGTTCATGGAAGAGTCCATGACGGGCCGCGTCGCACGGCGCCCCCGACATCTGGCTGAGGAGCACGAACATCGTGGGACTGATGGACAAGATCCGCGGCGAGTTCATCGACATCGTCGAGTGGACCGACGACACCCGGGACACGATCGTATGGCGCTTTCCGCGCCACGAGAACGAGATCAAGATGAACGCCAAGCTGGTCGTGCGCGAGAGCCAGGTGGCCGTCTTCGTCAACGAGGGCACGATCGCTGACGTCTTCGAACCGGGCACCTACACGCTCGAGACGCAGAACCTGCCGGTCCTGTCGACCCTCAAGGGCTGGAAGTATGGCTTCGAAAGTCCCTTCAAGGCCGAGGTCTACTTCGTCAGCACCCGGCAGTTCACCGACCTCAAGTGGGGCACCCAGAACCCCGCCATGATGCGGGATGCCGAGTTCGGAATGGTCCGGGTCCGCGCCTTCGGCACGTACTCCATCAAGGCCGCCGACCCCGCCGTGCTGTTGCGCGAGCTGGTCGGCACCGACCCCGAGTTCACCACCGACGAGGTCGACGAGTTCGTCCGGCAGTCCGTGGTATCACGGGTCGTGACGGCACTCGCGACCTCCGGCGTGGCCGCGCTCGACCTGGCCGCCCACCAGAACGAGATCTCCACCAGGCTCGCCGGGATCATCAGTGAGGACCTCAACCTCATCGGCCTGCAGATGCCCCGCTTCATCATCGAGAACGTCTCGCTGCCCCCCGAGGTCGAGGCGACGCTGGACAAGCGAACCTCGATGGGCGTGCTCGGGGACCTCGACAAGTTCGCGAAGTACCAGGCGGCCACAGCCATCACCGACGCTGCTCAGAACCAGGGCGGCATCGCCGGTGCCGGCGTCGGGATCGGTGTCGGGGCGGCCCTCGGCGCGCAGCTAGCCCAGTCCCTGCAGCCCGGCGCAGCCCCTCCGGCCACCTCCGCTGAGCCGTCCGACCGCGCCGAGGCAACCGCGTCAGCGCCCACCGGGCCACCACCACTGCCAGGCAGCACGAAGTGGTACCTCGGCGTGGAAGGCAAGCAGGTGGGGCCGCTGGCTCCATCGGAGGTCCGGGCACTGCTGACCTCAGGCACCGCCACCGCTGACACCCTCGCATGGCGGGTCGGCATGGCCGCCTGGACCCGCCTGGCCGATGTCCCTGAGCTTCAGGATCTCGACTCCATGCCACCCCCCCTGCCATCGTGACGGTCCTGCCAGATCAGCCCCAGCCTGAGCTGTCTCAGCCCCAGCCCCAGCCCCAGCCAGGAGAGCCCCTGGCTGGGCAACATCAGTACAAGTGCCCGTCCTGTGGCGCCGCCCTCGAGTTCGCCCCTGGCACCGCAGGCATGGTCTGCCCCTACTGCCAGGCCAAGCTCGACATCGCCGTGCCTCAGGCGGACAGCCCCAAGCACGGCTACCTCGCCTACGCGGGGCAGCCGCACACTGCCGTGGCCCGGCTACCCGCCTTCAACCTGACCTGCGCGAACTGCGGTAGCACGCAGCAGCAGAGCGCGATCGCCGCGCGCTGCCCCTCGTGTCGCAGCCCGCTGGTCGTCACCGACGACCTCGGCGGGCAGCTCAAGAGCCCTGACGGCGTGGTGCCCTTCAATGTCGACAAGGACAAGGCCGCGGTGTGTTTCCGGGAGTGGACCTCCTCCCGCTGGTTCGCCCCCTCCGCCCTGAAGAAGATCAGCATGACCGCGTCGATGACCGGAAGCTACCTGCCGCACTGGGGCTTCGACGACCGCACCACCACCGACTACACGGGGCAGCGCGGTGACCACTACTACACCACCGAGACGTACACGACTCAGCAGAACGGTCGGACGGTCACCAACACCCGGCAGGTGCAGCACACCCGTTGGTCCCATGCAGAAGGCCGGGTCGCCCGGGACTTCGTCGACGTGCTGGCCACCGGTGTGAGCGCCCCGGATGCGGACCTGCTGAAAAAGCTCGGACCGTGGTCGACCGCCAACGCAACCGGCTATCAGTCGGAGTATCTCGCCGGCTTCGACTCACCCCGGTATGACATCGATGCCGACGCCGGCTTCGCATCGGCGCACCAGGACATGGCCGCGATCATCCAGGACGACTGCCGCGCCGACATCGGAGGTGACGAGCAACGCGTCGCGCAGATGAACACGACCGACCAGGATGTCCTGTTCCGGCTGCTCCTGCTGCCGCTGTGGATCGCGACCTACATCGCCGGCGGCAAGACCTTTGACGTCTTCGTGAACGCCAACACCGGCGAGGTCATCGGCGAGCGGCCTTACAGCGCAGTCAAGATCATCGCAGCCGTCGTTGCCGTACTCGCGGCAGTCGCGGCGGGCTATCTCCTCTACAACGCCAGCACGAAGTAGGGGCGCGGCCTGCATTAGCCCTATGGCGCTCTTGGATCTTCAGAGCGTGGGGCCGCCCTGCCGCCGGGGTTGAGCACCCGGGCAAGGAAGTCCTTCGTTCTCTGGTGCTGTGGCGCACCGAGCACCGCATCGGGGCGCCCCTCTTCGATGATGATCCCGTCGTCCATGAACACCACCCGGTCGGCCACCTCGCGGGCGAAGGACATCTCGTGGGTGACGACCATCATGGTCATTCCCTCGGCCGCCAGGGTGCGCATCACCTCCAGGACATCACCGACCAGCTCTGGGTCCAGGGCCGAGGTCGGCTCATCGAAAAGCATCAGGTCAGGCCCCATCGACAGGGACCGGGCGATCGCCGCACGCTGTGCCTGGCCGCCGGACAGCTGCGCCGGGTATGCCGTCATCTTGTCCGCCAGCCCGACCCGGTCGAGGTTGGTTCGCGCCACCGCGTCGGCGTCGGACCGGCTTCGACGCAGCACGCGCCGCTGAGCAATCGTGAGATTCTCCAGGACCGAGAGATGGGGGAAGAGGTTGAACTGCTGGAAGACCATCCCGATGCTCCGGCGAACGGCGTCGATGTCGATATCCGGATCGGTCAGGTCCTCGCCGCTGACCCAGATCTTGCCGCTCGTCGGTGTCTCCAGCAGGTTGATGCATCGCAGCAGGGTCGACTTGCCGGACCCCGACGGGCCGATGACGCACACGACCTCGCCCCGGTCGACGTGGAAGTCGATCCCCTTGAGAACCTCGAGGGTGCCGAACGACTTGTGCAGCGACCGGACCTCGATGGCTGCGTCCGAGACGGTGCTGACCACTGCGGGCTGACTGGTTGTCTGTGACATGACGTTCACCGTGCCCTGTTGTTGCGCGACTCGAGGCGCCGCACCACCAGCGAAAGGGGCACGGTGATGAGGAGGTAGCAGAGACCGGCGATCACCAGTGGCGTCGGGTTGACGAGCTGGTTGAGCGCGTCCCTGCCGAACTTGGTGAGCTCCTTGGTCCCCATCGTGACACCCAGGATCGCGACGAGGGAGGAGTCCTTGGTGAGCAGGATGACCTCGTTGGTCAGTGGCGGCACGATGATCCGGAAAGCCTGCGGGATGACGATCGAGATCATCGCCTGCCCGTGAGACATGCCCAGCGAGCGCGCCGCCTCAGCCTGCCCCTTGGGCACCGCCTGGATCCCGGCGCGGATGGTCTCCGCCATGTACGCCGCGGCTGGCATGCCCAGCCCGAGCACGATCGGCGAATATGGCTGCCCCGGAAGCTGGGCACCCGTCGCCGTCGGCACCCCGTAACCGAGGAAGAACAGCCACAGCAGGAGCGGGATGCCGCGGAAGAACTCGATGTAGACGTTCGCCACCCACCGGTACGGCGCGACCACGGAGAGCCGCATGAGTGCCAGAAGCAGACCGAAGGCGAGTCCGAAGACGAATCCCATGGCCGTGTACGCCGCGGTGTTCTTCAGCGCGGTGAACAGGATGTCCGGAAAGAGCGCCCTGGCTATCGTGAGGTTGAAGTAGTCGTGCGAGAGGCGGGGCCAGTCGGCCTTCAACACGATCAGGAGCCCTACCGCGACGAACACCGCGTACTGGATCGTACGGGTGAGCCGGGTGCGCTGGCGGCGGGTCAGCCTGGAGCGCTTACGGCCGCCCAGCCCGGTGGCGCGGTCCTGCGTGGTGGTCGCGGCCATGTCAGGCGGCCGGCTTGGTGCCGAACCACTTCAGGTAGATGGCGTCATAGGTGCCGTCCGCCTTGGCCGCCGTGATGACGTCGTTCACCGTCTTGAGCAGTGCGGGGTTGGCGCCCTTCTTGACACCGAAGCCGTACTGCTCGCCGGTGTTGAACTCGGCCCCGATCTCGAACTTGCCGGGGTTCTTCTTGATGTAGTCCGTCCACACTGGCAGATCGTCCACGGCACCCTGGATCTGGTCAGTGGCCAGCGCCTGCTGAAGAGTGGCAAGGTCCTCGAACTCGGTGACCGTGACGCCGGCCGGGTGCTGGGAGGTGACATAGTCCTTGCCGGTCGTCCCCGACTGGTCCCCCAGCTTCTTGCCCTTGAGCGAATCGAGCGATGTGTAGCCCGCGCCCTTCTTGATGAGCAGGGCCTGCGTGGCATTGAAGTACGGAACGGAGAAGTCGATCACTTTGGCCCGCTCCGGCTTGATCGTCATTCCCGCCGCAGCGATGTCGCACTTGCCGGTGTTGAGGTCCTGCCCTGACTTGATGCCCTCGAACGGCGTGTCGACAACGGTCTGGATGACCCCGAGCTTCGTTGCCACCAGGTCGATCATGTCCATGTCGAAGCCCACGACCTTGCCATCCTCGCTGGACTGGAACGGGGCGTAGGGCAGGTGCGTGCAGGTGGTCAGCTTGCCGGCCGCCACCAGCTTGACCCCGCCGGCAGCGGTCGCCTGTCCCGAGCCGCTGCCGTTGCCACCGCAAGCCGCGGTCAGCATCACCATCGCCACGGCGAGAGCTCCGGCTCCTATGGATGAGGAGGTGGCTCGGGAGCGGCGGCAGACCGGGCCGAGGGTATCTCCCGCTTGCATGGGCGTGATTCGACGAGACACAGATGGCTCCTTGGAATCTGACGCGCTCAGATGGCGCTTGGTGCGGCCAACTCTAGTGACATGCGATCTGGCCCCCGCGCACGCCGGACCCTGGCGAGCCGGCTAGTCCGGTACGGAGCGCCTGAAGCGCGTCGCCATCGCACGGCCACCCACGTCCAGGTCTTGGGGGTAGGTGACCTCCTCCAGGCTGAGTCCATGTGCCGGCATGACGACGACACCGGGGTGCCGGCGGCCGGCGACCAGAACCTGGGCCGGCCACCCGACGGGCTGACGTCCCTCGCCCACGGGGATCACCGCGCCCACCAGTGCCCGGACCATTGAGCGGCAGAACGCATCCGCCACGACCCTGGCCTCGAGCACGCCGTCCCCAGAGCGAAGCCAAGAGAAGTCGAGCAGGGTACGGATCGTCGTGGCGCCTTCGCGCCTCTTGGCGAATGCGGCAAAGTCCCGCAGCCCCAGAAGCTGCTGACTCGCCGCGTGCATGAGGTCAACGTCAAGGGGACGCCTGTGCACCAGCGTGTCGCTGCGGCGCAACGGATCCAGGCTCGCCGGCCGGTCGCAGACACGATAGAGATAGCGGCGCCGACTCGCCGAGAAGCGGGCGTTAAAACCCTCGGGCGCCACTGAGACGCAATGAATCACCATGTCGGGCGGCAGCACCCCGTTCAGACGGGCCAGCGCGGACTCCGCCGGGGAGCGCGTGGATCGACCCGGCAGCCGTGCCCAGCCGGCCCGGTCAACGTCGGCGTGAGCCACGGCACCCCGCGCGTGAACGCCTGCGTCGGTGCGCCCGGCTACCACGAGCCGGACCGGCCCGGAGGCGCGCAGGATCAGCGTCAGCGCGGTTGACAGCTCAGTCTCGACTGTCCGCTTCCCGGGCTGCATCGCCCAGCCGGAGAAGCGCGTCCCCTCATACCCGAAGTCCAGCCGGATACGCAGAGACGACGCGAGCCCGCCGCCCCCGGTAGGGGCGGCGGGCTCGTTGTCGTTCATGTTGGCAGGCTAACGAACGCCCTGTCCGGTCAGAAGCTCCGGCTCAGGCCGTCTCGTTGGACGTGTCGTCGACGGCGTTGTCGGGGTCCTGGGCCACGACGGCCTCGACCTCGGCCTCGTCGACCACCGGGACCTCAGACTCGGTCGCGTCGGCCTCGACCGGGGTCGCGGCCTTCTTGGCTGCCGGAACCTTGGCTGCTGCCTTGGTCCCCTTGGCCTTGGCTGAACGCTTCGTTGCAGCCTCCGCCTCAGCCACAGTGGCCTTCTTCGGCGAGAGCGGCTCACGCACCAGCTCGATCACGGCCATGGGGGCGTTGTCGCCCTTGCGGTTCCCGATCTTGGTGATGCGCGTGTAACCGCCCTGGCGCTCGGCCATGTCAGGCGCAATCTCCGTGAAGAGACGGTGCACGACACCCTTGTCACGCACGACCGTGAGGACGCGGCGACGAGCATGCAGATCGCCGCGCTTGGCAAAGGTGACCAGACGCTCGGCCAGCGGGCGCAGGCGCTTGGCCTTGGCTGCGGTGGTCGTGATCTGGTCGTGCTCGAACAGTGAGGTGGCCAGGTTGGCCAGGATCAGCCGCTCGTGGGCCGGACCGCCGCCGAGACGGGGGCCCTTAGTTGGCGTGGGCATGTGGTTCTCCTGTAGGTCTCTGACCGTCCCGCCATCAGCGGATCAGTCACGCAGCAAATGAAACGGTCAGTACTGCTCGTCTTCGGCGAACGCCGAGTCGTCTTCTACGTCGTCATAACGGTCGACAATCGCGCTGGGGTCGAACCCGGGCGGGCTGTCCTTGAGCTGCAGGCCCATCCCCACGAGCTTGGCCTTGACCTCGTCGATCGACTTTGCACCGAAGTTGCGGATGTCGAGCAGATCGGCCTCGCTGCGTCCGAGAAGCTCACCCACGGTGTGGATGCCTTCACGCTTGAGGCAGTTGTAGGACCGGACGGTCAGGTCCAGGTCCTCGATCGGCAGGGCAAGATCGGCCGCGAGTGCTGCGTCGGTCGGTGAGGGGCCCATGTCGATGCCCTCGGCCTCGACATTGAGCTCGCGGGCCAGGCCGAAGAGCTCGACCAGGGTCTTGCCGGCAGACGCCATGGCGTCACGGGG
>JBDTWH010000251.1:0-1825 GCA_040006795.1 Actinomycetota bacterium | reverse complement strand
GGACGAACTCCTGCTGACGATCCATAGCGCGATCCTGCCCTAAGAGTGTTTCGTGTGGGTTAAGAGGGCCGGCAGCCGCTCCACGTCATCACAGCTCGAGCACACGTCGTGCTGCGTTGTGACCTGGTATTCCGCTCACGCCGCCCCCGCGTCGTGCGCCCGCTCCGCACACTAGGACCCGGTCGTACTGCGTCTCGACTCCCCAGGTCCCGATCTCGGCCTCTCGCTGAGCCCAGGGCCACTGAAGCGACCGATGGAATATGTTGCCTCCCGGCAGTCCGAGATCGATCTCGAGGTCCCGTGGTGTCCGTGCCTCCAGGCACGGGTCACCATGAGCGTCCCGCAGGATGACGTCCTCGATCGGTTCGGCAAGAACGGTGTTCAGCGACCTCAGCGTCGCGGCCAGCACCACCTGGCGCGTTGCGTCGTTGTCAGCACGGAACAGGCGCGCGGGCACCTGCAGGCAGAAGATCGTCAGAGTCTGGGCTCCGGTGGCAGCCAGGTCCGGGCCGAGAATGCTCCGGTCGCTCAGCGAGTGGCAGTAGATCTCGCACGGGACCGGGTCGGGCACCTCCCCGGCGAGTGCGGCTGCATACGACTGCTGGAGCTGGCTGTAGCTCTCGTTGACGTGGAAGGTCCCGGCGAATGCGGCAGTGGGGTCGACCGAGGTGTCCTTCAACCGCGGAAGGCGGGAGAGCAGCATGTTGACCTTCAGCTGAGCACCCTCGGGCGCTGGTTCCGTGTCGATGGGTTCGGCGCCGGCTGCTGACAGGAGCCCGTTGAGGACGACCGGCGCGAGGTTGCTCAGAATCGTGGATCCCGTTGCCGACCGGCCACCGTCAGCGTCATGCCAGGCCACGGTCCCGCCAGGGTCGACCTCGGTGACGACCGCGCCGGTCAGGATTGTCGCGCCCGCCGAGATCGCCGCAGCCGCAAGGGCATCGGTGACCGCGCCCATACCGCCGACAGGGACGTCCCAGTCCCCGGTGCCGTTGCCGATCAGGTGGTAGAGAAAGCAGATGTTCTGGGCAAGAGACTGGCTGTCGAGGTCGGCGAACGTGCCGATCAGGGCATCCGTGGCCACGATCCCCCGGATCGTGTCATCACTGAAGGTGGAACGCAGCACCTCACCCAGGGGGCGCATCACCACCGAGTGCCACAGGTCGTCGTCCCCGACGAGCTCGCGAACCCCTTCCCGGGAGCGCAGGGGCTCCAGGACTGTCGGGAAGACCCGCTCCGCCAGCAAGGTCATCCGGCCGTAGAAGCGTTGCCACTGCGCGTACTCCGCTCTCGATCCGGTGAACGCCGCGAACGCCCTGGCGGTGCCTGTCGGGTCACCGTTGTCGATCAGCAGTCCCTTGGCCGGGCTTGTCGGAGAGGGCGTGAACGAGGAGTAGCGGCGGCGCACGAGTCTCAGGTCGAGACCAAGATCGGTGATGACCCGGCGCGGCATCAGCGAGACCAGATAGCTGTAACGGGACAGCCTGGCGTCCATACCCGGGAAGGCCTCGGCAGAGATGGCAGCGCCCCCGACGTGATCCGCGCGCTCGAGCACCAGAACCGTCCGGCCGGCACGGGCCAGATAGGCAGCAGCGGTGAGCCCGTTGTGCCCTGCCCCCACGATGATGTCGTCGTAGCTGATCACCTCCCTGACCCTAGGGGAAGGCGCCAGATCCGCAGGGACAACCCGGCAAGGTACCCGCCGAAGTATGGCCGAGCCAGGAGATGGAACACGGTTCGACGAAACCGGAGAGGTCGAAACCCCCGAGAGGTCGTCTCCCGGGGGTTTCGACTTCGTGCACGGGAACTACTTGGTGGTCACCCA
>JBDTWH010000250.1:0-4727 GCA_040006795.1 Actinomycetota bacterium | reverse complement strand
GTGCCGGTTGCGAAGGCGACGACATGACCGACCCTGGCAGCGCCGAGACATTCCCCGCGTTCACACCGGCCAAGCGCGCAGCCTCAATGCTCCACCGTCTGGACGCGGCCGCGACAACCCGCGTCGCGTGCATCGTCCCCGGCTGCCGGTCCGAACTGGTCTGCCTGGCACCACACGCCGACAACCTCGCTTCGAGCTGGCGATGCATCGAGCACCGCACCGACCCGCTCGGCTACCCCGACAGCCTCGGATACGGCACGACCATCCCGACGAAGGCCGACCGATGACCCCCGCCGACCTGCTGTTCGCCTGCTCGGCTTGTGCGCTCGTCTACTCATCCGTAATCGCGGTCACCGAGTACCTCGCCGCCGTCCGGTTCGACCGGCTCGACGGCACCACCCCAACGAAGGAGCAGTAATGGGATTCAACTCACCAGGCTCGCCCGGGAACCAACTCCCCGCTGGCGAGGACCACATCGTCCGCCGCCTGCGAGACATCGAACGCACCATCACCGAGATGAAGGCCCAGGATCAGCTGCTCGTCGCACTGACGCGGGCCAACCTGAGGATGGACCCCGGCGCCCTCAAGGTGCTCGGTGCCCTGGACGTGGCCGGAAGCGTGTCTCTGCCCGCCGGCTCGATCAACAACGACGCACTGGCCGACCCGAACACCCCCCAGGCGGTCTACCAGAGCGCAACAGGCTTCGCACCCGGGCCTGCATGGTCTGAGGTTGTCGGGGTCGACCTGATCGTGCCGGCCACAGCAACCCGGTTGCTGCTCACCGCCAACGCATGGGTCTACGCGATCAACAGCACAGCCTCACCGGACGACCTGCACGCCCGCGTCAGCGTCGGCACGGTCAACGGGCAGGCGTTCCTGACCCCGCTGCCCGCCGCCGGATACAACACGTCCACCTCCGGGCTCGCCGCACTGGTCGAGTCCCTCACCCCAGGAGCAACCTTGCATCTGTCAGTCGGCACCAAGACCACGACCGGCACATTCGCCGCCAATGCCGCCCACACGGCCACCCTCTCGGCTCGTCTGACGTGGCTCCGATGAGCGCCCCCACACCCGAGCCCGGCAACGCACCCGAAGGCGTCCTGGCCCCTGCGCAGTCGACCCCGCCCGAGCTCGTGCCCGACTCTCAACCTCAGGTAGAGACATCGTGAGCGACCACAAGTTCGACTGTCCTGGGGCCAACACCTATGTCAGAACGAACGGCCTCGGCATCACATGGGTCCGCTGCTATGCGTGCAACGGGTACTGGCAACAGACGGCCGCCGACGTTCCCCCGGCCACCACCAGCGCCCCATACCGATGCCGCGACCACCACGAGCAGGCCGTCACCTGGCGCGGTACCGGCTGCCCGCTCTGCGCGGCACACAAGCAACAGAAGGCCAGAGTCACCACGCCCGACGACAACGCGAAGCCCACACAACAGCCGCGCCGATGAGCGACCACAAGCCCGGGTGCACTGGCGGCAGCACCCAGACCAAGCGCAACGGCATGGGCATCGAGTGGAGCACCTGCAAAGTCTGCAAGGGCTACTGGCGCACCGGGGCAAAATCCCGCCAGATCAAGCCGGACACGACCGAAGCACCTATGACCGTGGCCGACATCAACGCCCTGGCCGCCGACCTCGTGCGAGTCCTGGCCGACCACGCCGGCCACCCCGAACAGGTAGGCCAGATCCTCAGCTACTGGCTCGACACCCACGACACAGCACGCCTCGGGCTCATCGCCATGGCCGCGATGAGCCTCACCTACGGAAAGTGCCTCACCCCCAGACCCCTTGCCGAGATCCCTCCCGGCTCGGTCACCTACAGCGACCAGGAGGCCGCACATGCCAATCACTGAAGCCGAGCTCGAGGAGATGCGAGCCTTCGCCTCTGCCCTGTTCAGCCCCGCCGCTACCGACGACAAACCCGACGTCGACAAGCCCGCAGACCACACCGACAGGCCCGCTACCGGGCTCCTGTTCGACCCCAGGGAGAACTGACATGAACCTCACCGACAGAGCAGCTATCGGCCAGATCATCGCCGCCACCGTCACCACCTCGGCCAAGCCCATCTCGGCGGTGGTCGACAGTCACGCCAGCGCGGTCAAGTACAGCACCGCCGCCCGCAACCTCGGCGTTCCCCAGGGTGTACTCGCAGCAGCCGTCACAGCAGCCCTCCAGCGAGGCGACGACCCCGCCTCATGCCCCGAGGTGCAGCGGGTCGCGACCGCCTCACAGATCAGCGGCGAGGGCGTCTCCCAAGGCGTCGACGCGATCGTGTTCGAGACGTTCCGCGAGGCCGCACACAATAACGCCGACCAGCTGGTGGAGTCCTGGCGCGTGCCGTTCGACAAGGCAGCAGCCACCCTCACCGCCGCACACCAGAGCATCGGCAACCTCGCCCTCGATGACGCCGCCGCGATCATGCTCAAGGGCGGAGACATCGCCAAGGTCTGGGGCGAGGCACGAGAGGCCGCCGCCACCATCGACCGGATCATCATGGGCTGGTCAGCGTTGGGTGAGTTCACCCGCCTCGCCAACCGTGACCAGAGCTGGAATGTTCTACGCCTGGCAGTCGTCGACCTCGACACCATCGGCTCACTCGACCCCCGCAAGATCAGCCCATGGGAAGCCGTGCTCGCCGGGCTCGAGCTGGACCTGCCCACCTTCACCGAGTACCAGCAGCGGGTGAGAGCCATCGAGAACGCCAAGGCCGACTGGAGCAGACAAGCCGACCAGCGCAACACCGACGCACTCACCGGGCGCCGCGTCACAGTCTGACCTGACGACGGTGCACCGACCCCAAGCCGGTGCACCGTCACTCACAGAGGGGAGGGACGATGGCAACCGACAAGAGCGCACGCTCCACCACCCGGCGCGACCTGCACCGCAGACAGATCCGCCAGAGCAAGCCGCCGTGCAGTATCTGCGGGCAACCCATCGACTACACGCTGCCCTTCCTGCACCCTGGCGAGTACGTGGTCGACCACGTCATACCGATCGCCCGAGGCGGACTCGACACCCTTGAGAACAAGGCCGCAGCCCATCGGGCATGCAACAGCCGGAAGTCCGACAAGCTCAAAGCAACACCACGACCCGAGACG
This sequence comes from Actinomycetota bacterium, assembly GCA_040006795.1. GTDB lineage: Bacteria > Actinomycetota > Actinomycetes > Actinomycetales > Dermatophilaceae > UBA4719. The sequence goes on along the minus strand of JBDTWH010000250.1, from coordinate 1,624 downwards.
ATCCAGACGACGCGGCGATGGTGATGACCCCCAGGGGGAGGTGCCCGCCTCGCCCCCTCTGGCTGCATAACTCGGCATATGCGGGCGTCTCTCTATGAAGTTCAAACAATCGGCCCTGAGGGGCCATGAAAGGCAAGGTGTCAGCGTGACCAGTACCAGAGCGCCGGCCGGGCTGCGAGGCCCTGGCAAGAGGTTGTGGACTTCAGTCCTTGACGAGTTCGACCTCGCCGAGCATGAGCGCGCCCAGCTCGCGGAGGCGTGTTTCGTCCGTGATCGGATCGACCAGCTACGCGCCCGGGTCGACACCGATGGGCTGATGATCGAGTCGTCCCAGGGTTCGCGCCTGCACCCGGGTGTCGCTGAGATCCGCTCCCAGCAGCTCGCCCTTGCGCGGCTCCTGGCAACGCTGAGCGTCCCGGCGTTGGTTGAGGATGCCCTTCCACCGTCGCGTGGTGTGCGCGGCGTCTACAGCCTCACCGGGAGGGCATCGTGAGGCGCCGTGAGCCCGAGTCAAAGGCCGGGGACCTCGTGCCGTTCGTCGCACCCGTGGGCGACGTGCGCGAGGTCTGGGAAGCGTTCCGTGCGTGGGAGGCGGACCTGATGCTATGGGAGCTGAAGCACCCGGAGCAGGCCGCCCAGATCGACGCGGTTCGCAGCGTGTCGATGTCCCCGGATGAGCCCTTGCGGCAGCCGTACCTGCTGATGTACCAGCGCGACCGACCGGACCTCAACCGTTGGTCTGATGGCATCATCGGTGTTCGCCCGGACGGCGCCGAGTCCACCATCTGACACAAGGCCCCCGAACAGCACAGCGCCCCCGCTCATGACGAGTAGGGGCTCTGTTGTTTGCGCGGTCAGGTGGTCAGAGCTTGCCCCGAGCCTGAGCGACAGCCATGAGTAGGTGCAGCGCGTGGTCATGGGCTTCATCGAGCGTCATGCTGAAACCGCCACGGAGTCCGTCAATGTTGTCGAGGACGACATCGACGTGCGTCGGCTCGTCATGTTCCGATGCGAGCAACACATCCACATGAGAGCGCATCTCCTCACCATTGCCCATGTCGATCTTGGGCTCGGTCCTGAGGCTGACGGCGCGCTCTTCACTATGGCACCACTGGTCGCCAGTGAACCACTTGTTCGGGTGTCCGTCACCCTCGCTGCACCACGGCTGGCACTGCACGAGTGGACGCTCCGTGTAGGTCTTGCCGTTGATGTCCTGCATAGTTGCGGTCATGGTCGTGTCGCCTCTCAGTAGGTGTGCGATCTAGGTCCCGGCCGGCGTTTGCGCGTTCGGCCGGGGCCGCTTGTGGTGGTGACGTTATGCCTGCTTTGCGCCTTTCGTGGCAGAGCGTGACGCGGGTCACGGTTCGGTCCTCCGATGGTGTTCGATGGGCTTCAACAGCGATGCCGATCCTGGCCACGCGATCCGGCATCCAACGGCAACGAGATGTCACGGAGATGTCACTACGCCTGTCGGATTCCGGCGATATTGGCCGGATGATGGCGGACGATTGACCGCTGTGTGAGCACGTCCGACATACCCGCTCGGACCCATGCGCACCCCTCGGGGCCGACTTTGAATCAGGATTAGCGACGATGGTTCGATTCCATCCCGGGGAGCTGATGG
>JBDTWH010000249.1:0-10592 GCA_040006795.1 Actinomycetota bacterium | reverse complement strand
CCCTGGTCGCCGGGGTTGCCTTCGCCTGCGCAACAACACTTGCGACATACCTCCCGCGGCCCGGAGCAGGGCTCAGGCCCGACCTCGGCTGCACGCCCTGCGCTGCGGTCGCGGCGGTGACGGTGCTGGCCTCAATCGGACTGCTGAGCTCGGCCCCGCACGATGTCTCCACTGCGGTCTTGGCGCTGGGCGTCTCGGCTTTCGGGCTGGTGCAGCGGCTGAACAACCCGACTACCTGTCCGGCTTAGCCCCTTGCCTGAGCTACTTGGCCCCCTGTTCCTGCAGCCAGGTGCGCAGGGTGGGGATGTCGATGCTGTTGCCCCCCTCGACCAGTGTCTTCAGCTGGGTGGAGGTGGGCGTGTTCAGCGGGGCGCCGAACTTGCCCAGGATCTGCGCGGCGGTGATCGTCGGGAAGGCGTCGAGCACCTGCTGGATGCTCATCGACCCTCTAACGTCGGCCGGTGCCGCAGGAGCCTGGGCGCCCTCGCCGCTCTCCCCTGAGGGATTGCCTGCCTGGGTCCCCGCCTGAGCTGTGGCCGATGTCCCTGCGTTGGCCCACAGCCCGGCGCTCATGAACCCGGCGACCATCAGCGTGGGAAGCAGGATCAACGCCGCGACGTACATCGCGACCGGTATCCGGCGGGTGTGCAGCCTGGTCTGTGTCGACACCGCGCGCCGCCCGCGGGGGATGGCGAGAACGGGCGCTGTCGTGGCCTCACTGAGGCTGGTTCGAAGTGGGCTTCTCATCTCGTGATCTCCGATGCGTCAGCAGCTTGCAGCTCAGGTTCGGTGGTGGACGCCGTCCTGCGGGTGCGGAACGTTGGCATGGCCAGGGTCACTGCCAGGCCGGTCTGGCTGGGGCATGCACCGACACACTCAAGGCAGCCGTTGCAGGACGTATCGGTGACCCGGGTCCGGGTGTTCACCGGGATAGCCATCGGGCAGGCCTGGTTGCACAGGTCGCAGCCCAGGCAGGCTGAGGCATCGCGTTGGACGGCGATCGGGCTGAGCTTGCCGGCCAACGACTGGACGGCCCCGAGCGGGCACGCATAGCGGCAGAACGGCCGCTGGATGAAGAGTGCCAGGACGAGGGTGGCGACCAGCACGACGAAGGCGAGGCTGAGCTCGAACTGGGCCACCATCAGGAGCGCGATCCACGGGTCGGCAACCCGGAAGACCATCGTCCCGGTGACCGCTGCGCCGATGATCGCCCAGGCCAGCACCAGCCAGCGGCCCCAGCGCAGGACCCGGTCGATCCGGCGCCAGCGCTCGATGCCGGCGCCGCGTTCCAGCCTGCGGCGCAGTCGTCGCAGTGGCGGTATCCGGTCGGTGAGCGCGCGCCCGGCTTTGTGCACCATCTCCTGCACCGTGCCGAGCGGGCAGAGCCAGCCGCAGAAGAACCCCCGCCCGACAAGGGCCAGCACCAGCACCGTGCCGGCCAGCACCAGGCTCGAGGTGTGCACGTGGGGCACCGTCTGCCCGGTGGTCAGCATCGTCCAGGCACCCTCAATCCCGCCCAGAGGGCACCACGCCTCCGCGGACTCACCGCCGGACGTCACATGGCCCACCGCCTGCCAACCCACGACGGCGACCACCAGAGCCTGGATGGCGTGCCGGGCCCAACGGACCTTTGCCCCCCAGGCTGCCGCTCGGCGGGGAACAAGGACCCTGGTATCGGTGGCGCTGGGGCCCAGATCCGTTCGTTCTTCTTGCATGGTCATCGGCGTCTCCTCCTGGTGGACCGGGCGTCAGGCTTCGCCCGGACTCTGCATCACCGCGTCAGGATGGTCGGTGAGTCAGGAGGACCGATGGATCGCAGATGGAGAAGGTATGGAGGCGACGTTCAGGAGCGCTGGGAGGAGCGCACCCAAGGCTCCTGGTGGACCTAGGCTGGTCGGCAACCTGCGTAGATCACGTTCTCCAGATGCTTCCAGTAGACGTCGACCCCTTGGAAGCCCGCCGATCGCAGATAGTCCAGCTGTCGGTCAAGAGGGATCACGTAGCGCACGTGGTTCTCGTAGTGAGACTGCTCCTGCGGCGTGCGATGGAGGCGCTTGTGTGCCGCCTCGGGGTCGTGGCGGTCGTTCACCCGCTCCCAGGTGGCTTCGACGAGGTGATCGGGCGAGCTCACCGGGTCGTAGTTGATGTACCAGCCGCCAGGGGTGAGGCGCCCGAGGATCTCGGCGAACAGGCCCTGCTTCCGGTGGTCGGGCAGGTGGTGGATGCACATCGAGGTCACCACGGCGTCGACCGTTTCCGGAATCGCCGCCGGCCAGCTGCTGGTCGACATGTCGAACTCGACGTACCCGAAGCGTCCCGCGAACGGCTGCATCTCGCGCTCGCCCTCATCCATCATCTGCGCTGAGAAGTCGGTGAGGATCGCGGTGCTCCGTGGATACAGGTCGAGGATCCCTCGTGCCGCCGCCCCGGTCCCGGCTCCAAGATCCAGGAACGTGAAGGCATCCTGCTCGGCGAAGGGGAGGAGCTCACCCATGAACCGCCACTGTGCCGCGCGCTTCTGCTCGTACTCCTCACTCTTCGCCGCCCAGTACTGGGCGCCCTCCTCGGATTTCCAGATTGCTGCGTTCGTGTCCGTCGACTGGTCCATGACCAGAAGGCTAGCTGCTGTCACTCGTTGCGTGAAACATACCCCTGTGGGTATTCCATCTGGAAACGCATGAACCTGCGTCTCCTGTTCATTCACCTCCGTATCCGGAAGGGTACAAACCGTGGAGTTCGCGCCGCGTAGTCCGCGTATCCCTCGAACCGTTGCATCAGGCGGGTCTCCTCCCAGCGCGCCTTCACCGTGAGGAGCAGGACCAGGACCCCCAGCGTCACGAGCCGGGTGACGCTTCCTGAGGCCACCGTGATCGAGGCCATCGTGAGCAGCAGTCCGCTGTAGATGGGGTGCCGCGCATACCGGTACAGGCCGCCGGTGCGCAGCTTCGCATGGGCGTTGGGCAGCGGCGTCGCCGTCAGTCCCCGCCCGAGTCCCGTTGCGCCGATCACCATCACGGCCAGGCCAGCGAGGGTGGCGACGCTGCAGGCGACCTTGAGCGTGGCGGGCACCGGCCAGTCGTGGCGACCGGGCAGCAGCACCAGGATCCCGATCAGCGCGAACTGGCCGGCGACCAGCAGTCGCGCGGTCCGGATGTCAGTGGACGCCGGGGCGTCCTCGTGCGCCGTTGTGTCATCCGCGGGTTGGCTCACCTGACTGGCTCCTTGCTGAAGGCTGAATCGCCAGCCTAGGCCGTCACAGTGGTCACCATGTGCCCACCGCCGACCGCGTCGAGCCGACGAGAGGAGACTGACGACCATGGAAACCGCCGCTACACCGCCTCAGCAGCCCGTCGACGCCGAGGCCATCGCCGGACAGCAGGCGCACTGGGCCTCCACCTTCGACGCCAACCCCGATATGTACGGCACCGACCCCAGTGCCCCCGCGCTCGCTGCCGCCGAGACTTTCGCGCCCTTTGGGTATCACAGCGTGCTCGAGCTCGGAGCCGGCCAGGGACGCGACACCCTCTACCTGGCCCGGCAGGGTCTGCACGTGACCGCGTTGGACATCGCTCCCGGCGCCGTCGAGACCATCTCCGCCAAGGCGCGCGCGGCCGGCCTGGCCAACATGGTGAGCGCGGCCCGGCACGACATGCGCGAGCCGTTACCGCTGCCCGACGACAGCACCGATGCGTCATACTCCCACATGCTTTTCTGTATGGCCCTGACCACCGTCGAGCTCGAACGCCTCGCCGTCGAGCTTCGCCGGGTGCTGCGTCCCGGGGGACTGGTGGTCTACACCGCCCGCACCACCGCCGATGCCCACTACGGAGCTGGCACGCCTCGCGGCGACGACATGTACGAACACGGGGGGTTCATCGTCCACTTCTTCGACCGTGCGCTCATCGACCACCTTGCCGTCGGCTTTGAGCTCATCGACGTTACCGACTTCGCCGAGGGAGAGCTGCCCCGCCGGCTCGCCCGCGTCACGATGCGCGTCCCACAGCCATAGATCTCCGGAAGCGGGCTACTCAGGCGGACCAGGTGTCAGCGGAGGTCGAGCTGGGCTAGCTCGCCTCGCGAGGTGACGCCAGACTTGGCGAAGCAGTTTCGCAGGTGGAAGGCGACGGTGCGAGGCGAGATCCAGCACTGCGCGGCGACTTCCTTGTTCGACATGCCCTGGCTGACCAGCTGCGCGACCTGCAGCTCCATGGGCGTGAGCTTGAGCTGGGTCGAGGGATCGCGTCTGCGGGCGGTCTCCCCGGACGCGCGCAGCTCCTTTGTCGCCCGGACGATGAGCGGCTCGGCGTGCAGGTCCTCGAAGATCTCCAGTGCGAGGCGCAGGTGGGTGCGTGCGTCGAGCCGGCGCTGCGAGCGTCGCAGGATCTCCCCGTACGCGAGATGGGTTCGTGCCCGGTCGTAGGGGCGCCCCCCGTGGGCGTGATGTGCCAGCGAGCTTTCGAACAAGGCGGGCACCTGGGCGGCCTCAGCGAGCAGGGCCCGTCCGTGATCCACAGCGGCGAGTGCCCACTGCCACTGGGTGGCGTTGGCAAAGCAGTCCAGCTGCTTGACCCACGTTGCGGCCTGCTCACGGTCGCCGACACGAACTGCCGCTTCAATCCGGTCGACCGCGGCAATCCGGCGGATGGCCGCCAGCCTCATCTGGCTGAGGTGGTGGAAGGCTGCGCTGGTGTCGCCGTCGTGGGCTGCGCGCGACCCTTTCGCCCAGCAGGTGAGGTCGTGGACCGGGTCGGCCAGGACTCCTAGAGGATGGTCCGCGGCGACCTCGCCGAGCTCATCGAGCAGCGAGTCGAACTCGGGCTTGCCCTGAAGGGCGGCGAGCAGTGTCAGCCAGGCGAGCGGCGCTACGGTCAGCGCCCGCTGACCGGTGCTGAGGCTCAGGGTAAGAGCTTCGTCGGCGGAAGCGCCGGCGGCGGTCCACTGACCGGCGACCAGTTGCGTAAAGGCCAGGCGCGGAAGCGCATACAGGACGGACATGACGGCGCCGCTCTCACGAGCCCCGGACAGCATCACGGTGAAGCAGCGCCGATGTGCTTCGTCATCTCCCAGGTACAGGGCGGCGTTGCCCAGGTTCGCCAGAACGTCTGGGTCGCTGACGTCGACACCGGATCCCAACGCCAGACGCAGCGATGCCAGGGCGGTCGCCCAGCTCTCGCGGGAGGCTTCAGTCACGCTCACCAGGAGCTGCTTGAGGCAGCGCGTGCGGAACGCCTCGCCGGGTTCGGCATCCGTGGGAACGGTTGTGGCATCCAGTGACGTGCCGCTGTCAGCGCCATACATGCTCAGGACAGCGGCGGCCACCGCCATCTCGAGCGCGCGCGCCGGGTCGTCGGCAGCCACAGCTCGTGCAGCCTTCGTGAAGATCCTGTGCGCATCCGAAGCGGTGCCGACGTTGACCTCGATCCGGCCTCGGAGTCGGTCGATATCGGCCCGTAGCAGCCGGTCTTTGGCGCCCGCTCTCGCCGCGGTGGCGTTCGCACGCGCCCTGGTCGTCTGTCCGCACGCCCAGGCGTTGCGAGCAGCCGCGAACAGGCGCGCGGCGCGTGGCTGCTCGCGGGTCGTCAGCTCGGCGGCACGCTCGTATGCGGCGGCGGCGGCGACGTAACCGCCGCGCCGCTCGGCGCGGAGCGCGGCGCCTTCGAGCGCTGCGACGACACCGTCGTCCGGTCCGTCCGCCGCTGCTGCGCGATGCCAGGCCTGTCGGTCCGGGTCGTCGATGTGGCCAAGAGCCCCAGCGAGTGCCCGGTGGGCGTCCCGACGTTCTAACCCGGTTGCCGCCTGGTAGACCGCAGAGCGCACCAGCGGATGCTTCACCCGCACGCTGTCACCCTCGGTGACGACCAAGCCGGACTGCTCGGCCTCGTTCAGTGCCCGCTCGTCGACCCCGAGGACCGCAGCAGCGCGGCGTACCGTCGAGAGCTGTCCTGAGTCGTCGGCGGCCGCGATCAGCAGCAGCGTCTGTACCTGCTCGGGCAGCCGGCGGCACCGGTCCAGAAAAAGCCGTTCTACGCCCGCAGTAAGGTGCAGCCGGGATGGCATCGGGGCACTCCCTTCCAGCTGCGCCGCAGTCAGCACGGTTGGCAGCTCCACGAGTGCAAGCGGGTTCCCGCCGGTCTGCTCCATCAGGCGTTCACAGACCTCCTCGGCCAGCACACCACCTTCACGATCGGCGAGCAGCGCGCGCGCTGCCGTCGCGTTCAGACCACCCAGCAGCAACGACGGCACACCGTCGTGAGTGAACGTCCTCACATCGCCGTCTCGGGCGGCGAACACCAGCGCCACCCGGTCGGCCTGCAGCCGACGCGCGGCGAACAACAACGCATCCGCCGACGCCAGGTCCAGCCAGTGCGCGTCGTCGACGACGCAGAGCACGGGGCTCTCTTCGGCGGCCTCCGTCAGCATCGACAGGGTCGCTACCGCGACCAGGAACGGCTCGACGGCCGCCCCCTCCTCCTGCCCGAACGCCACCCGCAACGCGCGAGCCTGCGGAACCGGAATCCGGTCAAGCAGCCGAAGGACGGGACGAAGCAGCCGGTGCAGCGCAGCGAACGCCAGCGGCGACTCGGACTCCAGGCCCTGAGTGCGGAGCACACGTGCGGCCCCGGCGCCGGTGACCACCTCCTCGAGCAGCGCGGACTTCCCCGCGCCAGCCTCGCCATGAACGACGAGGGCACCCGCCCGCCCCTGGCCTGCTTCGTCGACCAGGGCGGCAAGCCGGGCCCGCTCAAGGTCTCGACCGTGCAGCACAGGCTGACACTACCCCGACGATCTTGGACGCGGGGGTCGTCGGAACCCGGCGTTTTGACCGGGGCGAGCCGTGACCAGCCCGACGAGAGTGGGCCGCGCCGAGCAACGCGCGTCGTGCCGGCCGGATGGCGGCCCGATGCAGCCCGACAAGGAGATGCCATGAACCGCACACCGACAGATCTGGGAACGCTCAGCTGGGTCGAGAGCACCGGCGGACAGCTCACTACCGCCGAGCGCCGATCCCTGCTCCTTCCAGTAGCTCAGACGCACGCGACCAACGCGATCGGGCGGATGACGATGCTGGCCAGAGTCAGCCCCGGGCGCCGCACACAGATCGAGCCATCAAGGATGCGGGTACCGAGCTCGGTGCTAACCCGGGCCGCCGAGGAACAGGCGAGGCGCCGGCTGAGCCCGGCGCTGCTCAACCACTCCTACCGCACCTTCGCATTCGGAGCCGCACTCGGCGCCTTGGAAGACCTCGAGTTCGACCGTGAGGTGCTGTTCGCCGCCGCACTGCTCCACGACACCGGACTGCCGACCACCGTCCAGAACGTCGACTTCACCCTGGCCAGCGCCCGCATCGCCCGCGACGTCGCAGAAGATGTCGGGCTCTCCTCAGCAGCGACCCGGACCATGCGGACGGCCATCACGCTGCACCACAGCCCGAACGTGACCCTGGCTCACGGAGCAGTCGCCTACCTGCTCTCGGCTGGCGCGGGCCTCGACGTCGTCGGCCTTCGCTCCTGGCAGCTACCACCGGCCCTGCTCGGCTCGGTCGTCAAAGCGCACCCACGACTGGGCTTCAAACGCGAGTTCGCCGCAGTCTTCCGCACAGAAGCGGCACTCGTCCCGCGCGGGCGGGCGAAGTTCCTGAACCGCTACGCCGCCTTCGTCCTCGCCATCAAGCTCGCTCCGTTCCGTGGCTGACGCCGGCCGCGGCGCGGCCCGGCGGCCCGACAATCCCGGTCAATCTGCCGGGGCGAGCACCCAGCCTCACGCCAACGATGGAAACCACCACAACCCCACATGAAAGCGAGACCGCCATGACCACCACCTCGAACCCACAACACGACCCGCGCGCCATCGCCACGCCGGCTGAGATCGTCGGCGGACTCCGGCACGGACCGAAGGACAAGGGCACGGACGGTCCGTCCCGCCCTGATCTCGGGCGCAGGGGGCACATTGGCCGGGTCGTGGCCGGCTCGTTGGCCACCGGGCTCGTCACTGCTCTGCTCCTGGTCGCCGCCCCGTTCATCCCGGCAGACGAGAGCCATCTCACTGGCGCGGTCCTGTGCGGATTCGCGCTGGGCTGGGCGATGCTGGCCGTGCTCTCGGTACGGTTCACCGATCAGCCGCAACGATGGGCCGCGGCCCCGGCACTGTTCATGGGACTGGGCGGATTTCTTCTGGTGGGGTTCGGCTCCTCGGTGCGCGGGGTACTCAGTTGGGTGTGGCCCCCGGCCTTGCTGGCGTTGGTGAGCTGGATGGTCGTCCGCGCCCATCGACAGCTTCGTAGCCGGAGCAGACGCTGGCTGCTCTACCCGGTGCTCGCGATGTTGGCTCTTGCCTCGGTGGGCGGCGGCTACGAGACCGTGCGTGAAGAGGCGGATGCAACGGCCTACCCGATGGCCGGTCAGCTGATCGACGTCGGCGGACACCGCCTGCACCTGAGCTGCACCGGCTCAGGCAGCCCCACCGTCGTGCTCCAGCCAGGCGCAGGGGAGATGTCCTCGAATCTCGGGTGGATAGCACCGGCCGTTGCCCGTGACACCCGAGTCTGCGTCTACGACCGCGCAGGTCGCGGATGGAGCGAGCCCGCTGACACACCCCAGGACGGCAACCAGATAGCGACCGACCTGCACACGTTGCTGCAGCGCGCACACGTTCCCGGACCCTATGTGCTGGCGGGCCACTCCTTCGGCGGCCTGTACGTGCTCGCCTACGCCGACCGCTACCCCGCCGAGGTCGCCGGAATGGTGCTGGTGGACTCCACCAACCCGGCATCGGCGGCGAGACCGAGGGCAACATCGCCAGAAGCGGCGGGCTCCTACGACGTCATGGACCGTGTCTCCGCACTGGTTGCGACCTCGGCCCGACTGGGCCTGGGCCGCCTGGAAAGCCAGTTCGAGGCCGGCAGCCTGCCGACGCGGTCCCGGGACGAGGTACGCGCCAACATCGCGAAGGCAGGCAGCCTTCGCAGCACGATCGACGAGTACGTCCAGGCGAACGCCTCGATGGAGCAAGCCGCATCTCTGGGCGACTTCGCCGGCAAGCCTCTGGTCGTCCTGACAGCCGGCACCGGAAGCGATACCGCCCATCTGACGTCGCAGAACCACTTGGCCACTTTGTCGACCAACACCGTGCACCGCGTCATCGACGGAGCCGCCCACGAAGCGCTGATCGCGGACGAAGATCACGCCGCCACCACCACTCAGGCGATCCTCGACGTCGTCTCCTCAGTCCGGAGCGTAAGGCCGCTGGCCAGGTGAACCGGAGCGCAGCCGCGCAGGACAGGGGCGCGGTCAGGCAATCCCGGCCAAACGGCCGGGATTGCCTTTGGCCTCGCGCCCACGCTGGGACGTCTGGTCATGCATCTCGGGGGCCACCGCCCGCCGGTGCTGGCGCGACTGCTGAGCGCAGCGCGTTGAGGGCGCTTCGATGGGTCAGCCAGCCGACGACCTCGTGCCCCTCCGCGTCCAGGACCGGCACCGCGCCGCCCGCGTCGTCGAGTATCTGCAGCGCGAAGTCCAGGAGGTCGACCGAGCGTAGTGCCGGGGGAAGATCGGTGACGTCGCCGACATGGGTGGCATCGTGCTCGCCATCGGCAAGCGCCTCGACGACGGAGTGGGCGCTGACCGTTCCGCAGTAGGCTCCGTCGGCGTCGACTACGGGCAGGACTCCCTGGGGAGAACGGGCCAGGGCTCGGGCTGCTTTCATGAGGCTGTCGCTTGCACGCAGGGAAGTGGGCACACGGAGCATCACCGCTGAGACGGGGATCGCATCGGCGCGGGGGCTGGACTGTGCCTTGGAGCTCAGATCCACTCCACGGCGACGCAGTTTGAGCGTGTAGATCGTGTCTCGTGGGGCGATCCGCTGGCTGATGAAGGTGGCCAGCACGATGGCTGACATCAGCGGCAGGATGATCGTGTACTCGCCGGTCAGCTCGAACATGATGACGACCGCGGTGATCGGCGCGCGCGCTGCCCCGGCGAAGACCGCGCCCATTCCGATCAGGCCGTAGGCGCCGACCGGGCCTGCGATCCCGGGTGCCACGATGTGCATGATCTCGCCGAAGGCGCTTCCGAGCATGGCTCCGATGAACAGGCTCGGAGCGAACACCCCTCCTGAGCCGCCGATGCCGATGGTCAGGCTGGTGGCGAACATCTTGGCGACCAGGAGCACGAGCAGGAAGACGATCGTGTACTTGCCGGCGATGCCGGCGGCCAGGACCGGGTAGCCCACGCCGTACATCTGCGGGAGGACCAGGAGCAGCAGGCCCAGCAGCACCCCGCCTGTGGCGGGACGCAGCCACTCCGGTCCGTGCCACACCCGGTCACAGACGTCCTCGATGGCGTAGAGCACCCGGGTGAAGATCACTCCGGCGACGCCGCCGAGCAGACCGAGGACCGCGAACAGCGCGTACTCCCACAGATGGTCAACGGTGAAGTTGGGGAGCGTCAGGAAGGGGGCGCTGCCCATGGCGGCGCGCCCGACGACGCTGGCGGTCACCGAGGACAGCACGATCATGCCGAACGAGCGCACCTCGAAGTTGACCAGGATGAGCTCCATCGCGAAGAAGACACCGGCCAGCGGGGCGTTGAACGTCG
>JBDTWH010000248.1:0-3950 GCA_040006795.1 Actinomycetota bacterium | reverse complement strand
ACCGGCCGACGAACTACTACGACCCCGGCAAGTTCTGGTCCGGCGACGCCCTGCACCTTCTCGGCGACGCCCGCCTGGGCGCCGAGATCCGTGTCGACGTACCCACGCCGGGGCCACAGGAGTGAGAGCTGGGCGGGGACACGGGAGTGACCGGGAATCTGTTGACGGAGCCGGGTGTTGCAAGCGATAGTTGAAAGAGCAACGAACTAGGGAGTATGTCGTGCCTGCAATCACCGTTCCAGACCTGACCGTACTGCCGCGCCTGCCGGCGCCGGACCCCACTGCCACACCGCGCCCCGTCGTGTCGATCACCAGTGCGCCATCGGCCACCGAGGGCCTGGGATTCCCCGTCAAGCGTGCGTTCGCCGGGGTGGACCTGGCACTGCTCGACCCGTTCATCCATCTGGACGAGATGGGCGAGGTCGACTACGCGCCCGGTGAGCCCAAGGGAACGTCCTGGCACCCGCACCGAGGGTTCGAAACCGTCACCTACATCATCGACGGCATCTTCGACCACCAGGACTCCTTCGGAGGCGGGGGCACGATCACCAACGGTGATACCCAGTGGATGACCGCCGGCAGCGGAATCCTGCACATCGAGGAGCCGCCGGAGCACCTGGTTGTCTCCGGGGGCCTGTTCCATGGGTTCCAGCTCTGGGTCAACCTGCCCAAGATCGACAAGCTGATCGCTCCGCGGTACCAGGATCTGCACTCGGGCGAGGTGGCCCTGGTGAGCTCTCGTGACGGCGGCTCGCTGGTGCGTGTGATCGCCGGAGAGGTGGCCGGGCAGCAGGGGCCCGGATCGACCCACACCCCGATGGCCATGGTTCACGCGACCGTCGCGCCAGGGGGACAGCTCGACCTGCCATGGCGGCGTGACTTCAACGCGCTGGTCTACGTCATGAGCGGGGACGGCTTCGTCGGCCCGAACCAGTCGCCGATCGGCACCGGCCAGCTGGCCGTGCTGGGCGCCGGCGATGTGCTGACCCTCTCGGCCGCCACCAGACAACAGCAGAGGTACAGCTCGGGGGTTGAGGTGCTGATCCTTGGCGGAGCGCCCATCCGTGAGCCGATAGCGTGGGCAGGGCCTTTCGTCATGAACACCCGTGCCGAGCTGATGGAGGCCTTCGAGGACTTCAACGCGGGGCGCCTCGGGAACCCGGTTCCTCACGGCGACGTGGGCGGAACCGTCTGACAGGTCACGCTCCTACGCCTCGATCCGTTCAGGTGCCGGCTGCCAGTCGCTCAGATGTGACTCCCAGCGCTGTTCTATCCGGCCGAAACGCCAGACTGCCAACGCAATTGCCCAGGTGGCCACAAAGAGGCCGGCGATCCAGTAGCCGACCCCGTTGAGGTCGACGGAACTGATCGAGGCCATGATCCCGGTGGTGACCTCGAGCTTCTGGGCGAGGAGCGAGATGATCTCCATGCCGCCGATCAGCAGGGCAACCGCGACAGACAGTGCCGTGATGGTGATGTTGTAGTAGATCTTGCGGATCGGCTTCGAGAAGGCCCAGCCATAGGCGAAGTTCATGAACGAGCCGTCGATCGTGTCAAGCAGCGACATCCCGGCCGCAAAGAGGATCGGCAGGGTCAGGACTGCCCACCACGGCAGGTTCGCGGCTGCGGCGCCGCCGGCAACCACCAGCAGCCCAACCTCGGTGACGGTGTCGAAGCCGAGGCCGAACAGCAGGCCGACGGGGTACATGTGCCACGGCCTGGTGACGGCTCTGGTGACGCGACCCAGGATGCGGTTGAGGAAGCCACGCTTGTCCAGGTGGTCGTCCAGCGCGGCCTCGTCGAAGTGGCCGCGTCGCATCCCGCCGAACACCTTGAGGATGCCGATCAGTGCGGCCAGGTTGACCAGGCCGATGAGGATCAGGAACGTGCCGGAGATGGCGGTACCCCAGACGCCGGTGGCCCTCTGGAGGCCGGACTCGCTGTCGCCGAGCTGGGCGGCCAGGGCGCGGACGCCGAACGCGACCAGCGCCACCATGACGAACACGACAGAGCTGTGTCCGAGGCTGAACCAGAACCCGACGCTGAGCGGGCGTCTGTGCCCGCCCATCAGCTTGCGGGTCGTGTTGTCGATGGCAGCGATGTGGTCGGCGTCGAAGGCGTGCCGCATGCCGAGCGTGTATGCCGTGACGCCCAGTCCGACCCCCATGAGCTGTCCGCCGACCTCGTACCGGTGTGGCGCCACCAGACCGATCAGCACTCCCCAGCCGAGCAGGTGCAGCAGGAGGATGAAACCGCCCATGCCCCACAGGCTCCTTCGCTCGTCGCGCGAGAGTGCGGTTCGGGCATCGCGGGTCATGGCCTCACGTTAGGCAACGAGAGGTTCTTGCTGCAAGTCATTCGCAATAAGAAACGGTCGGCAGCGCCGCCAGCCAGCCGAGGCAAGGGATGGGGCGCATGGCGCTTTGCCACGGTGACCGCGGACTCGCCCGCAGCTGGTTTGGGTCGCCTGTGTAGATTCCCCCGTGACAGCCATGTGAACTTGCCCGCCTCTCGCAGGCATCTGAACCTCATACGACTAGGAGTTTTCGTGCGCATTGGTGTGCCAAAAGAGTCGCGGCCAGGTGAGACCCGGGTTGCCGCCACGCCCAAGACCGTTGCTCAGCTGACTGGCCTCGGCCACGAGGTGAGCGTGGAGTCCGGTGCAGGGCTGCTGGCCAGCTTCACCGACCAGGCGTATCAAGAGGCCGGCGCCTCGATCGTCCCCACCGATGAGGTCTGGGGCAGTGACTTCCTCGTCAAGATCAACCCCCCCAACGACGCCGAGATCGCCCTTTTGAGGCCCGGCACCAGGCTTGCCAGCCTGCTGGCGCCCGCTCTGGCCCCTGAGCTGCTCGACAAGCTCAGTGCCCAGGGCGTGACGGCGCTCGCGATGGACGCGGTCCCGCGCATCTCGCGGGCACAGGCCCTGGACGTCCTCAGCTCGATGGCCAATATCGCCGGCTACCGCGCAGTCATCGAGGCCGCCCACGAGTTCGGCAGCCTCTTCACCGGCCAGATCACGGCGGCGGGCAAGGTCCCGCCGGCGAAGGTTCTCGTCGTCGGCGCCGGGGTCGCCGGACTGGCGGCCATTGGCACGGCCCACGCCCTGGGCGCCATCGTCCGCGCCTTCGACGCCCGCCCAGAGGTCGGCGAGCAGGTCGAGTCGATGGGCGGGGTCTTCCTGCAGATCGACATGGAGCAGCAGGCGCCGAGCGCTGACGGCTACGCCAAGGAGACCTCAGAAGACTTCAACCGCAAGGCGGAGGAGCTCTACGCGGCCCAGGCCGCCGAGGTGGACATCATCATCACCACCGCGCTGATCCCGGGCAAGCCCGCACCGCGGCTGATCAGTGCCGCGATGGTGGCGTCGATGAAGCCGGGAAGCGTCATCGTCGACATGGCGGCGGCCAACGGCGGCAACTGCGAGCTCTCCCGGCCCGACGAGCTCGTGATGAGCGAAAACGGCGTCCGGATCATCGGGTACACCGACCTTCCGGGCCGGCTGCCCACCCAGTCCTCCCAGCTCTTCGGCACCAACATCGTCAACCTGATGAAGCTGCTCACTCCTGGCAAGGACGGTCAGATCGTCCTCGACTTCGACGACGTCGTGCAGCGCGGGATGACGGTGGTCCGCGACGGTGAGAAGACCTGGCCCCCGCCGCCGGTGCAGGTGTCGGCCCAGCCCGCGGTCACGGC
Organism: Actinomycetota bacterium; assembly: GCA_040006795.1. Lineage (GTDB taxonomy): Bacteria > Actinomycetota > Actinomycetes > Actinomycetales > Dermatophilaceae > UBA4719. The sequence continues at coordinate 254 of JBDTWH010000248.1, read as the reverse complement.
GGCTCCGGTGGCGGTGAAAGCCGAGCCCAAACCGAAGGACCCACGAAGGAGATACGCCTTTATGGCTCTCGGTGCCGTGTTGTTCCTTGGACTGGCGAAGGTCTCGCCCGCCGCGTTCCTCGGTCACTTCACCGTCTTCGCACTTGCGTGCGTCGTTGGCTACTACGTCATCTTCAACGTCACGCATGCCCTGCACACCCCGCTGATGTCCGAGACGAACGCCATCTCCGGCATCATCCTGGTCGGCGCCCTCA
>JBDTWH010000247.1:0-3365 GCA_040006795.1 Actinomycetota bacterium | reverse complement strand
CGACCTCCGCCAGGACGAGGTTCTTCTGCCGGTCGACCGGCCCGAAACCCATCGACGCGGAGTGGTCGAGCAGGAGCCAGGCAGTCAGCTCCCGGTCCTCGACGTACTGGCGGACGTAGGGCGTGTCCATCCGCGCGGTGACGTTCCAGTCGATGTGGCGCAGGTCGTCGCCGGGCTCGTACTCGCGCAGGTCCGTGAAGTCGACCCCGGTCCCGCGGAAGAGGGTCCGGTAGTCGCCCTGCAGCCGCCCGTCGAGGCGCCGGACGATGCGCCACTGGAGACGGCGGAGCAACCGCTCCGGCGTCAGCTTTGCGGTCTGGTCCACGGGGACTCGCCTGCTGCGAAGGGGCGTTCGCGTCCGGACGAGGGGCGTTCGCCCAAAGGCACGACGGGCAGAGCGACGGCGTCCAGGATGGGACCGAGCAGGTCCTCGGCGTCCATCCCGTCGGCGAGCGCCTCGTAGGACAGGACGATCCGGTGTCGCAGGACGTCCCTGGCCAGCTCGCGGACGTCGGTCGCGAGCGCGTAGTCACGGCTCCTGAGGAAAGCCAGAGCTCGCGCCGCCAGGACCATGTTGATCGACGCGCGCGGGCTGGCCCCGTAGGACAGGTATCGCGCGAGCCCGGGCAGACCCACGCTGGACGGGTCCCGGGTCGCGGTGGCGAGCTGCACGGCATACTCGATCACCGCGGGGTCCACGTAGACGGCGTCGGCCTCCCGCTGGAACCCGAGCAGCGTCTCGGTGTCGATCACCTGCTGGGTCCTGGCCGGCGCGGACGTCATCCGCTCCACGACGACGAACTCCTCGGCGGCACTGGGGTAACCCACGAGGGTCTTGAGCATGAACCGGTCGACCTGCGCCTCGGGCAGCTCATAGGTGCCCTCGGACTCGATGGGGTTCTGGGTCGCCATGACCAGGAACGGATCCGGCGCGGGGTAGGTCTGCCGGCCGATGGTGACCTGACGCTCCTGCATCACCTCGAGCAGGGCGCTCTGGACCTTCGCCGGCGCACGGTTGATCTCGTCGGCCAGCACGAGGTTGGCGAATACCGGGCCGAGGACGACCTGGAACTCACCATCCCTCTGGTTGTAGATCCGGGTGCCGATGAGGTCGGCGGGCACGAGGTCCGGGGTGAACTGGATCCGCTGGAACTCACCGCCCACGGCCTCTGCGAGGGTCTTGATCGCCATCGTCTTGGCCAGGCCGGGGACGCCCTCGACAAGCAGGTGCCCGCGTGCGAGAAGGGCCACCATCATTCGCTCGAGCAGCTCTTCCTGTCCGACGATCGTCTTCTTGATCTCGTAGAGGGTCTGCTCGAGCGGGTGCTCGGAGTGGCCCCTGCCCTCATGGCTGGCGGATTGCGGGTCCATGGCACTCCCTGGTGTCGGGCTGGGTTGATGTCGGTCTTCACTGGGACGGGCTGCCGGCGACGCCGCCAGCGGTGGCGATCGGCACGGCGAACCCGATGCCGACGAAGAAGGCCTGCTTGCTGGGGTTGGCCAGGCCGGTGACGATGCCGATCACCTGGCCGCCGCGGTTGAGCAGCGGGCCTCCGGAGCTGCCCGGGTTGACGGCCGCGTCGAACTGGATCAGGTCATGGAGGGTGGCACCGACGTCCGCGCGGACCGACCGGCCGAGGGCCGAGACGACACCGGCCGAGAGGGAGTCGGCGAGCCCGAGGGGGTGGCCGACCGCGAAGACGGGGTCGCCGACGCGAGCACCCCCGCCGAGGACCGCGGGGACGACGACCTCCGGCAGCCGGTCGACCTTGAGCACAGCGATGTCGCTCGCCGGCTGCCGGCTCGCGATCGTGGAGCCGGCCTCGGTTCCGTCGGCGAAGCGTGTGGTGATCTTCGTGGCTCCGCTGACGACGTGCAGGGCTGTGAGAACCGTCCCGTCGGCGTTGATGATGACCCCGGCGCCCGACGCCACCTCTGTGTCAGACGTGCCACCCGCGACCGCACGCTCGGTCGTGATGTAGACGAGGGACGGCCGGATCACCTGATGGGCCACGGTCGCGTCCGCAGGGGCGGCGAGCCGGGCCTTACGCTCCGCGTCGATGGCCCCCTTGATGCTCTGGTCGACCTCGCCCTTGGTGATGGGCGCCGGACCGGAGCTGTCCCACGCCCTCAGGGCGAGCGCCGCCGCGACGGCGAAGAGGATGACGCCGACGACGATCCAACGGCTGCGAACGGGACGTCGGGTCAGATGCTCAGGATCCTCGTCGCTCGTCTGGTCGGGGGCAACGATCTCTGGATGTTCGGCAAGGCGTGCCACTTTTGGACCCTACGTCGAACGCCCCAGGATGAGTAGGGGTGGACCAGGAGCAGGTGCTGGGGCTACCTCTTCGGGCAGTGCCGGCGGACGGCGGGTGTGAGTAGCAACGCCAGGACAACCGCGGCGACCACGACGATCAAGACCGTCCGAGTGTCCATGACGTCGCTCAGGATCCACAGGATGCTCTGGACAAAGCCCAGGCCGGTAAAGATCAGGGTCCATAGCCAAGAGCGATATGCCCCGCGCGTGATGCCCCTGGCCAGGAGAAACGAGGTGAGCGCCACGACCACGGCGAAGAGGTCTGCCACCATGGCGGTCCCTCGTGCGCCCGGGCTGATCAGACCCACGTGCACCACGACCATGGCCAGCTGTATCAAAGTCAGGAGCCCAACTCCGTACAGGATCGACGCCAGCACCTTCACCGACGCTGGTGCGGTTCGAAATGCCGCCAGGAATGACGATTTCTGGGGCGCTGCTGGAGTAGTAACCGACATATCGTGGGCCCTTTCTCGTCACTGAGCGGGTGAACAGACGACGTACCTAACTGGCATCTTGGTCGTGCTGGCCAAGGCGCCAGGCACGCTTAGCTGACCGCGCTGCACCCGGTCGAGTCTGCCAAGGATAGGCGGTGCTCATCCGGACGCGCCGGCCGCCGTCCCTGCTTCCCAGAACGTGCGCAATACAGGACCTCGTGAACGGCGGGGTGAACAGGTTTGGGCGCGACCTGGGCGGGGTTTGTCGGATCCCGCGGAAAACCCCAACCCCCGCGATAACTGGGTGCTACATTGCTGACCACTTGATCCAGGTTCCAGCACCGCACGGTGGTGTGGTGGCATGGAGGGCTGTCCGGGGGGATCAAGCGAACTGGGGGCAGGGCTGGGCCACGGCTTGCGAGAGCCATGGGGGAGACAGATTGCGTTTCGACGCGGGTCACGGGCAAGACACAGGGGGTGCACGATGACGGCAAGGATGGCGGCTCGGGGCCGGGCGTGGGTGGCGCTATCGGTCACCGCGCTGGCCCTGACATCTGTGTGGGCCGCAGCGCCGGCAGCCACAGCGGCCGTGGGGGTGGCGGGGTCGTTCGTCT
>JBDTWH010000246.1:0-6307 GCA_040006795.1 Actinomycetota bacterium | reverse complement strand
AGGTGGTGTTCGTCACCGCCTACGACGAGCACGCGGTCGACGCCTTCGAGGTGCGCGCCACCGACTACGTCATGAAGCCGGTCAGGGCCGCCCGGCTGTCGGAGGCTGTACGACGAGTGGTCACCGCGCTGGCCGCGGCAACCGGTGCGGACCCATCGGGCCCGGCGGTGACAGACGAGACGATCCCGGTCGGGCTGGGAGGGGTCACCACGTTCATCAAACGCTCACAGGTGCGATATGCGCAGGCGCACGGAGACTACGCACGGCTGCACACTGCCACCGGTTCACACCTCGTCCGCACGTCGCTGACCACTCTGGAGGAGCGCTGGGCCGAGGCGGGATTCGTGCGCATCCACCGCAGCACACTCGTCTCCCTTCCCCAGGTCGATGCCGTGATCACCGGACGCGGAGGCTGCAAAGTCCGTCTCGGCGACGTCGAGCTCCAGGTGAGCAGGCGCCACCTGCGCGACCTGCGTGACCGGCTCTCCCTGTCGCGTGGTCCTGTCACCGTGCCACCCGAGCTGTCGCCCCCGCCCTCGCGGCTGTCGTCCCCGCCCTCCTCTTCGCCCTCGTAGCCCTGATGCCAGGCACGCCAGACCAGACGCCCGGACCGCAGAAGCGGGTGCGGGTCACCTCCCCCCGCAAGAGCCCGCGACGAGCTCCGGTGCTCACGGCGGCGACGGAGATCGACGAGCAGACCCGCCTGGGTGAGCTGTACATGGCCACCCTGATCCGGGCGCAGTGGCGGCTCTCGATGTCCGTGCTCGCGTCCGCGACGCTGATGGTCGGCGGGCTGCCCCTGCTGTTCCTCTCAGTGCCGGCCACCCGGACGCTGGACGTGGGCCCGATCCCACTCCCGTGGCTGATCCTCGGGGTGCTCATCTACCCCGCCATCTGGTTCGCCGGGCACTACTACGTGCGGCAGAGTGAACAGATAGAACGCGAGTTCACCGAGCTTGTCTCGCGACGATGAGACAACGGTGAGCACCTCCTTCGGCATCACTGCCATTGTCGCGGTGTGCTTGGTGACGCTGACGATCGGCGCCCTCGGGTTTCGCCTTTCCCGGACGACCAGCGACTTCTATGTGGCAAGCCGCATGGTCACCCCCACCTGGAACGCGTCGGCGATCGGCGGCGAGTACCTCTCCGCCGCATCGTTTCTCGGGGTCGCCGGACTGGTTTACTCCCTCGGCGCAGACATGTTGTGGCTCCCGGTCGGATACACCGTCGGCTATCTCGTCCTGCTGCTGCTCGTCGCGGCGCCGCTGCGGCGGTCCGGCGCATACACGATCCCCGACTTCGCCGAGGTTCGGCTCGAGAGCGTGGTGATCCGCCGGCTCTGCTCGTTCCTGGTCCTGGGCATCGGATGGCTGTATCTCGTGCCGCAGTTCAAGGCCGCAGGCCTGGTGCTCCACGCGGTCAGCGGGGCACCGAGGTGGGTGGGGAACCTCATCGTCGTGGTCGTCGTGCTGATCAACGTCGTCGGCGGTGGCATGCGGTCCATCACCCTGGTCCAGGCGGTTCAATACTGGATCAAGCTGACCGCCATCAGTGTCCCCGCGTTCATCCTGCTCGCATGGTGGATGCAGCACGGCCAGCCGATTCCGCACGTGCCGTCAGTACCACCGGGGGCGCAGTGGTCGCGTCCGCTCAGCGGATTCGGCGGGGTGGAACATCCCGTGTACGCCACCTACAGCACGCTGCTGGCGCTGTGCTTCGGGACCATGGGCCTTCCGCACGTGCTCGTTCGCTTCTACACCAACCCCGACGGACCGGCCACCAGGCGAACCACCTCGATCGTCCTGGCACTGCTGGGTGTCTTCTACCTCTTCCCCCCGCTGTACGGCGCCTTCGGACGCGCCTACCTGCCCCATCTGCCTGCCGGCATGTCGCCGGACTCGGTCACCCTGTTACTGCCGACAGCGGTCGTTCCCGGCGTGATGGGTCAGCTGATGTCCGCGATGCTCGCCGGTGGTGCCTTTGCGGCCCTGCTGTCCACCGCGTCCGGCCTGACGATCTGCGTGGCCGGTGTGGTCGACCAGGACCTGGTCCGCAGCCGGCTGAGGAGGTTCACCGGCAACGACGCGCGGGCGGTCAACGGTTTCAGGATCTCTGCGATAGCCGCGGTCATCGTTCCGTTCTGGTTGTCGCTGGCCGCCCGGAACCTCGGGCTGGCCGACACGGTGGTGCTGGCTTTCGCCATCGCCTCGTCGACCTTCTGCCCGCTGCTGGTGCTGGGAATCTGGTGGCGACGCCTTTCCACGGCCGGTGCCGCGGCCGGGCTGATCGCAGGAGGCATCTTGGCGAGCACGGCGGTGCTCCTGACGATCTTCGGACACGTTCAGGGCGGGTGGGCCGGGGCGTTGCTCAGCCAACCGGCTGCGTGGACGCTGCCGACCACCTTCGCCATCATGGTGGGCGTGTCTCTGGTAACACCGACGCGCATCCCGCCCGGGACGGCCCGGACGATGGTGCGCCTGCACTCCCCCGAGGTCCTGCGCGCCCAGCTGGGCGAAGAACGTCCCTGAGCCTGAATCTCGCTTCATCGGACACCTCAGTGATCTGGGTCACCGGCGATCTACCGCTCAGCGACGCTAACTGACCGCTCGGCGCGGCCTCAATGCCCGCACACCGAGACCTCTACCCGGTGGTCGCATGACCCCTCGCAGGGTCTGACGGCCTGGCTCGCGGACTCCTAATCTGTGAGTTCTCCGGGCGGCCTGCCGCCCTCGTGAAAGGACTGTCATGGCTCAGGTTTCGACCCACTCAACATCACCTGCGACCGCGCCGCCCGTGTTCGGCGCACATCTTGCCGACCCGGGACCACTTGGCCTGGCAGCGTTCGCCCTCACCACCTTCATGCTCAGCTGCTTCAACTCAGGGATTGCGCCCAAGTCTGCCGAGGTCGTCGTCCTGGGCGTCGCGCTCTTCTACGGTGGCATCGCACAGCTGTTCGCCGGGATGTGGGAGTTCGCCAAGGGGAACACGTTCGGCGCGCTGGCCTTCAGCTCGTACGGCGCCTTCTGGATGGCGTTCTGGTACCTCGTCTCGCACGGCAAGGACCTGCCTACGACCGGAACTGACGCGGCCATGGGCATCGGCGTGTTCCTGCTGGCCTGGACCATCTTCACCCTCTACATGACGGTGGTGGCCGCGCGACTTTCGGGGGTGCTCTTCGTGCTGTTCGCCATTCTGCTCGTGACGTTTGCATTCCTGACCGTGGGCGAGCTCGGCAGCTCTCCCAACATGACGAAGGTCGGCGGCTACCTTGGTCTGGTCACCGCTTTCGTGGCCTGGTATGCCTCGTTTGCCGGAGTCCTCAACGGCACCGCGAAGCGCGTCGTCCTGCCAACCTGGCCTCGCTGACCCGCGCCTGCCGACCCGTTGGCCCCGCTGACATAGGCGAGGCCCGGGGTCCTGACGCTTTGGCGAACGACGCGAACCGCCCGGCTGCGATGTGCAACATCGCAGCCGGGCGGTTTCTCGTTCGCGCTCACTTTGTCTTTCTCGTTCGCGCTCACTTGTCCCGCAGCCGCTCCACTCTCTGCTGGGTGTAGTAGTCAGCGGCCATCTGCTCCACGTCAGCGGCCTGAGCGGCGCCCAGGCCGTCATCCACGGTGATACTCAGAACCCCATCGCCGCCCTGCCGCCAGAGCGCCTCGACCGGCAGCTCGAAGTAGGCCGCAATCGCGGCAACCTCGTTAAGTCGTAACGGCTTCACCCCGGCCTCGAGCTGGGCCACGGTCATCTGATGCATCCCAAAACCACTGAGCGACAGGTCTGACCCCAGCTGCTGCTGAGTGATGCCACGACCCTCCCTCAGCCAGCGGATGTTCTTCGCAACAGTCACCTCAAGGTCGATCGGCCACCGTGCTTCCTCGGACACCCGGGTCTGCGCCTGCTCGTCCCGACTCATAGTTTTCAAGCGTACGCATTCTCGCGGCGTCGCGACCGCAGTTGGCACAATTCCGATGGGAGGCACCAAGGGGTTGACGCGGTGCGGCCGGCCTTCGCAACGGAAGGCCGCGAGGGCGCGGGTGGCTCACCGGCATACAGTCCAGTCGTGGAACTCATTCCCCGCCCGTACGGCCACCCTGACGTCGTTGCCCTGACCCGGGAGGTGCAGGCGCACTACCGCGAGCTCTACGGAGGGTCGGGCGACGAGAGCCTGGTTGAGGTTGCCGACTTCGAACCACCCACCGGACACTTCGTGGTGGGCTACCTCGACGGCGCGCCGGTCGCGATGGGCGGATGGCGACGGCTCGGGGATCGTCCTGGCCTCCCCTCCCCGAACGCCGCCGAGATCAAGCGGATGTATGTCGCCCCTTCCGCGCAGGGACGTGGTCTCTCCCGCGTGGTCCTGGCAGGGCTCGAGGCCAGTGCCCGCTCAGCAGGCATCGACTGGCTGGTCCTGGAGACCGGACAACCGCAGGCGAGCGCCATCGCGCTCTACCGGTCCTCCGGCTACACCGAGATCGATGGCAAGCCCTACGGCCACTACGTCAACGAGCCCGACGCGGTGCATCTCGGCAAATCACTCGGCTGACCGTTCCGACCGCTCATCGCCACAACTGCCCGCCTGACCGCCCGAAAACCACGGTGCCCTTGATGTGCGAGCCATTACCCGATTGAGTGTGCCCATAACCCCGCTTGTGATCTGGAGGATGTTGTGGCCAACGAGACCCTTGAGAACCTGTCGCACGAGAGCCGGTACTTCCCGCCCAGCGCCGAGTTCGCCGCCTACGCCAATGGCAAGGCCGAGCTGTATGACGCAGCCGCCGCCGACCATGAAGGCTTCTGGGCCGAGAAGGCGAGGTCGTACCTGACCTGGAGCAAGGACTTCGACAAGACCCTCGACTGGACCGATGCGCCATTCGCCAAGTGGTTCGTCGGCGGCGAGATCAACGCCTCGTACAACTGCGTCGACCGGCACGTCGAGGCGGGGCGCGGCGACAAGGTCGCGATCCACTTCGTGGGCGAGCCCGGGGACACCCGGGACATTACCTACTCCGACCTTCTCAACGAGGTGCAGCGGGCGGCAAATGCGTTGCAGAACCTCGGTATCCGGAAGGGTGACGTCGTCGCGATCTATCTGCCGATGATCCCGGAGGCCGTCATCGCGATGCTCGCGTGCGCCCGGATCGGCGCCCCGCACTCCGTCGTCTTCGGCGGCTTCTCCGCGGACGCGCTGCGGACCCGGATCGGCGATGCCCAGGCCAAGGTCGTGGTGACCGCTGATGGCGGTTATCGCCGTGGCTCGGCAACTCCGCTCAAGCACGCCGTTGACGACGCCATCACCGGCGAGAGCACCGTCGAGAAGATCCTGGTCGTCAAGCGAACCGGCGGCGATGTCGATTGGGACGACAAGAAAGACGTGTGGTGGCACGAAGCACTGGCGGCCGCCGACGCCACCCACCCGGCAGTGGGACACGACTCCGAGCACCCGCTGTTCATCCTCTACACCTCGGGCACCACCGGTAAGCCCAAGGGCATCTTCCACACCACCGGCGGCTATATGACGCAGGCTGCCTACACGAACTCCGTGGTGCACGACGTCCACCCCGACACCGATGTCTTCTGGTGCACCGCCGACGTGGGCTGGGTGACCGGGCACAGCTACATCGTCTACGGACCGCTGGCCCTCGGTGCGACGCAGGTGATGTACGAAGGCACTCCTGACAGCCCACACCAGGGACGCTGGTGGGAGATCGTCGAGAAGTATGGCGTCACGGTCTTCTACACCGCGCCAACCGCGATCCGCACCTTCATGAAATGGGGTGACGACGTTCCCGCCAAGTTCGACCTCTCCTCGCTGCGGCTTCTGGGCTCGGTCGGTGAGCCGATCAACCCCGAGGCCTGGATCTGGTACCGCAGGGTGATCGGCGGGGACACCTGCCCCATCGTGGACACCTGGTGGCAGACCGAGACCGGCTCCATCATGATCAGCCCCCTGCCGGGAGTCACCAGCACCAAGCCCGGATCGGCCACGATCGCCGTGCCCGGCATCTCCGTGGATGTCGTTGACGACCTGGGCAAGTCGGTCCCCAACGGCTCAGGCGGCTATCTGGTGCTGACCAAACCGTGGCCGGCCATGCTGCGGGGCATCTGGGGCGACCCGGAGCGTTACAAGGAGACGTACTGGTCGCGTTTCCCCGGCCTGTACTTCGCCGGTGACGGTGCCAAGAAGGACCATGACGGCAACATCTGGCTGCTAGGCCGGGTGGACGACGTCTTGATCGTCGCGGGCCACAACCTGTCCACCACCGAGATCGAGTCCGCGCTGGTGTCCCACCCCAAGGTGGCAGAA
>JBDTWH010000245.1:0-17933 GCA_040006795.1 Actinomycetota bacterium | reverse complement strand
CAGGGCGAGCACCCCATGGCGACGTACTTCGAGTGGATCGCTCGGACCGCAGTGTTCCGCGGGAGGAATCCATGGGGTGCAACCTGGTCGCTGCGGGTCTGGCCTCTGTGGTCGCTGCGGGTCTAGCCTCTGTGGCAGCGAGCAAAGGAGGCCTATGTCCACGCAAGCCCAGCCGTCCGGCGCGTCCCCGGAGCAGCATGCCCGGGGCGGCTTCACCAGCCGCAAGATGTTCATCCTGGCGGCGATCGGGTCCGCCGTGGGCTTGGGAAACATCTGGCGCTTCCCGTATGTCGCCTACGAGAACGGCGGCGGCGCGTTCGTCATCCCCTACCTGGTGGCGCTGCTGGTTGCCGGGCTGCCCTTCCTGCTCCTCGACTACGGCATCGGGCACCGCTATCGCGGCTCCGCTCCCCTGTCCTTCCGGCGTCTTGGCGGCGCCACCGCAGAGACTCTGGGTTGGTGGCAGGTCGGGATCTGCGCAGTCATCGCGATCTACTACGCGGTGATCATCGCGTGGGCAGTGCGATACACGTTCTTCTCGATCGACAAGTCCTGGGGCTCGACCCCGGACGCGTTCTTCTTCGACAAATTCCTGAAGGTGGCCTCACCCGGTATCGGGCTCGACTTCGTCGGCGGAGTGCTGTGGCCCTTGTTGCTGGTGTGGGCAGCGGTCATCGCGGTCATGGTGGCAGGCGTCCAGAAGGGCATCGGCTCGCTCTCGGTGGTGTTCATTCCCCTGCTCGTGATCGCCTTCCTCGCGCTCGTGATCCGGTCGCTGTTCCTGCCGGGAGCCGCAGACGGGCTCAATGCCCTCTTCACCCCGGACTGGGGCGCACTCACGGACGCCGGAGTCTGGGCGGCGGCATTCGGCCAGATCTTCTTCTCGCTGTCGGTCGGCTTCGGGATCATGATCACCTACGCCTCCTACGTGGGTCCCAAGACCGACATGACCGGGTCCGGGCTGGTGGTCGGCCTGGCCAACTCATCCTTCGAGCTGCTTGCCGGGATTGGCGTGTTCGCCGCGCTGGGGTTCATGGCCCAGGCCAACGGGGTCGCAGTCGACAAGGTGGCGACCTCAGGCCTCGGCCTGGCCTTCGTCGCGTTCCCGGCGATCATCTCCCAGGCTCCGGCCGGAGCCCTGATCGGCGTGCTGTTCTTCGGATCGCTCGTGGTGGCAGGTTTGACCTCCCTGGTCAGCGTGATCGAGGTCGTGATCTCCGCCGTCCGCGACAAACTCGACCTCGGCCGGGCCACCGCCTCGCTTGTCGTCGGGGTGCCGGCAGCGGCCGCCAGCGTCCTGCTGTTCGCCACCACCACCGGCGTACCGATCCTGGACACCGCCGACCACTTCATCAACCGCTTCGGCATCTTGCTGGTCGCCGTTGTCAGCATGCTCGCCGTCACGTGGGTCTACCGCGACCTCGACAACCTGCGGGACCACCTCAACAGCACGGGGTCGGTGCAGCTGGGCAGCTGGTGGCTCGGACTGGTGGGCGTGGTCACCCCGGCGGCCCTCGTCTATGTTCTGATCGACGAGCTCAGGGCCGACCTGGATGAGACGTACGGCGGCTATCCGGACTGGCTGATCAACTGGATCGGATGGGGTTCGGCGGCGTTGGTGATCGTGCTGGCCATCGTCCTCGCACGACTTCCGTGGCGGCGCACCGTCGACCTGACCGCCCCGTCCGAGGAGGTTTCCCGATGACGGCTTCCGCTGTTGTCATGATGCTCATCGCCATGTTGGTGGTGTGGGGTGGTCTCGCACTGGCTATCCGCAACATCACCCGCACCACCCGCGAGGAGCCGGACGAGGTCCACCGCGACCTGTGACCCGCGAAACTGGGCAACCCAGCGTCCGCATCACCCTCGAAGATGTGCTTCCGGCCAGCAGCCTAGCGGCGACAAGCTTCGCTGTTTCCGCTGTCGGTGTCCGGAAGTTAGGCGGCATAGTCCTCCGCCACTGTGTCGTAGGCGTGTCGCACACCGCGGAAGTCGGGCGGATCCGGAGGCGCCGAGCCGGCTGGGCTCCTCGCCGGCTCGGCGACAAGGACCTGGTGACGTGGCTCACGGGCACACCGTTCTTCGACCAGCCTGTGGGCGCACTAGCTAGCCCGGCGGCTCGCCTGGGCGCCAACGCTTAGGCCAGTGGCGCTCGTGGGGGTCATGACCTGCACTACAGAGTCCTGCAGAACCTCGGTGTCCAGCTGGTCGGACGGTTAGCTGGTGTATCCGGGGGGAAGGCGCAGTTTGCGGACGACCTGGCAGGGTCGGTGGCATTCGCCGACGCCAGGTACAACGACATCCGCAACCTGCTGGTCAAGACATTCGGCGACACTGTGCCTGAGATGCCGGACCCGACGCCCTTCCACTGCGAACCCCCTCGTCGAGATCGATCTCGCGGGCTTCGGCGCCGTGGTATTCACGACCGGCTTCCGGCCGGACTACACAGACTGGGTCAATTTCCCGGTCTTCGATGACCTGGGCTTCCCCATCGTGGGCGACGACCTTTCCACCGCGGTGCCCGGCCTCTACTTCTGCGGCGTGCACTACCTGCGCAAACGCAAGTCGTCCCTGCTTTGCGGCGTCGGGGAAGACGCCGCAATCGTGGCGGCCACGGTCGCCCGGTCCCGGTCCGTGTGACTCAGTCCTGTTGCGCTGCCATGAAATAGCGAGGTATGCCGTTGGGTGGGCCGACAGTGACCGCGTCGGGGTTTGCCGGTGGCGCCGGAGGACCTCGAGACGATCCTCTCGAGTCGCCTTCCGCTGATGGGTCAACCCACCCATGCGGCCGGAACCAGTTGGGCATCCTGCCCGACGCGGTGAACGCTGCGCTCTTCCTAGCGTCGGAGTATCACCCGACGCTAGGAGGAACCATGTCCATCGAACACATCGAGACCGTGATCATCGGAGCCGGTCAGGCCGGCCTGTCCACGGCGTACCACCTGACGAAGCAGGGCCGCGCCTGCGTCGTGCTGGACAGCAACGCCCGGATCGGCGACAACTGGCGCCGGCACTGGGACACGCTGCGGCTCTACAGCCCGGCGAAGTACGACGGGCTCCCCGGCATGTCCTTCCCGGCCGATCCCTGGACGTTCCCCCAGAAGGACGAGGTCGCCGCCTTCCTCGAGAGCTACGCACTGAAGTACGACCTGCCGGTGCGGATGAGCACCCGCGTCGACTCCCTCGAACAGCGGACCGATGGCGGCTTCGCGCTTCGCATCGGGGACAACACGATCACCTGCGACAACGTGGTCGTGGCGACCGGGACCTTCGGGCAGGCGCCGAACATCCCGGAGTTCGGTCACCAGCTCGACCCGACGATCCGCCAGCTGCACTCAAGCGAGTACCACCGTCCCGACGACCTCCGGCCCGGGCCGGTGCTGGTGGTGGGTGCCTCGCACTCCGGCACGGACATCGCCTACGAGGCCGCGAAGACCAACCGGGTCACGCTGTGCGGGCGGGACCCAGGCCAGCTGCCGTTCAGGCCCGAGCAGCGTCGGGCGAAGTTCATCTTCCCGGTGGTCGTCTTCGCGTGGCGGCACGTCCTCACCCGGCGTACCCCGATGGGACGCAAGGAGTTCCACGAGGTTCGGGCGCACGGGGGACCGATGATCAGGGTCCACCGCGAGGACCTCACCGCGCGCGGCGTCGAGCGGCCCACTGCCCGCATGGTCGGGGTCCGGGGCGGCATGCCGCTCCTTGAGGATGGCACCGTCGTGCCGGTCACCAACGTCGTCTGGGCAACCGGCTTCCGTCAGGTCTTCGACTGGATCAAGGTTCCGGTGCTCGGCGAGGACGGCTGGCCCGTGGAGATGCGCGGTGTGGTCGACCAGGCGCCTGGGCTCTTCTTCTGCGGCCTTGCTTTCCAGTACGCGTTCAGCTCGATGGTCTTCCCGGGCATCGGCCGGGACGCAGAGTACGTGGCGCGCCGGATCGGCCTTCGGGTGAAGGCGCCGGGGAGGCAGCACCAAACTGCCTGACCGCCCTATGCTGGCTCTGGGGTGAGGCTTCGTGAACGTCGTCGAAGAACTGCTGCGGGCGCGCGAGGCGTTCGACCGCCGCGACTGGGTCGCCGCGTACGAAGGTCTTTCGGCGGCTGGGAGCGATGCGCTCCTGGCCGCCGACTTCGCCGATCTTGCCACCGCTGCGTTCCTGGTCGGCCGTCACAACGACTGCATCCAGGCCCTCCAGCGGGCGCACCAGGCTCACCTCGACGCCGGCGACCAGCATGCCGCGGTCCGGTCCGCCTTCTGGCTGGCCATGACGCTGATGGACCGCGGCGAGTACGCGGTCGCGAGTGGCTGGATCTCGCGTGCCGACCGGCTTCTCGAGGCCTTTGAGCAGGACACTGTCGAGCACGGGTACGTCCTCTTCTTCGGGATGCTCGGCCACATCCTCGGCGGCGACCCGGGCACGGGACTGGACGAGGCCGCCTCCCTCACGTCGTACGGCAGACGCTTCGGTGACGGCGACCTGCTCGCGGCCGGCCTGATGGCGCAAGGGCGGTGCCTTCTCTACCTGGGTCGGGTGCCCGAAGGCGTGCGAATGCTCGACGAGGCCATGGTCGGGGTCACCACGGGCGAGGTGTCGCCCATCTTCGCCGGGCACACGTACTGCTCCCTGATCGAGGCCTGTCAGGAGATCTCGGATTTCGACAGGGTGGCGCAGTGGACGACCGCGCTGACCACCTGGTGCGGCGCCCAGGTGGGACTGGTGCCGTTCACCGGTCAGTGCGCGGTCCACCGAGGCCAGGTGATGCGGGTCCGCGGTGCCTACGAGCAGGCCATCGCAGAGTTCGACGGCGCTGCCGCGCGCTACGTCGCGGCGGGCACCCCGGCCGCCGCGGGTCTGGCCTTCGCGGAAAAGGGTGAGCTGCTGCGCATCCGTGGTGAGTACGACGCAGCCGAGGACGCGTTCGAGCAGGCAGTCGGCCTTGGCCACGACCCACAACCCGCGCACGCCCTGCTCTCCCTCGCTCGCGGCCGGACCGACGCGGCGCGTGCTGCCGTACGCCGGGTGCTGGGCGAGCCGCGCGATCCCATCCATCGCTCGCAGCTGCTGCCCGGCGCGATCGACGTACTCCTGGCCGGAAACGACCTCGCCGGCGCACGCCCCCTCGTCGCCGAGCTGGAAGCGGTCGGCGACGCGTTCGACTCGAGCTCGCTCAAGGCGATGGCCGGGTACGCCGTCGGGGCCCTGGCCCTTGCCGAGGACCGACCCGAGGACGCCCTGAAAGCGCTACGCGCGGCGCTGCAGAGATGGCGGGAGCTGGGCTGGCCCTACGAGAACGCACGGACACAGGCCCTCGTGGGTCGCTCGTTGCGTGAGCTGGGAGACGAGGAGTCCGCGGCCGTCGAGCTCGGGGCCGCGGTCCGAGCGCTCGCGGCGCTCGGGGCCACCCCCGCCGCACAGGCGGTGGACCGGCTGCTGGCCCCGGGCCCCCTGCCAGGCGGCCTCACCGCCCGCGAGGCCGAGGTCCTCCGGCTGGTCGCCGCAGGCAGGTCCAACCCGGAGATCGCCGCGGCCCTGTTCCTGAGCAAGAAGACGGTCGCGCGGCACCTGAGCAACATCTTCACCAAGCTGGAAGTCCCGTCGCGCACCGCCGCGGCCGCGTACGCCTTCGACCACGGGCTCACCTGAGGGAAGTGGGGATGAGCGATCAGTTTTGTCGCCCTGGGCCCCCAGCGCCTCCAGCGACGACGTGGGAAGACAGGAGGTGCGTCACATGGCGGAACTCGTCCGGACCAACGACCTCGGGATAATCTCTGTCATCGAGGGCCTGCTCGGGGAGATCTCGGAGGCGCAGGTGATCCAGTACCCGTGGACCTGAACATTAAGAGTCAAAGAATGTGAGTGGCGGCCCTCCCGGAAGGAGGGCCGCCACCTTGCAGGCCTGTGACCTGCACCTATGGTGCGCCGTCAGGGACTTGAACCCCGAACCCGCTGATTCTGACTAGTCAGTTGTGGACAGTTGTCGTTAGTTGTGGAAACCCCTGCACCACAACGAGATCCGCGATTCCCACCGCCGGATAGTTGTGGACAGTTGTCGTTGTTTGTGGTCAAAAGATGTGGCGAAAAGTGTGTGTGATGGCGACCATACGCTCGCCTGGCACGGGGCACGTGGGAGTCTCACCGCTGGCAGTATCCCAGTCCGGCTCAGCTAGTAGAGACCAAGCGAGGCAAGGCTCCGGGCAGCTCGTTGAGCAGACGCAGGGCGATGTGGCGCTCCTGTTCTCGTGTCGCGGCGAGCTGCCGCTCTTCGGGGTCAAGTTCCCGAAGGAAGCCGTAGTGGGCCTGGATGGTCGCGTTGAGATCGGCCAATGAGGGTGTTGGGACGACCAGGGCGCCGATGTCCGCGAGGTCGACTTCCTGTGTGGTACGGGTTCGTAGCCAATGGTCTGGATCGAACGGGCGTGGTTCGTGGCCGGCCCTCCAGCGCATACTGCCCGCGGTGACGCCATGGGCGTCGACCCAGATCTTCAGCGCGACCATTCGACGGATGAGATCGGTATCGAGATCGCCAATGTCGCGCTGATGGGTGACAAGCCACGCAAGGTCATACAGATCGCGGGCTGTCGTCGTGCGGTTGAGGCGTGAGATCTTCTCGGCGATGTTCTCTTCCAGTCGCACCACCTGAAGCTCCGGCAGAGATGGCACGCCGTACGTGGCATGAATCGGCATCCGAACCCAGCCCCGGCGAACAGGTTCGAGCCACGGCGGCGGCGAGACGTCGAGCTTGCTCGACAGCGTGGACTCGTCTGCCCCGAAGGGGCTCTGGATCGTCAGCGACCACTTGCCCCGGCGTTCGCTCACGCCGTAGGAGAACGGCCCGATGGTCGTTCCGTCGATGTCGCTGACGAGTTCGACCACGACGGTATCGGCGTCGCCACTGGGGTCGGCGACGCTGAAGTCGAGATGGAGGGAGAACCGTCCTTGATTGCCGGGGTACAGCTTGCGCAGCGAGTGCCGCCCTTAAAGACCAGCGCGTCAAGGCTGCCTCGTTCATGCAGATCGCGCAGGAGCAGGTCCTGGGCAATGTCGATGACCGCGGCGTCGCGACCATCGACTCCGGCACCGGGTGGGGTGTGCCGGCTGATCCAACCGACGGTCAGCGTGATGGGCCCTGTGCTCACGTCACAGCCTCCAAGCTGCGCGGGTCGAAGGGAAGAAGGGTGTCCGCGATCTGCCAGTGACTGTCGTGTCGGATCAGCTTGCGCCGTGGGCCGAACCAAGTCTTGGTCGAGGGAACGGTGAGTTGATCGGCGATGTCCGGGCGCAGCCCTTGGAGTAGATAGCCCAGACGGGCCGAGACGGTTGCGGGGCGTTCGTCCAACTCGGTGAGCACGTCCTTGGCGACGGCTTCGGCCGCGACGTCGGGGAACCATTCCAGCGCGCTTGACCACGAGCGGACGCGTCCCGGGTTCGCGGCCATATGCACGAGGAGGCTCGTCGGGTGCAGGACCGGGACGCCCTTGGCGGCCAGGTACTTCAGCTTCGGCGTGAACACCGACACGTCAAGGGCCTGCGGCAGGCGACGGGCATCCCGCGCGCTTGCCGCCGCGACCTCGATGCGTGACGGCGCCCGTTCCGCCAAGTTCAGTGCCCACGCGGCCGCTTGGAAGGTTAAACCACAGGCGATGTCACTGCGGACCAGGACCGAACGCAGCAGTCGCGTGTGCCCGCCGCGGCTGTAGGCGCCGGCCACGGCTGCCGGCGCGAACTCCCACACGCCGCGTTGACCGGTCGGCAACAACCAGCCACGCTCACGCAGGCGGGTCGCGACAGTCCGGGTAGCGGTGCGGATACCGGCTGCGCGGACCAGCTCGTCGAGCCGCGCGGTGGTGACGAGGTCCGCTTGGTATAGCTCTAACTGCTCCAGCACGGGCGCCAGTGAACTCGGGATGGTTCGTGTCACATTCAACCACTCTGCCTCAGAATTGGATGCAAGTGAGGTGTTCTTGACACCAAGTTTGGGCTGGTGCTGTGGTTGGTGTCAACAGGAGCATATTTGCATCCAAATCTGAGGCGAAGAGGCTGCTCTTGACATTCAGATCGGTCGGAGGGCGACTGCTGCGAAGCCTCGGGCAGTACGGGCGTGGCACCGCAGCTCTGCTGACCCACGACATGGGCGTGGTTGCCGACATCGCGGACGAGCTGGTCGTCATGTCTGCCGGACGCATCGCGCCGCGCGTGCGACGTCGGCCACATCCCAGTCCCCGGCAGGCAGTTACCTGATCACTACACCCGAGGGTCACTGCACAGTGGCAAGGACACCTTCGCAGGCTTCCACCCAGGAGTCCTTATCCGTCCGCAGACGACCGGTGACCGTCCAGTACACAGGCAGGGTGGCAAGCGGCCCGAAGTCGATGATCAACGGCAGGGGCGCGGTCGAGCTCCGCCGCGAAGTGACTGGATCACCAGCCCAGACCACGGATCGTTCTGGGTTGAACTTCTACACGGTGATGGCACTCACCTGAGCCACCCCCCGCCGCGGTGCTGGCGGTCGTGAAGGCTCCCGCGGCTTTTCCTGGGGTCGGGTCGGTAATGGCGAATCGCTTGAGCACGATTCGCACCTCACGAGGTGTCGTGTCTCCGCGTTGGTGATCCGGCTGAACGTTGTCCCGTACTTGTCGCCAAAGGCCACGTACAGGTCGTGCGCGAGGTTCTCCTCTTCGACCATCGCTGCCAGCTTGGTCTTCTGCGTGGCAGTCAGTCCTGACCATTCAACGGTTCCGCGTGCATTCTCACTCTGCGTTGTGGCTTCTCTTACTTCGGGCTTAGGAACGCGCCACAGCCTGGGGACATGACGACACAGACGCTCTCCCTAGCACAGGCCGATCGACGGTCGGCTACCACCACGTACGCGGTCCAGACCAGTGGACTGCAAAAGGCCTACGGGGGCCGGATCGTCGTCGACGACCTCGACCTTCACCTGCCTGTCGGGGTGGTGTCCGGTTTCGTCGGACCCAACGGTGCGGGCAAGACCACAACGATCCGCATGCTGCTCGGGCTGGTTCGCCCCACGGCCGGCTCCGGGCAGGTGTTCGGTAAGTCGATCAGCGCACCCACCCAGTACCTGTCGCAGGTGGGTGCCCTCATCGAGGGCCCGGCGTTCACCCCGTCACTGTCCGGTGCCGACAACCTGCGGGTGCTGGTCCGTGCCGGTGGTCTTTCCGCCGACCGGGTGGGCGGCGCGAGATGACCGCGATGAACGCAGACCGCAAGGTTCGTGCCCTCGTCGTGGCACCGGCACTGGTCGTCGCCGGTGTGCTGGTCGGCCCCGCAAGTTTGCTGTCGATCGTGGCACCCGTGGCAGCCGTGGCGGCCGTGATGCTGGGGATCGCCGCGGCCGGGATCGGGGCGGCCACGGGTGGCAGCGAACACCGAGGCGGGGATCAGCCCACGGGTCGGCGGGCCACCACGAGCGCGTCGAGGGCATCCACCGGTTGGCCCTGAGCATTCGTCGCTGATCGCACGGCGGTCTCGCGTCGGACGACGACCAGCTGGGATGGCTCGATGTCCGCCACGATGTCGGTGGGCCGGTACAACACGGCGGGGTTCTGTGGACCGCCGTGACCGGAGGTCAGGTTCTCCAGATCGTGTCCCACGACCAGCAGCGTTCCGCCCGGAGCAACCGCCTCGGCCGCCGCCCGCATGACGGAACGGCGCTCCTGCTCGGGCAGGTGCAGGTACACCACGAGCACCAGGTCGTAGGAGCGTGCCTCGGGGACCCAGGTCTGGACGTCGGCCTCCAGGGTCACCAGCCTTCCGGACTCGTCGCCGAGGTGCTTCTCGGCGAGTGCGCGAGCCCGCTGCAGCGCCACTTCGGAGAAGTCCACCGCGGTGACCTGCCATCCGCGGTCGGCCAGCCACAAGGAGTTGCGGCCCTCTCCGGCGGCGATGTCCAGGGCCCAGCCGGCCGGCAGGTCCTGGGTCACCTCCTGGACCCAGATGTTCGCAGCGGCGGACCAGACGAGCTCGCTCTGCTCGTAACGCTGGTTCCATGTCGTGCTGGTCATGGTGTATCCCTTCGGTGGCTGGAGATGTCGACGTTGGCGCCCGGGAACTGCGTCCGCGCTACCTCTTGACATGCACGCCCGGGCGATGGTGCAGTCAGGTGCGTGACGAGCTATCTGCGAGCGGCGCCGAGCTCGCTGACGGGGCCGCGTGCGGGTTCGGCGGCGTGATTGGCGAGGTAGCGCTCGGCGTCCAGGGCCGCGGCACAGCCTGAGCCTGCGGCGGTGACCGCCTGGCGGTAAATGTGGTCGACCAGGTCACCGGCAGCGAACACCCCCACGACGTTGGTCGCCGTGGTGCGGCCCTGGACCTGCACGTAGCCGACGGCATCCAGGTCGATGATGCCCTTGACCAGCTCGTTGCGCGGGTCGTGGCCGATGGCGACGAAGACACCGGTGGCCGGCAGGACCCGCGTCTGGCCGGTGAGGGTGTCCCGCAAGGTGACGCCGGTGACCTTGTCGTCGCCGTGGATCGCCTCCACGGCGCTGTTCCAGGCAAAGCGGATCTTGGGGTTGATCATGGCACGTTCGGCCATGATCTTGGAGGCGCGCAGCTGGTCGCGGCGGTGCACGATCGTCACGGACCGGGCGAACTTGGTCAGGAAGGTGGCTTCCTCGATGGCGGAGTCGCCGCCGCCGACGACCACGATGTCCTGGTCGCGGAAGAAGAACCCGTCGCAGGTCGCGCACCAGGAGACCCCGCGGCCGGCGAGGCGGGACTCGTCGGGCAGGCCCATCCGGCGGTACGCCGAGCCCATCGCCAGGATCATGGTGCGCGCCGACCAGGTCCTGCCAGTACCGTCGGTGACGGTTTTGACCGGGCCGTCCAGGGACACCTCGGTGACGTCGTCCCGGATGAGCTCTGCGCCGAAGCGCTCGGCCTGGGCGCGCATGGCCTCCATCAGGTCGGGGCCCATGATGCCGGTGGGGAACCCGGGGTAGTTCTCGACCTCGGTGGTGGTCATCAGGGCACCACCGGCGGTGACCGCGCCCTCGAAGATGACCGGTTTGAGGTTGGCCCGGGCGGCGTAGATGGCTGCGGTGTAACCAGCCGGGCCGGAGCCGATGATGATGACGTCGCGGATCTGGTCCGGGCTGAGTGTGTCGGTGTCTTCAGACATGGGAAGTGGCCTCTCATAGCAAAGTGGTGGCGGTTGTGGGGCAGGCAGGCGCTACCCAAAAGGGGATGCCGCCTGGGCTCAGGCCAGGGACAGGAAGAGCTTCTCTAAGGTCTTGACGTCCACGGAGTCGGCCCCGTCGGGCTCAGTCAGACATTGATTCAGCCCGGTCGCGAGGATGGCGAAGCCGGCCTTGTCCAGGGCGCGGTTGACCGCGGCGAGCTGGGTGACGATGTCCTTGCAGTCGCGGCCCTCCTCGATCATCCGCAGGATGCCGCCGATCTGGCCCTGGGCTCGGCGCAGCCGGTTGACCACGACGCCCATCTCGTCCGGGTTCAACTCAACCATCGTGGCTCCCTTGAGGTCGTTGTCGCGGTTGCGGGAGGTCAGGACGCGACAGTAGCGGCCCGGGACTTGGCGGCCTCGGCCCGGACATCATCCATGTCCAGCCCGCGGACGCCGGCAATGACCTTTTCTAGGGCTTTGGCCCGCAGCGCGCCGGGCTGGCTGAAGACGAGGAACCCCTCGCGGAAGGCCATCAGCGTGGGAATGGACGTGATCTCGGCCGAGGCCGCCAACGACATCTCCGCTTGGGCGTCCACCTTGCCGAACACGATGTCGGGGTGAGTGGCTGAGGCCTGCTCGAAGACAGGGGCGAACGCACGGCATGGTCCGCACCAGGGCGCCCAGAAGTCGACGAGAACGATCTCGTTGTCGAACACGGCCTGGTCGAAGGTCGCTGTGGTCAATGCTTGAGTGGTCATGAGGTTCCTCTCGATGTCTGAATAGTGCCTGTTGGGGATCAATGCAATGTCGGTCAAGGCGGCGCACGCCATACAGACGGATCTTCCGTCCACACGTGCCCGAGACCACTGTGGTAGATCGCGCGACCTGATCTGGGCGCGCTGGTGCGAGCCGTCGTTTTCGAGAGCGCGCCTTGGCAAGAGTTCAACAGGGGCCGGGTGAGAACCGGGGTCACTCGTGGGTGAGCAGCTCGTTGATGCGGTCGGCCAGCGGCGCCGGCACGACGGTGTTGGCGTCGCGCAACGCGCCCATCGCAGCCCTGATCCCGACCAGGCCGGCATACAGCGGTGGGCAGGTCGGGCAGGTCTCCAGGTGGCGCTCCACGAGCACCCGGTCTGGGGCCGGGAGGTCGTCGTCCATGTAGTCCGAGACCTTGCTGCGGGCCTCCCAGCAGCGCAGTGGGACCCCGCGCAGGGCGGCCCGGCGCTCCTGCCCCTGGGCGAGGGCGTCCACCATCATCATCCGGCCCCGGCGCGGCCGCGCCTTGGCTGCCGGCAGCCCGACGCCCTGGACGTCGGCGATCTCGGCCACGGCCATCGCCTCCGCGTCGTGCAGGACCACGGCGGTCCGATAGTTGACCGGCAGATGCACCAGTGCGTCCTTGAGCTCCTCGCGGGTCTCGGCCCGCCCGACCAAGATCGCCGCGTCCACGGTGTAGGTGTCATCACTCCACTTCTCCTCTACCTCGCGCTCGACGTCTTCGGTGGCGTCTTCACGGTCTGCGCGGAATCGGTCGACGACGAGGTTGTGCAGGATGCGGTGCAGCCAGGTGGCTAGCGACCTGCCCGGAACAAGTCGGCTCGTTGCAGGGCGCGCAGCAGCGTGTCCTGGACGAGGTCCTCGGCCAGCTGGGCGTCCGCCGCGATGGTTCGGGCGTACCTGAGCAGGCCGGGGACTTCGCCAGTCAGGCGGCTACGAACCTCCGGAACGGGCACAACGGCGAGGCTAGCGCGAGTAGCTGCGCTCCGCGGCGGGGGTGTTGGCCTTCTTCATCGGGCAGGTGCGCAGCCCGAAGATCATGTACAGCGGGCAGGTGCCGGCCGCTGCGGTCCCCACCATCACGGCCGCCAGGGCGTAGAGCACGATCGCGGGCACGCTTGCGGGGCCGACCAGCACGCCGGCCACGATCAGGACCGGTGCCACGACAAAGGCACGAAGCTTGCGGTCTGCTGAACCCAAATTCAAATTCACGGTGTCCTCCTTGGTTTGGTTTTCGTTACGCATCATTGACGGACCGGGCCCCCAAAGGGATACCAACCGACGCCGTGACACCCGTCACAGACCCGTCAGAGCCGAGCCCCCGCGGCGAGTCGGGGGGGTGAGGCTTGGCGGCGGACCTGGTCAAACCTTCAGAACTGGAGGACTTTATTGAAGCGGATTCGCAGGACGCGCGCTCAAGGTGTCAAGGCCGCGACACGCCCGCCGCATAACGGTCGTCATGCTCGGCAACTTCAGGGAGATGCTGACCTTGCGCGCCGACTACGCGGCCGGCAGCCACGCCCTGACCCGGGACGACTATCGCTTCAGCAGCGCCGCCGCCGGGGTGCTGCCGGCCTTCGGCACCGGCGTGGAGGCTTGGCGCGCGGCGCTGGTCGGCGCCGATCGACGTTGCGCTCGACAAGGTGGGCGCTGCACCTATCGCGACAGAAGCGGCCCAACCGAGTCCTTCATCGAGATCGTCTGGTGGGTCGATCATCACCTGCTCCATCACGAAGCGGGGATTGCCGTCCCGTGCGCGATCTCTACCGCGCACGGCAGGGGTAAGGCGTCTCATCGGGAACGCTGTACAAATGCGGGCGATCCGATCAAGGAACGGTGACTGAGCCGACAGGCGCGCTGACTCGCCCGGCCGCGGAGGCGCGTCAGCGGCTGCTCACCGGCACGTACTTGCGCTCGGTGGGTCCGACGTAGAGCTGACGTGGGCGGGCGATCTTGAGCTCAGGGTCCTGGATCATCTCGCGCCACTGGGCGATCCAGCCGGGCAGCCGCCCGAGGGCGAACGGCACTGTGAACATCTTGGGCGGGAAGCCCATCGCCCGGTAGATCAGCCCGGTGTAGAAGTCGACGTTGGGGTACAGCTTGCGCTCGATGAAGTACTCGTCCGAGAGCGCCACTCGCTCGAGCTTGAAGGCGATGTCGAGCAGCTCGTCGCGGTGGCCGAGGCTCTCGAGGAGCTGGTCGGCGGTCTTCTTGATGATCGCCGCCCGCGGGTCGTAGTTCTTGTAGACCCGGTGCCCGAAGCCCATCAGCTTGGCCCCGCCCTCCTTGTTCTTGACCTTCCGCACGAACTCGTCGACGTCCCCGCCGTCGGCCTGGATCTTCTCGAGCATCGTGAGCACAGCCTGGTTGGCGCCACCATGCAGCGGCCCGAACAGCGCGTTGATGCCTGCCGAGACCGAGGCGAACAGGTTGGCGTGCGAGGAGCCAACCAGACGAACCGTCGAGGTGGAGCAGTTCTGCTCGTGGTCGGCGTGCAGGATCAGCAGCTGGTCGAGGGCCTTGACCATGATCGGGTCGGCTTCGTCCGGCTCGGCCGGGAAGCCGAAGGTCATCCGCAGGAAGTTGTCCACCAGCGGCAGGGAGCTGTCGGGGTAGAGGAACGGCTGGCCGATGCTCTCCTTGTAGGCGTAGGCCGCGATGGTCGGCAGCTTGGCCAGGAGGCGGATGCTCGACATCTCGACCTGCTCGGAGTCGAACGGGTCGAGGCTGTCCTGGTAGAACGTCGAGAGAGCCGAGACCGCCAGGACAGCACCGGAATCGGGTGCGCGTCTCGCGGAAAGCCGGCGAAGAAGCCCTTGAGGTCCTCTGGAGCAGCGTGTGACGGCGGATCCGCGCGTCAAAGCCAGCCAGCTCCGCGGCGGTCGGCAGCTCGACGTAGATCAGGAGGTGGGAGGTCTCCAGGAACGTGGAGTTCTCGGCCAGCTGCTCGATCGGGTAGCCGCGGTAGCCAAGGATCCCGGCGTCACCGTCGATGTAGGTGATCGCCGAGCGGCACGAGGCCGTGTTGACGAAGCCCGGGTCGATTGTGACGTGACCGGTCTCCTTGAGCAGCTTGGATACGTCGTAGGCGTCGTTGCCCTCGGTGGCCTTGATCAGCGGGCACGGCAGTTCCTTGTCGCCGGTGCGCAGGATCGCTTCGGTCGTGTCGATACTCATTAGCTGGTGACTTCGTTTGTCACCCACAGCATACCCAAGGGGGTATCCATCGGTTGCCAATTGGGTCATAGGTCACGGTCAAACAACGTCACGCACGCGTGGAACTGCTGATTTGCCGGCGCACCCCTGACTTGCATCGGCGATCGTGCAGTCAGGGGTGCGACCAGCTGTTCGTGAGCTGTGGGGCCGGCTCAGGCCTGCTTGATCAGCACCGGTCCGACCGCTGCCGCGGGTGACGGAGGGTTGGTGTTGGTCGGTCCCTCGTGGAAGGCCACCCACAGGTCGCAGTCCTGCACGGCGGTGAGGTTGGCTCGGGTGGCGTCGGGGATGACGGTGACGCTGTGGCCCTGGCCGTCCTGGCCGATCTTGACCGCGGTGAGGTGGTAGACGACCTCGCCGGGGATGAGGCTGGTGCAGTTGCCGAAGTGGAGGTGGCCGACGTGGGAGGTGCCCGGCTTCAGGCCCTGGACCTCTGCCTGGACTGTCAGTTGGCCGTCCTTCTGCTCGAGCTTGGCCTTGCCGCTGACCACCCCGGGCCCGTAGGTGGCGTCCGCGAACGGTGTCGCGCCCAACGTGGCCGTGGCCTTGCCGGTCAGGTCGGTCATGTTCTGGTGCGCCGACGCTGTACCCGGCCACAGGGTGGCTGCGGCTAGGGCTACGGATACGGCCAGGGTGCTTCTCATGGTGATCCTCATGCTTCGATTCCCTTCAGAATGCTGACGATCGCACCGGCGACGACCAGGTGCTGGGCCCAAGACGCAGACCCGCAGCTTGCTGTCACCTGAACAATCGTTCTTGTCCACGGTGTCCTTTTTGGTTGGTTTGTTACGCCCCATTGACGGGGCGCACCCCGACAGGGATACCGACCAGGCGCCGTGACGCCCGTCACAGCTGAGCTGGTCGGCCGCGATCGAGCGTGTGTCTGCGAGCATCTCGGCGAAGGATGCGGCACGCGGAGCTCAGGGCTGGCTGGAGACGAGAACGCTCTCGCGATGAGCCATCAGCGTTGGGGATGGACGTGTTCCGGCCGAGGCCGCCCACCACTGTTCGGCCTCCATGTCCGGTCTCGCGGGCGGCGCGGCTGTGACGGGTGTCATGGCGCCCGCCTTGTATCCCTTTCGGGGTTCGCCCCGTCAATGGGGCGTAACGGAAAACCAAACCAAGGAGAACACCGTGAACTTGAATCTGGGCTCAGCCGACCGCAAGCTTCGTGCCTTTGTCGTGGCTCCGGTCCTGGTCGTGGCGGGCGTGCTGGTCGGCCCGGCGAGCGTGCCCGCGATCGTGCTCTACGTCCTGGCGGCCGTGATGGTGGGGACCGCAGCGGCCGGCACCTGCCCGCTGTACATGATCTTCGGGCTGCGCACCTGCCCGATGAAGAAGGCCAACACCCCCGCCGCGGAGCGCAGCTACTCGCGCTAGCCTCGCCGTTGTGCCCGTTCCGGAGGTTCGTAGCCGCCTGACTGGCGAAGTCCCCGGCCTGCTCAGGTACGCCCGAACCATCGCGGCGGACGCCCAGCTGGCCGAGGACCTCGTCCAGGACACGCTGCTGCGCGCCCTGCAACGGGCCGAGTCCTTCCGGGCCGAGGCGTCGCTGGCCACCTGGCTGCACCGCATCCTGCACAACCTCGCCGTCGACCGGTTCCGCGCAGACCGCGAGGACGCCACCGAAGACATCGCGGCCGAGGTAGAGGAGAAGTGGCGTGACGACAGCTACACCGTGGACGCGGCCACCGTCGTCGGCCGCGCCGAGACCCGCGAGGAGCTCGAGGACGCGTTGGTGCATCTGCCGGTCAACTATCGGACCGCGGTGGTCCTGCACGACACGGAGGGGATGACCGTGGCCGAGATCGCCGACGTCCAGGGCGTCGGGCTGCCCGCGGCCAAGGCGCGGCTGCGCCGGGGCCGGATGATGATGGTGGACGCGCTGGCCCAGGGCCGGGAGCGCCGGGACGCCCTGCGCGGGGTCCCGCTGCGTTGTTGGGAGGCCCGCAGCAAGGTCTCGGACTACATGGACGACGACCTGCCGGCCCCGGACCGGGTGCTCGTGGAGCGCCACCTGGAGACCTGCCCGACCTGCCCGCCGCTGTATGCCGGCCTGGTCGGCACGCGCGCCGCCATGGGCGCGCTGCGCGACGCCGACACCGTCGTGCCGACCCCGCTGGCCGACCGCATCAACGAGCTGCTCAGGTGAAACCACGCACGGATGACGTGACTGCGCACCTGCACAGCCCGGCGAATACCGACGTCCGGACCGCGCGAGTGCTCGTCGCCGGCCAGTTCGCTCTGATCGGTATTCTCGTGGTGCTCCCGGGTCGCCACGACGGGCCGGTGCCTGTCGCGCTCACCGCCGCCTGCGCCGTCGCCACTGTCGTCGGCCTGGCCGTGATGGTCATCAGCACCACGGCACTCGGGCGAGGTCTGACGGCCACGCCGTTGCCGAACGCGCACGCGCAGCTGCGCACGGGGGGCCTGTACCGGTTTGTTCGGCACCCTATCTACAGCGGGTTGCTGCTCACGATGGCCTCGATCACGGTGGCCTTCGGCAGCGGGTCCCGGCTCCTCACGCTCGTGGTGCTGCTCCTGCTCCTCACCCTGAAAGCACGCTGGGAGGAGACGCGCCTGGCCCAGCGATTCGGGGGATACGCCAGCTACGCCGCGCGAACTCCGCGTTTCCTACCCGTTCGGCTGCGAAGACAGTCCTCGGTTCGACTCGCGTCAAAAAGTGTGGGTGGCGGCCCTCCGTGAAGGAAGACCGCCACCCTGCAGGCCTGTGACCTGCATGTTTGGTGCGCCGTGAGGGAATTGAACCCCCAACCCGCTGATTAAGAGTCAGCTGCTC
>JBDTWH010000244.1:0-11164 GCA_040006795.1 Actinomycetota bacterium | reverse complement strand
ACGAACGTGGATCACGCCCTCAGATCCGCGGAACGAACCGCCGTGCATAGAGACAAAAGGTTAGAAGTTCCGATGAATATTGACGCTTTTCGCCGGAACCTGAGCATGCTCGGTGGCCCGCCCGCCAGGACCGCCACCGCCACGAGCCCGAATCAAACGCCACCCGTAGGGACGTAAGTCCAGCTGGTGACGAGCTTCGACGTCCCGTTGCGGGATCGCGCTACGGGACGACGGAAGGCGGCGGTGAGCAGCGGCCGCTTGCTCCGTAATGGGTTCCCCCATCAAGCACCCCCTCCTCTGGTGAGGCGACGTAGCGCTGCGCATCGCCGGTGCCCTCGGCCAGGTAGTAGTCATCAGCCCGGCCGTGGTAGGCCTCAACATAGCTGCGCGCAGCAGTGGGCGAACCGCGATAGACCTTTCAGGGCTATTCAGCTGACCGGACCACCGCAGGTCAGGATGCTCTCCAGGGTCGATGTGCTCGCGGACGGTCCATGCTCGGCGGATGACCGCCTCCTCCTGGCGGCCCGGGCGGAACTCGCTTCGGCTTCGGGTGGGCGACCAGCTCGTGGTAGCGCACCGGCTCGTGGGCGACGGCGAGTTCGAGCACCCGGTAGAAGATCATGCCTCGGCTGCGCGAACGGCGTCGGTTGAACCTGAAGACGAACTCGTCGAGGTAGCTCTGTAGGTGCGCCTCGTCGACCGAACCTTGATGCGTGCCCAGTAGCCACCGCTTGACCAACGACGCCACACGGTGGACCGCGGGAAGCAGCTCACCGGGGTCCTGTCCACGGGCGCGAGCGGCCCGTTGGCTGCGCGGCTCATAGGTGTAGCCGAGCTTGTCGATACCGCGGTAGCCGGCCCAGCCGTCGGTGATCACCCGCGAGCCCGGCTCGACGTGCTCGGTGACGAAGGAGTGCAGCGAGGCGGCCGACCCATCGGCCAAGATCGCCATCCGGGCTCGCCCGAACCCGCGCGGCTCCTTAACCTCAACGGCCACGCCTACCAATGCTTTCTTGCCCTTGGCTCGTCCGCCGCGCAGTCCTGGCTCCTCGCCGCCGATGTACGTCTCGTCCACCTCCACCGTGCCGGTCAGTCGGTCTCGACCGGGGCGCACCAGCACCGAGCGAAGCCGATGCAGCATCGCCCACGCGGTCGCGTACGAGCCGATCTCCAGCGACCGCTGCAGGCTCAACGCCGACATGCCGTCCTTGCCCGAGGCGAACAACCAGCAGGCCTCGAACCACACCGTCAACGGCGTCCGCCGGCGATCGAACAGCGTCCCCGCCGTCACCGACGTCCGCTCGCCGCAACCCGAGCACTTGTACCGCCCATCGGCCACCCACCAGCCGCCGGCATGGCCACATCCAGGACACACGAAGCCCTCGGGCCAGCGCAGCCAGTCCAGATAGTCGAGGCAGTCCTCGTCGGTCCCGAACCAGGACCGGAACTCCCCGGCCGAGCTCGGATAATGAACACCGGCCCGGGGCCGCATCTCATCCACAGTCCATCAGCGTAGTCCGGTCAGCTGAATAGCCCTGAGACCTTTAACCCGCCATGCATTACCAACACCAACCAACAATGACCGTAATGCGATACCGAGCATGCTGAGGGATCGCGGGATCTCGGGCAGTCCAGACCAGGGCGGCGATGTGGGTGCGGCCATGGAGACGCAATGCCCAGCTCGTCCGCAATCCGGCGGAGGATGGCCAGCACTGTGGTGGCAGAAGGACGCAGCGCACGTTCGGGCCGAGCTGGGACGTCGACCTGTCGGCCGGTACGCAGGTCACGCAGCGCTCGCAGGACGATGCCGCTTCGACAGGGTGGGGTGTAACGGGGCACAGCGCCATGCCGCCTCAGGCGGCAACGAGTCCGGCGACGAAGAAGTCGTTGATGTAGTGAACGACTCGCAAGCGACGGTCGGCTGCGATCGCCAGCACCGAACCCGTGAGGGGTAACCCTTCATGGACAACGATCCACGGCTCGGGACCTCAGCCACCGACAGGCTCGCAAGACCCGAACGGGATGGCGAGCTCCACCGCCACTTGCGACAGTCATTCCCGCTTCGTAACGGGATGTTTGCCCGGGCCCCAACGCCTGCTCTTCGCGGCCAGTGTGGTTGTTCCACTCGGCTACGGCGATCTGGGGCTGGAGGTGCGAAGACCTCCGAGTGAGTTGTGGTCTGAAGGCCCACATCTCAGCTCGGAGGTCTTCGGCTCAGATTAACGCTTGGCTGAACGAAACGCTGCCAGAACGGCCTGCACCAAGCGGTCTGGTTCGCGCTGTCGGCGTCGTCGTTCGTGCTCCTACGGTTGTGCGCCTCGCTGGACTTCGGTGACGAGTCGGTGCGCGAACCGGCGGTCCGAGACGACAGCCGCCAGGATCCCGGCCACGACGGCGATGGCCAGTGCGACCACGGCCGATGACGGCGGACCCCAGATCCGGTCGGTAACTCGCGCCCCGATCAGCCACGTGATCATGAGCACCAGGAACCCGACTCCGACCCCAGTGGCCCGGGCTGCAACACGATCAGCGCGGGCCACCCCTGGTGATGCGGTCATGCGGCAAACATCTGGAAGAACGTCGGGAAGGTCCCGATGACTCCCAGGACGCCCAGCACCAGGCCGATGTAGAACGCCTTCTTGAGGTCGACGGCCTTGTCACGCCACATGACCCACAAGACGGCCAGGGAGACGAAGTACAGCAACGAGGCGACGGTCGACTTGCCCGCCAGTGCGCCGACACCGGCATCGCCCGACCACTTCCCCAGCCAGGTGTTCGCGCCTTTTGAGGCCTCGGCCAGGATCGTCAGGAAGCCGAGGACGAAGACGCCGAAGCCGGCAGAGATCATCATCGCGGCGCCGGGTCCGTCCGGCTTGTCCGCCAGTTTGAGCGCGGCGAGCTCGGGAGAGATTTCGGAGTCGTGGTTCATGGGTGCAGTCCTTTCGGTACTCATGAGATGGGGGCGACCTTGTTGATGAAGGCACCGAAAACTCCGGCAACGGCGGCGGCGGCGAACGCCCCCACCAACAACACGATGATCGAGGTGCGCAGCCACGGACGAGCGATGATCCGCGGGCCGTAGTAGAGCGTCAGCAAGAAGGCCGAGGTCGCCAGCAGTGGCGCGCCCCAGGCGATGTGCTCCTTCCACTCCATCCCGAACTCGTGCCACTTCTCGGTCTCACCCGCGACGTTGGACAGCAGGAAGTCCCGAGGCGAACACACCGACGACGGCAGCTCAAGACCAACGCACTTGTCGAACTTCGCCCCGGCAAGCTTCACCCGATACCACGGGTACACGATCCAGGTGCCGGTGATCACCGTGGCCCACGCAATCACGGCCATCGCACCGAGCCCGACCTTGAGCCGTACCACACGCTCCTGCAAACCCTTGGCTGTCACCAGCCCCGGCCGGAAGCTCCACAACCCCGCCAGCGCACCAGCGAAAGCCAACAAGAAAAGTGCTCCGAGGACAAGTCCGTGAATGACGGCCCAAGTCTCTCTTGACGTGAGTTCCATTTGTCTCCCTAAGTCCCAACCCAGATGTAGGACATCGGGCTAAGGATGGCCAAAGCCCAGGGCTCTCGCAATCCCCTCAAAGGTATACACGCGGCATGGCAATCACAAAGAAACATCTATCAACAGGTAGGGGGAACACCGACGCTCGCACGATGTTTCCACCGATCCTGGCACGGTGTTCCCCCCGAGACGAGTCAGGTGCAGCACCCGATCGGCCATCGCTGTAAGTCGTCAACACCCATGGCCGTCACCGCGCAAGGATCACGACCGGGCGTTGCACCTGACTGGCCACCGGTTTGCCTCATCTGGATCGTATAAGCCTCCAGCACCTCCATGGCGCCGACCTTCGTGGGTCCCGAACATCCACGGAACGGCACAGAGATGACTGCGTAGAGGTGGCTGAGGATAGGCACTTTGGTCCCATCCGAGCCACCTCCTGAGTTCTACGTTGAGCATAGGAGAAGTGCGTCGGTAATGACAATCCAAGAGGCTCATGATGAGGACCCAAGAAGAGGTAACTGAAGCCACCAACCAGGACTACTCCCCGATTAGCGGGGCGCGGTGGGCAACGCCCCGGCGTCTTATTGCTTTCGTCTTGGAATGGTTGGCGGCTTTCGCGCTGCTGGCTGTGTTCGTCTCCAACCCGTTCCGGTCCGAGCCCAGTGCCGGGGCGACCCCCGATTACGCCAAGGTGATGTTCTTGCACGGGCTGCTGATCGGGATGGTGGGGCTGTTCGCCCTGCTGACCCTGCAGGTGTTGAAGGTCCGTTCGATGCACGCGCGGGTCTGGATCAGCGCCGGCGTCGTGGTCGCCACCGTCCTCGCATCCGTTGGTGGGATCTTTGATAACAAGATCCCGGGTGCGGAGGTCGCGATGTGGACCCAGATCTTCGGGTTCTTCGCCCTGGACGAGATCCTGGTTGTTCTGGTCTACGCCATCGTGGCCGAGTACAAGCGTGGTGTTTCGGTGGCCGGGCGGCTGCCGGTCCTGGTCGCTGCCCTGGCTGCGGCATCCCTGTTCGGGGCCGCGATCATGGGTCACCTCGCGGGCTGGCTGATGGAGTTCGGGGAGGCCCCGGGGTTCGTGGCCTCCTACCGAAGTTTCGCTGGCTTCGCCAATGTTGATGACTGGACCGGTGCGTTGGTGGGCTCGCACTCCCACGAGATGGCAGTCTCGGCGATGGCCCTGGTCGTGACCTTGGCGGCGATTCAGTTCGGCTACAAGGAACTGACGGCGCTCAGCCGCAACGTGGCCCGGGTCGGGATGGCCATGATCGCCGTCGGGGTGGTGGGAACCACCGCGCTCTACCTGCTCGGAGGATTCACCACGTTCGCGGTGCCTGGCTTCCTGACCGACGGGTTCACCTTTGCCAACGGGTCGATCCCCCCTGACGACCTCTTCAGCGGCGTCCTGGTGATGGGTGGCGGCGTCATCCTCACCGGCGCGTTCATCAAGTCCCTGGTTCACCGTCCGGTCCGCCTCGCTGCGGCCTGGGCATGGGTCCTGTCGTTCGCGACGGTAGCGGTTGCCGGGTACGCGATCGAGGTCAACACCGCCAACTTCTTCGGCGCCGGGGACCCCAAGGCCGCAGGCGCCGCAGGCGACGCGATATTCACCTGGATGCACCAGGACGTCGGCCTGTTCTTGCTGCCCACCATTCTCGCAGTGATGCTTGTCGTCGAGCTCCTGGTCAGCAGCAACGCCCGATCCAAGGTGATCGGCCTGGCGGCGATCGGCGGCATCACCCTGCTGTTCGTCGGAAGCATGGTGTGGGTGTTCGTGAGCCCTACCCTCTTCGGTGCGGGCTACATCATTTCCACCGCCGGCCTGCTGGTGGTAGGCGCAACACTGCTGGCCACCATCCACTACTCACTTCAGGGACATCACCTTGGCCACACCAAGGCGGCGGTGCCAACCAAGAGTTCAGCCCACCCGCGCGCGGTCTAGCTCCCCCTGAAAGCTCAGCGGAGCCGATGTGTGAAGCATTATGCAGGCGGGTTGGGACAGTCGCGGGGACGCGCCGACTCCCCAACCGCGCGCCGGCCCGGTACCGTTAACAACCCGGGCCCCCGCCACGTCGCTGGATCGAGGCGTCACATATGAGCAGTCCTGGCCTGGCCCTGATGGGCGGGCGGGTGCGCGTCCCACTGGCGTGGACGTCGGTGTTGGCGGTCATCGCCCACCCCGATGAAGGGTCCTCTGGACTCGGCGCGATCTTGGACGCGTTCGTTCTCGCGGGGGCCAGGGTCGAGGTGCTCTGCCTGACCCACGCCCAGTTGTGGACGTTGCAGGCAGCCCCAGGAGACCTCGCCGCGCTGCGCGGGGCTGAGCTGCCCTCGGCGGCCGATGTCCTGGGCCCGACCCGCGCGCAGATGAATGACCTGCCAGATGGCGAACTCGTAGACAGGGGCCAAACGAACCTGGCTGCCGAGGTGTTCGCCGCTGCTGCTTCCTGTCTCCCTGACGGGCTGCTGGTATTCGACACCGCTGAGGTAACCGGGCACCTCGACCACGTAGCCGCGTCCACTGCAGCGCTGCTCGCGGCGGAGACGCTCGCCCTGCCGGTCCTGGGCTGGGCACTTTCAGATGAAGTCGCGGCGCGCCTGAGGCAGGAGTTCGGCGTCCCTCTGATCGCTGACCAGGACATGCAGATCGACTTGTGGGTCAGTCTCGAACGCGCCCGGCAGCGCCTGGCCAGCCACGCTCTACAGGGCGCTGGGCCGCCCGGTAGCGTCCGGTGGAGCCGACTGCAACTCCTCGCGTCCACACGAAGCTTGCGCTGGTTGCGCCCGCCAGCGCCCCAGCATGTACAGGAAGGCGTGCCAGCGCCGCCCGCAGACCACCCGTGAGGCTCCGCCTCTGATCGGCCGAGGTGTTACTCGCGTTGGGTGGTCACGCGTGTGGCTTTCAGCTGCTGCGCTGGCCGGGTCGAAGTCCGCCCCGGTGCCAAGCTCTGCTCGGCAGGCAACACTTGTCCGCCTTGGTTGGGCCACCGCGTTCGTTGCATCCGCTCAAGCATGAGAGTGAGTCCCGATAACCCAACCTCCAGTGAGGCTTCGCCTCTGACCGCCGAGGTGTGGGCTGGCTTGGGCTGTCGGGCTGGAGTCATGCTGGGGTATGGCTGGCTCGTTGACAGTGAGCGATCTTATGGATGGTCACGTGGCGTTGGATCTGGAGTGCCTGGACCGGATCTATCTGAACGGCTACGTGCCGAACCTTCAGGTCGGCGGGCAGGTGGTGTCGTTCATGACCGGGCACCTGGGTAACCCGATTCCCTCGCCGGCGATCATGGAGAAGATGGGCACGGCGTTCCGCCACTCGGTCACGTTGTTCGCCGAGGCCAACCAGATCCCGGTGGTTCGCTTCCACAAGGGTGACCGAAAGATCGCCGTCATGGGTCGCTACCTGGCCGCGCAGGAGGCTACCGGCCGCTCGGGAGTAGTTGCGATCGGGGTGGCTCAGGAGTACCAGAACGTGTTCGCCGCCACCGCGTACCAACGCTCCAGCGGTATCCCGTGGTTCTCGTTCACCAAGGCCGACCGGCGGGTGTCGTGCTTCTACTTCTACCTGTGGGACGTCGACTTCGGGCCCAGCTTCATCAAGGTCTGCGCCTACTTCCCGTACCCGATCAAGGTTTGGGTCAACGGGCACGAGTGGGCCAAACGCCAGGCCACGAAGGAGGGGATCGGGTGGACGCCGTTGTCCAACGGCTTCGCCACCTGTACCGACCCCGCCAGGCTCCAGGAGATCTGTGACCGGCTCGGACCAGAAACCATCCAGGCCTTCTTCGACCGGTGGATGAGCATCCTGCCCTTGCCGTTGACCGAACATGACCAGGTCGACGGCTACTGGTGGGAGCTGTCGATGCGCCAGATCGAGGTCTCCCGGACCATGGTCTTCGACGCGCCACGGCAGGCCCGGGCGTTCTTCGAAGCCCTGGTGGCCGACAACCTGGACGTCGGCCGCCCCGACAGCGTCGAGCTCATCTTCACCGGACACAAAGGCCGGCGCGGACGCCTACCCAAAGTCGAACAGGTCTACAAGACCAAGGTCGTCACCCGCGACACCGCGGTCACCGTCAACGCCTTCTACAAACACTCCCGGATCAAGCAGTACCTCAAGGACGGCCGGGCATTGCGGATTGAGACCGTCGTCAACTCACCGACCGACCTGCGCTGCCTGCGCCGCCTGCAGAACCTCGACGAACTGCCGGCCAAGGGCCGTGACGTCAACGCCCGGATGCTCAATACTGAACGTGTCGGGCAGAGCTGTGTCCTTGCGAGCCCAGCCTTTGAGCGGGTCGCGCTCCCCACGCTCACCGCGGACGGGAGAAGGGCCCCAGCCTTACGGTTTGGCGACCCTCGTGTCATGGCCCTGCTCGGCGCCTTGTGTTTCGCCCTCAACGCCGTCGGGTTCACCCACCGGAGCCTTCGAGCCCACGTGAACCAACTGCTCGGTGCGGCCTACAACACCAACCAGATGAGCTAAGACCTGGCCCGGCTACGCATCAACGGCCTCATCGAGCGTCGCGAACACACCAACACCTACGACCTCACACCCGACGGCCAACGTGTAGCGGTGTTCTACACCAAGGTCCACGACCGACTGCTGCGACCGCTACTGGCCGCCGACCGGCCACCCGCACCCGCCGAGCTACGCCAAGCACTGACCACCATCGACCGGCACGTCCACGCCTACATCGACCACGCCCGCCTGGGAAAGGCAGCCTGAAAACTCAAGACCCGTTCATGAGTTGGAGGGACCAAGCTGGGGCTAGAGAGATGAGCACGCCTTCGTGGTCGGGCGGCTGTGGGGTTGGGTCTGGTTATTCCCCGTGGACCCGCCCGGTGAAGATCCCGGGACGCGGGGGGGGGTCATACGGGTCCCCCGGCACTGCTCGTCCGGGAGGCAGACCCCGACGACCACCGAACTGCGGCCTGCCTCGCCCGGCATAGTGAAGGCGCGGCGGTCGGCCATTGATGGACCGACATGCAACGTGCCGCATATCGGTGCAGCGGCCAAGCCTCCTCAAGCAAATCCGATAAGAGTCGCGCTGGGCCAATGGTGACCCGTGGGTGCCGTAAATGTTGCATGACTGTCCTTGGACCGCGAGTGTTCAACCTAGGCCTCGAGGCCGTGGCCTGATGCCCCGTGCGCAGCCGCACACGATCAGCGACAACATGGTGGCGGGGGTCGTCGTGGCCGCCGGCGCACTCTGGTCGATGCTGTGGGCATCGGCGGCTCTCACTTCGCGTCTGAGCGGCCAGCCGGCGCCACCGACCTCACTCAGTTCGCCGATCGAGGCGTTCGCTCACGCTGGAGACCCGGCCATCGCGTGGGGCCAGCCGGTCGGCCCCGCACCGCTTTACTGGGGAGTCACGGTCGCAATACTCACGGTTGGCCTCAGCGCCAGCGTGGGAGTCTGGTTGTGGACCGCAAGACAGGCGCGTCGGTGGGAAGCCGACCCGGCTCGCCTCAGCGGCGTCGCCTCCCGCCGGGACGTCGGGCGGGTCGCGGGCCGGCGATGGCTGCTCAAGAGGGCAGATGGCCTGCGACCGTCCTTGCCGCGGCCGGACGCTGCGGATCTGGGCTACCGACTCGGCCGGTCGCGGGGTTTGGACTGCTACTGCTCGGTGGAGGACTCCCTGGTCGTTCTGGGACCCCCTCG
Organism: Actinomycetota bacterium; assembly: GCA_040006795.1. GTDB lineage: Bacteria > Actinomycetota > Actinomycetes > Actinomycetales > Dermatophilaceae > UBA4719. The sequence continues at coordinate 1,979 of JBDTWH010000244.1, read as the reverse complement.
ATCGGGCAAGGGCCTGCACCTGGTGATCCCGACGATCCTGGATGCGCCAGGGGCGGTGATCACCACCAGCACCCGGCCGGACAACCTCACCGCCACGCTGCGGGCACGCGCTGCGATCGGCCCCGTTGCGGTCTTCGACCCGCAGCGGCTCGCACCCGGCATACCCTCTGCGACACGCTGGTCACCGATCCGCGGCTGCGAGAACCCCCAGACCGCGCTCATCCGCGCCAAGGCGCTGACCACAGGTGCCGCCAGTGGGACCACGGACGCGAACTTCTGGCAGGCCTCGGCAGAACAGGCCGTCCGCTGTCTGCTGCACGCTGCCGCCCTGGGCGGGCGAACCTGCACGGACCTGTACCGTTGGTCGCTGTCCGCGGTGCAGGCCCGCGAGGCCGTGATGATCCTCAGCGTCCACCCGAAGGCTGCCCCGTCGTGGCACCAGGCACTGGAGTCGATCGTGACCGCCGACCAGCGCCAGCGCGACTCGGTCTGGGCCATGGTCTCCATCGCATTTGCGGCACTGGCCGACCCCAAGGTCCTGGCCGCTGTCTCCCCCGCCGAGGGCGAGGAGTTCGACCCGGGGACCTTCCTGCGCGCCAAGGGCACCGTGTACCTGCTCGGCACCTCCACCGGCGCGGCGGCCACCGCGGGTCTGGTGGGAGCGTTCGTAGAGGACGTCGTCGAAGCCGCACGGCGGATCGCGGCCGGCTCCCCCGCGGCGCGACTCGACCCGCCGCTGTCCCTGATCCTGGACGAGGCAGCCAACTACCCGCTGCCCTCCCTGACGTCGTTGATGTCCGAGGGAGGCGGCACCGGCATCTCCACCCTGGTGGTCCTGCAGTCACTGGCCCAGGCGCGCGCGGTCTGGGGCGAGCATGCCGCGTCGGCGGTCTGGGACGCGGCCATCGTCAAGATCGTCCTGGGCGGCGGCTCCAACGCCCGCGACCTGGAGGACCTGTCCAAGATCATCGGCCAACGCCGCGAACCCCAGCGGTCCACCAGCATCGGCGCGGACGGGCGCAGGTCGACCTCCCTCTCGACCTCGCAGGTGCCGGTGATGGAACCCTCGCGGCTGCGAACCCTGCCCTTCGGCACCGCGATCCTGCTGCTCCGCTCGGCCCGCCCGATCGTCCTGTCGTTGAGCAGGTGGGTTGATCGCAAGGATGCGACCGCGTTGGTGACGGCGCGCGATGAGCTCGAGGAGGTGATCCAGCATGCGCACGCCCAGGCCCGGTAGCCGCTGGTCGCGCGAGCGGATCACCCGCCGGGCGCTCTACGACTCCTACATGAACTCCAAGGCATGGCAGGACAAACGACGCGAGTGGTATGCGCGGTGGCTCACCTTGATGGGCACGCCTCCGCGGTGTCTGGTGTGCGGCAGGCGGTGGACGCTGCGGACGGGACAGCTACATCACCTCACCTACATGCGCCTGGGCGCCGAGGAACCCGAGGATCTTCTCCCCCTCTGCGCCGCCGACCACGCCAAGCTGCATGAGCTGTTCGACAACTGCGCGACCTGGCGTCGACTTGGCCGGTCCGCGGCTACGGCGGGCATCATCGCGGTTCTGCGACGTCGGCACCCGGCCCGGGCGAGTGGCTTGGCGTCGTGAGGGGAGCGGACCCCTTGGCGTTCGACGCCGACCCGTTCGAGAAGGCCTTCGGTCAGCTGGCCGGCCCCGTGCACTGGCCGTCACTTTCCGGTGATGAGGCAGCGCACGCGTTCGCGGACCTGCGTGGTTGGGTCGAGCAGCTGGTCGACCGCTTCGCCATCGAGGTCCGGGTGATCCCACCGTGCTGGCACCAGCACAACGGCATGGTCGAAGCCCTCTCGGCGCTGCGCGACCACGAGCGGGCCTGCTTCGCCGACACTGCCTCCCCCACGGCCGCTGTGGACTGGTTCCGGGCGCTGCGCGACATCGAGGCTCGGTTGATCGAGCTCGCATCCAAGACACAGTGTTCAGCTCACGAGCATCGCGGCG
>JBDTWH010000243.1:0-4271 GCA_040006795.1 Actinomycetota bacterium | reverse complement strand
GCCCACAAAGGCGCAGGCGCCCGTCCCCGACGAAACGCTCGCTCACAGCCGATGTGCGGTCGTTTGGACAGTGTCGCACTTTGGCTAATCCGAAGCGCTCTCTGAGCTGGGAGAGCGTCGCTACTTGAGGGCTGGCCAGGGTCGGATCAGCGGCAGCTGGGTGCCGTCCCTGAGGGTAACGGTGAGGTCGTACCTGGAGGCGGCAGGCGGGATGGGGAGGCTGTGAATGTTGTCTGGCCACCATGCTGCCCAGTAACCACCTTTGACCGTGGCCGTGACTCGCCCACCTGGCCCGTTCACGACAACCTTGGCTACTTCTGCTCCGGCTCGGCCGAAGATGGTAGTGAAACCGCCGCCCACCATGGTGATGGTCGTAACACCCCTGGCGGGGGGCTTGGGAGCGACATCACTGCCGGAGGACTGGACGATTGAACTGCCGTCAGCGTCAGCGTTGTTTTCGTTTTGGAGGCAGCCGACCACGTTGTTGCCGTTCGCAAGCAGGGCGTAGATCCACTGACCACGTCGCTCAGCAAGTACCACGCTGAGGTTACCGATCCTCGAGAGCTCGCCGCCGAAATTCTCCTTCGACGTTGACATGCATCGGCCTTCCACCTTCGCCGAGTCGGGGACAGAGACGCCGGTGGGCATGGCGGTCCACCCGGCGTAGGCCGAGTCCTGCCGGCCGGGGAGGCCAACGACTGCCAGCAAGGCGGCCAGGCCCGCCGCGGCTGGAACCAGGTACACCCATCGCCGCCGTGATCGGTTCAGGGCTGGCGCGCCCGGGCTCAAGGCGGCCGCCACGGGCATACGCACCTGGTCGGCGCTCTTGTGCTTTGTCAGTGCCGGGTCGGCCTGTGCCGCCTCGGACACGATGATCGACACCGCAGCGGTGATCTGTTCGCGCGAGTAGTACCGCAGTTCGGGTACGGGGTTCGCCGCCGCGAGGCGGTCGCGGAGTTGGTTCATGAGTGACACTCCTGGGTCGAAACACTCGGGTTAAGCTGGTTATGAGTTGCCGTGAGGAGGATGACTTCGAGCCGCCGACGAGCCCGGTGCAGCCGCACCCGTGAGGCGACCGACGAGACGCCCAGGACGATCGCGATCTCCGCTGGTTCGAGGTGTTCCCACGCCCAGAGGCGCAGGACCTCCGCATCACGCTCGGACAACAGCGCCAGGGCACGGGTCACGGGCGCTTGAGCGTCCAGCCGTCCAGCGATCTGCTCGGCGGGATCGGGTTGTACCAGCAAGGTTGTGGCTTGTAGGCGAAGGCCAAGCCGGTCTCGTCGGTCGTGAGCGCGGAACGTGTGCAGCGTCTCTCTGGCCGCGACCGCGTACAACCAGGGAAGCGCATTGTCGGGGACGTCCCCGCGCTTCCTCCACGCGACGGCGAACACGTCCGCGACAATGTCATCGGCGTCATCCGGAGCTCTCCGCGAGGCGTACGCCCGCACAGGTCCGTGGAATCGCGTGAAGAGGGCCTCGAACCACTCATCGTCTCTGTCTGACACGCTGCCCCCCGAGGGTGATCTGCCACTGTGCTCCATGACTACTTACGCCCGCCAAGGAGCACATCGTTACAGGCAACACCCGCTCATGCCCTCCATGATGCGAACCTTAGAGCTCAGCCTCGCCAATCGGGCGCACGGGAACACATACACGGCCGGATCTCATCCGCCCATGCATAGAGGCCGAGCTATTTAGCCAGTGAGGACCAACGTCGAAACGTGTTTGGCTCGTCCTAACGTCCGCGTGGTCGTTTGTCTTCGAGGCTCCTTGGTCTGTGTGCGTCCAAACCTGTTGAGCAACTCGTTACTCCCCAGACTCACCGAGCATGGGCTTCGCGGGATCGTCGCTGACCAGCTCGATCACCTGTTGACGGACTCGATTGAGGCCAACGTCGAACTTGATCAGCACGCGGGCGGCAGTACCCTCGCCCTCGCAGATCAGACCGAGCAGGATGTGTTCGGTGCCGATGTAGTCGTGGCCCAACTGCAGCGCCTCGCGCAGGCTCAGCTCAAGGACCTTCTCGGCGCCTGAGGTGAAGGGGATGTGACCGGACAGATCATGCTGACCCTGGCCGATGACGTCATGGCCGATGACCTCCTGGACCTGCTCGTGCACGGCGTCCAGGGAGATCCCAAGGCTCTCCAGCGCCTTGGCAGCGACGCCCTCACCTTCGCGGATAAGGCCCAGCAGGATGTGCTCGGTTCCGATGTAGTTGTGGTTGAGCATGCGCGCTTCCTCCTGCGCAAGCACCACCACTCGCCGGGCTCGATCGGTAAACCGTTCAAACATCGTCCAACCTCCCAAAAATGAGGTGCCGAGGTCTGGTGGGACGCGGATGGATGGACTCCCGCTGACACTTGAGACCGAGCTGGCCCGGCCTGTCCTCGACCTCATGGAACTACATCCATGAGGTGCTCGGTTCCTGCCAATGGCTTGCCTGATAGACGATATCGCTGGGCCAAGACCAACGCACTCACATGCATTTCGCGCGGTCGTCACATAGGACCGCGCCGGCGGCCAGATGTTCGCAACGGGATCCTCATTGCGCACGGCGGTAACACCGAACGGGTCGGGTCCCGCGCAGGCGAGCCCGACCCACGCCGGCGTCAGCGCTTGGGCGAAGGGTTGGGGGTTTGCTGCCACATCCCTGGCCCGTAGCCGCAGTTGACTTTGATCTCCTGAGTGATCTTGGTCGTCTTACCGACTCGGGTTTCGGCGGCGATCGCGTTCAACCAGTCAAGACCGCCATTCTCCCCGGTGGTGTCGTCAATCGCGAAGTGCCAGTATTTCCAGGTCGGTATGGCATCGATGGTGGGCTGGTCTGCGGCCCGCTGCGCCGCGTCGCCGTTGAGCCAATGCTCATACCACGCGCAATGGGCGTAGTAGGCCACCTGCTGGGCGAGGTTGGTCCGTTGGACATATTCGTTCACCTTCGTTGGATAGCGCTTGAGTAGGAGGCTGTAGCTTGCGCCGGGAGGCAACGGGAACTCCCTAGTCAGGCCCTGTACGACGGTACTTATCCCTGGGTCGTTCGAATTCAGAAACTCCTCCCTCGGTTCATTCATGCTGGCATGCCCGTCGGGCGAGCTCGGCGCGAAGAAGCCGGTGTGCATGCCGCCAGCGGCCGCAACTGCCGCAGTGGGGACAAAGATGATGCCGGCAAGGAGCCCCATCATCAAGCGTCGTCGGCGGGGGCGTGGACGGGATGGTCGGATCTCGGCGGGCTGCCTGATCGGGGAAGGGACAGTGCTTTGCTCGTGCATGACGATCTCCTGTGCCAGGGCCTTGACGGCTGCGTCCGGCAGCTCATGCAAGGCAACGTGGTTCATCGGATCTGCTTGCGACAGTTGTCGCTGGATGTTGTTCACGTGACCTCCTTCGCCGGGACGGGCACTTGCCCGTCAATCCGTACATGTCCTGCTCGCCATTCGCGTTTCTGCTCTTCCAGACGTGCCTGCTTTTCCACTGACGCGCGCAGACGCTTACGCGCCCGATGCAGGTGCACTCGTGCTGTCACCGGGTTCATGTGCAGCGCCATAGCGGCCTGCGCCGGCGAGAGTCCCTCCCAGGAAACCAGAGTGACCAGCTCACGATCGGGCTCGGGAAGGGCTTGCACTGCGGCGATCAACACCTGCTGCTGGTCACGGTCGACGACGACATCGGCGGTGTCTGGGTGCTGCTCGTGGACAGCACTGAGCAGCAACGCGCCCAGCCGCTCTCGCCGTCGCTCGCCACGCCGATGATTGAGCAGAACGTTGCGGGCGACACCGAACAACCACGGTCGGAACTCTTCGGCCCCCGGCACCTCGTCGCGACGTCGCCACACGACCAAGAACACCTCAGATGCCACATCCGCGGCGTCGGAAGGGCTTCCCATTCGTCGTAAGGCATAACTGAGAACCTCGCGCCAGTGTTCTGCATACAGGTGCTCGAACTCGTTCTCGTCCACTAACCCTCATGTCCGGCAAGCCCAAACGCGTTTCAGTACCCGCCGGACTGATTGCGAGGGTATTCCGTGCCGCCTACAGCTTGTCGAGGCTGCGAGCGTGTCGCTGATCTTCGACCTGGTGCTCAGCGGCGCGATCGACTACAACGCATGCATCTGGCTCGCGTGCGGCGCGTGATGTCACAGGCGAATCGTGCTGCGGGATCGTGCCCGATCAACGTGGCTGAGATCGTCGGCCCTGGCACTTCGGACGATGGCCGACGACTGCGGGTCTCGCTTGACGTCGACACATACTCGGTATACCGTCCCGGTTGCAGGG
>JBDTWH010000242.1:0-7867 GCA_040006795.1 Actinomycetota bacterium | reverse complement strand
CCCTGAGGATGGACCCGATCTACGAGCCGATCTCGCGGCGCTTCCTCGAGCACCCCGACGAGCTCGCGGACGCCTTCGCCCGGGCGTGGTTCAAGCTGACGCACCGTGACATGGGACCGATCTCGCGGTACCTCGGCCCGGAGGTTCCCCAGGAGTCGCTGTTGTGGCAGGACCCCGTGCCTGCGGTCACGCATGAGCTGATCGGGGCTGACGACATCGCGGCCCTGAAGGAGAAGGTCCTCGGCTCGGGACTGTCCGTCTCCCAGCTGGTCTCGACCGCGTGGGCTTCGGCGTCGACGTTCCGCGGCTCCGACAAGCGCGGTGGCGCCAACGGCGGGCGCATTCGCCTCGAGCCGCAGAACGCGTGGGAAGTCAACAACCCCACCGAGCTGGCGAAGGTGCTGGCGCCCCTGGATGAGATCCGGAAAGAGTTCAACAGCTCACCGGCCGGCGGGAAGCAGGTCTCTCTTGCCGACCTGATCGTGCTGGGAGGGTGCGCAGCCATCGAGCGGGCGGCCAAGAGCGCCGGATACGACGTTCAGGTTCCCTTCACCCCTGGACGGACGGACGCGTCTGCGGAGCAGACCGACGTGGAGTCCTTCGCGGTGCTCGAGCCGACCGCCGACGGGTTCCGCAACTACCTCGCCAAGGGTCACCAGCTCGCGGCGGAGCACCTCCTGATCGACCGGGCGAACCTGCTGACGCTGACCGCCCCCGAGATGACGGTCCTCGTCGGTGGCCTGCGGGTTCTGAACGCTAACGTCCAGAAGTCCGAGCTCGGCGTGTTCACCACCCGGCCGGAGTCGTTGACCAACGACTTCTTCGTGAACCTGCTCGACCCGGGCACGACCTGGAAGGAGACGTCCGAGGCCGAGGAGACCTTCGAGGCCCGCGACCGCGCCACGGGCGAGCTCAAGTGGACCTGCAGCCGCGTCGACCTTGTCTTCGGGTCGAACTCCCAGCTCCGTGCACTTGCAGAGGTGTACGCGAGCGACGACGCGCAGCAGAAGTTCGTGCGCGACTTCGTCGCCGCGTGGAACAAGGTGATGAATCTCGATCGCTTCGACCTCGCCTGATCCCGATGTCCAGGTCGGCGTTCGTCAGCCGGCCTGGACATCCTCGGCCTGGTGACCGGTTTTCGGCATCCGGCCCGAGGAGCCGTTGCGAGCACGTCGACCCGGACTCTTCGGACTTCGGGTCAACAGGTTCGTGGCGCCCGCTCCCACTCGGTGCCGGTCTGCCACGAGAGCCTCATCCTGCTGCTGCAGGGATCATCCTTTATGGATGATGGCAAGCCCTGCCCCCGGTGACAGGCTTGAGCCAGCTCGTTCGCCTGAACGAGTCGCATGGAAGTGCGCGCATCTGGCACCTCGACCTCTGGGAGTCACCACATGCTCATCTTGGCCATTCTCGTCCTCGGCCTCGCCGCAGGTTGGGTTGCAAACCTCCTGGTCGGTCATGGCAGAAAGGCGAACGGAGCGCAGCTCCTCACCGTCGGGATCGCCGGCTCGTTCGTGGGCGGCCTGCTGACGAGCCTGATCTCCGGCGACGGTCTCGCCCTCCGGCCGAGTGGTCTCATCGGCTCCATACTCGGTGCGACGCTCGTGCTGCTCGTCGTGCAGGCGATCTCGAAGCGACAGGTGAGTCGGTCCTAGACGTCAACGCTTTCGGCCGTACGGGGTGACCAGCCGAGTGTGAACGTCGCCCGGATCGTTGGTCCCTCGAACCGGCATTCCAGCTCAACGCCATGCCCAGCGCGGTCTCACTGAGCTGTACCCGGATGTGAGAATACCTGCGTGCCGGTCGCGCCTGTCCAGACCAGAAGTCCATCCCGCGGAGTCGAGGCTGTCGAGATCGCGACCAGACCCGGAACAGCGGCTGTGACCTCGAGTGAGTGACCTGACGCGATGGGAGAGCAATGAAGCTGTATGACGATCGGGTCCTGCCACGGATCCTCAACAGGACCTGCGGAAGCGCGACGCTCGAGCCGCTACGTCGCAGGGTCTGCGAGGGTCTCGCCGGGGACGTGATCGAGCTCGGCTTCGGCTCGGGTCACAACATTCCCTTCTATCCGAGGGCAGTCACGCGGGTCTCCGCGGTCGAGCCTTCCGACATCAGCTGGAGGTTGGCTGGTGAGCGCCTTCGGGCGAGCACCATTCTGGTACAGCGGTCCGGACTGGACGGGCAGCTGTTGCCTTTCCAGGACAATAGCCACGACGCCGCACTGTCAACCTGGACGCTGTGCACCATCCCCGACCCGGCCGCTGCCCTGGCCGAGCTGCGGCGAGTCCTCAGGCCCGGAGGGACCCTGCATTTCCTCGAGCACGGTCTCGCCCCGGAGGAGAGCATCCGCCGCTGGCAGCGACACCTCAACCCGGTGCAGAAGCTGATGGCCGGCGGATGCCAGCTCACCCGGCCCATCGCCGACATGTTGACCGCCGCCGGCTTCACGATCACCAGCATCGATGTCTTCTACGAGGAGGGCACGGCAAAGATCGCCGGGGCCGACTCACTGGGCACCGCGCTCTCGCCCTGACTGCTAGACGAGTCCCTTCCGTTGCGCCCACAGCGCGGCCGAGGTGCGGTCGCTGACGCCAAGGATGGTGAACACATGTGTGAGGTGCGCCTTGACCGTCTTCTCGCTGATCGTCAGCTTCCGGGCGATGCTCTTGTTCGGCAGGCCGACCGCGACCAGCGACAGCACTTCGCGCTCGCGCGGGGTGAGCGCGTCAACGCCCGCGCTGCCGGATGACCGGTTGCTGGGCAGCAGCGCGCGCGCGGCCTTCGGCGAAAGGGGGACCCCGCCGGCAGCCGCATCAAGAAGAGCTCTGATGATGTCCTCTGGCTCAGCGTCTTTGAGCAGGTAGCCGACCGCGCCCGCATCGAGGGCAGCCATGATTCGTGCGTTCTCGCTGAACGACGTCAGCATGATGACTTTCGTGACCGGCCGGACCCCTAGCACTGCGCGAGTCGCCTCGATGCCGTCAAGGCCCGGCATGGAAAGGTCCATCAGCACGATGTCGGGCTCGAGCTCGGTGACGGCGGCTTGTGCCAGCGAGCCGTCCGCGAGCGAGCCCACGACCTCAATCCCTTCGGCCGTGCTCAGCAGGTCGCTCAGCCCCCGCCGGACCAGCGCATGGTCGTCAACGACCAGGACCCGGATCACCTTGGTGCCCGGGTGCCCGCCGGCTCCGGCGCCGTAACCGGCGGTGGGGGGTCAGTCGAGTGTTCGACGGGCACCTTCATCACGATCTCAGTGCCCTGGCCGGGGGACGTGTCAACGCGAAGAACGCCACCGTGCGACGAGACAAGGGCACTGAGCAGCTCGAGTCCGACACTCCCCCGTGCTCGCGCGGCAGTACCGCCGGCCTCGAAGCCGCAGCCGTCATCACGAACGACCAGCGTGAGCGACTCCTCGCGCGAGCTCGCAGTGCTCTCGCGCACGACGCTCAGTGTGACAGCGCTGGCGTCGGCATGGCGGACGATGTTGCGGATCGCCTCCTGCGCAGCTCGGTAGACCAGCGACTCGGTCGTCTCGTCGACATCCTCTGTGCCGGTCACATCAACACTCACGGTGAGGCCGCGCACCTCCAGGGTCGCGGCCAGGTCGGCGAGGGACGACGCGAGCCCCTGGACGTGTAGCTGCGGCGGGGTGATGGTCACCACGAGGCTTCGCAGCTCACGCATCCACCGCCGCAGGTCAGTCGCGGTCGAGGCCATGACCTGTGACAAGTCCGGGTTAATGACCCGCGCCCGGTCGGCGCCGGCGCTGAGCGAGAGGGATGCGCCCGCCAGACCCTGGACGACACCATCGTGCAGGTCGGCAGCGATCGTCGCCCGTTCTTTGTCAGAAGCGGCGAGCGAGGCGAGCAACAGCGCTTCACGCTCGTCCTGGCTGCGCTTCAGACGCATGGCCATCCGGTAAGCCAGTGGAGCCTGCACCAGATAGAGGAGAACCAGTCCGCCCAACAGGACCGGCAGGCTGGTCAGCCAGGTTCGGCGGCTGGCGTCAGTGATCGTCTGATACGGCTGATAGGTCTCGAACAGCAGCTGCTGTCCGGTTGGGGTCTTCACACCCAGGTAGACCTGCAGGAGCTTGCCAAAGTCTTTCTCCCCCGTGTTCTCCGAGGCTGTCAGGTTGCTGACCGTCGCTGAAGCGCCACCGGTCTTGAGCACCGCCAGGTCTTCACTGTCCAGCGGGAAGCGCTTCCCGACCAATGAGCGGTCGTCGGAGTACATGATGCGACCGGTGGCATCCCAGATCTTGACGCGCACGATCCGGCTGCCGATCACACGCTGACGAACAACCCGATCGAGCTGGTCGTTAGCCGGCCCAGGCACCAGCGCCTCGTCTCGCAGGACCTGACCCACCACGTTGTTCGCCTCCAGGCTGGTCAGCAGGCGGGCTTCGCGGATTGCCTCGTCGGTTGCGGTCTTTCGCAGAGCAAGCGCAAGCACGATGCCGATGGCGGTCAGCACAACCAGGCCCGCCACCAGGAACGCCGCCACCGCCTTGGGTACCGACACGGTGCCCAAGCGATTGGTGCGATCAAGCGACTGCGGTCGCTGGGTCACCTGTCTCCCCTCCGGCCATGATGTCCCGAATGCACAGCTGCCCCCTCTGTTCCCCCCGGGGCTTCCCCATCCTCCGAAGCGCCATAGCACACACTTAGGCACCATGAGATTACCCCCAATCCCCGGGCTGCGCAGGGTTAAGCCGGCGGCACTATTGGGTCGTAACGGCGATGACCAGATTGGTCTGGGTGTTGCTGTGGTCGCGGTTCTCGACGACCAGGGTGATCTGGCGGTTCCCCTTGTTCAGGATGGAGTCGGAGACGGCCGTGAAGCCCGCCGAGGAGTAGAAGGCCAGGGTGGACTGGCGGACCTGTGCGGCGGAGCCCGCCGCGAGGATGAGCACGCTCCACCGTCCTGCCCCACCTGTCGAGCTGATGATGTTGCCCTGGGGCACGGACAGATCCGGTGGCCAGTCAGCGGGAAGCCCACCGGCAGCCGGCGGTCTCGCCGCGTGGCCGCCGCGGCGACCACTTTCACCGACCGCGGCAGGGGGCGCCTGCGATCCTGGGCTTGCCGGTGTGGAGCTCGAAGGAGCCGGGCTGGTCGAGCCGGGGGCGCTGGCGACTACAGTGCCGGAGACTGCGACGGCCACCTTCTGAGGAGGTGCGCCACACCCGGCAGACAGGGCCGCTGCGGCGAGGATCATCGCGAGGGCCACAAGCGGGTTTCTGATCTCGTTCATCGCGGTGTCCTTTGCTGATCGGTCGATTCGGGCGAACGACCGGGGCCGGCCACCCTAAGGTAACCGGCCCCAGCCACTGATGCACCTCCTACAGGCCTACCAAGGAGCCGGCTCAAGCGGGCCGACGCCCGGGTCGAGAACCGAGGGGGTGGTCGTGCCCTCACCCTTGACGATGAACGGCAGGTGCCAGAAGTCGTACGGCGTGAGCACGTCGCCCGGCTTGACGTTCTCCGGGAAGATGTACTCGAAGGTCGGCGCGGTGTACTGGCCGGGCTTCAGTCCGTTGGCCACGGTGGCCTGGCTGTTCAGGCAGGTGTCCAGTGCGGTCAGCACGGGGTTGCCTGCCAGATCGTTTTCCGGCGCCTGCGGGGTGCAGAGCGATCGGACGGCGACCCGGATGTTGCGGGTGGGCTGGCTCAGCAGGCCGACCGGCGCCTTGGTTGCCCGGAGGCGGGCTCGCTGCGGCTGGGGGCCTGTCTGCTGCGTCGTGATGCCGCCACCGATCGGGGTGGTGGTGCCGGGCTGGTTCGGGCCGTTCTGCTCACCGGTCATTTCGAAGGGGGTGACCCAGCGGTTGCGGACAGCGCCGGTGACCGGGTTGACGTCCGTCATATAGATGTCAACGGGTGTCTGGATGTCGGTGGTCTCGGCCTCCAGGAAGATCCGGTCCTGGGTCTCGACCGCGAAGCCGTTGATCGAGACGGCGTTGGGGTCAGCGGTGCCGACACCAAACTCTCCGATGGCCGTGTAGCTGGGCTGGGTGCCGGGGAACGTGTAGATCCCGATGTTGGCCTCAACCGTGTGCGCCGACGTGTATGCCGGTGCGGTTGCGGTAGCCGCAACCAGGGTGCCGCTGAACGCGATCGAGTCACCCACCTCGAACGGCGCCTGCTGGCGGGGGTCGGGATCGGTAGCGGCCCGAGCTGCCACGGACCTCATCACGAACTGGCTGCAGTAGGCCTGACCGGCAGCCGGTCGGCTCAGCTCGCCACTGCGCGGAGGTGCGATACCGGCAACGCTGAAGTTCAGGCAGCCGCCGGAGACGGCCGGCTGGACCACACCGCCCACGGTGACCGGGACCAGGTTGGGCCGGTTTGCCTGCGGGCACAGCGGGTCGTCCGCAACGGCGGGATCGGTGCGCGGGACGCACATCGGGTAGCCGGTGCCGCCGTGAATGGTCGCGTTCGCGTCATCGACACTGAACCGTGAGTCGGGGCTCTGCGCCCTTCCGAAGCGACCGTTGGGGTCGTTGATCTGCACGATCGCGGGGGTGGCCGAGCTACCGGTGTCGACCTGCAACGCGCCGGTCGCGTAGTCGATGCCGGTGATCACGCCAGTGGCGGTGTTCAGCGACTGCTGTGAGGCGTAGAGCAGCCCCGCGATGTGCCTGGGGCCAACGATGTTGCCAACCGCCGTCATCTCGAACGAGGGGTAGGCGCCGCCAAGAGCCAGCGGCCCGAGCGTCGGGTCGCCAGCCGCGGGGCCGTTGACGAAGTCGGCCCACGTCATCGTGTTGGCCGGCAGCTGGATGGTCATGTTGCAAGGAATGACGATCGGACCGCTGTTCAGGGTGAGGGTGCCACCGAACCGGCTCGGGTCGCTGGTGTTGGGACAGCTCGCGTTGGTGGTATCCACCGTGGCGGTCTGGATGAAGCCGGTGTCGGTGAAGCCGTGAATCTCGGCTGCGGGTGCGCCGAGCACAGTCGGGTCGGGCAATGTCGCAGTCACGAACGGTGCGATCGCACCGGCTGGTGGCTTCGCAGTCCCGCCCTTGGCGTACGCGTTCACGCTCAACGGCAAGGCGGCCATCAGGGTCAGCACAGTGGCCGGAATGACCACCGCCGCAACCCGGCTCTTCCGCCAGTCGAAGTTCGTCATGTGAAACCTCCTGAGAAGGACCTGGCCTCGTGACCTGGTCGGCTGTGTTTCGATGTCCTCAGATTTCCGTCGCGCGATGGGCCTCGTCTACGCGACCTTGGGAGTAGTACGAAGCACTACGGCGACACGACCTTGGTCTCGTGACCAGAGCCTCTTTACCCGACCTTGGTCCTAGGACTCCTCACCCTGAACCACGCGACGGCGACAAGAATCTCGGGTCGGGACGACCCGTGGCATGCTCCCGGTCGAGGCACCTGCGTCCGAACCGCCGGACCTGGGAAGCTGGTCGCCCTGGCCGACAACACCCGGGTTGTGCTCATCGACGCCGCTCATCTGAATCGCCCGGTGACTCCGACAGACCTGGGTCGTTGCCGAGGCAGCCCCGGTGAGCCGTTACTGCAGGGACTAGGACTCCTCCTCGAGCTGTGCCGGCCGGTGGTCTCCCCAGACTTCGTGGAGGCGGCGATCCTGAACCAGTCGTAGTACTCCAGGATGGCGATCTCAAGTTGCCTGACGCGAGGTTTCCTGACGTCTGGGTACAGCCGCACCTGGCGGCTCCGTAGACACTGAGATTGCCCTGTGCCTCGCCGCGATCCTGGGCTGCGGGCGGGCCAGCCGGTGGTGGTCGGGGGTTGGGCCGCCGCGATCCTGGGCTGCGGGCGGGTCAGCCTCATGGTGGTTGGGGGTTGGGGTCAGTGGGTGGTGGTTGCTGAGGTGTGGCTGGCTGCGTCG
>JBDTWH010000241.1:0-17148 GCA_040006795.1 Actinomycetota bacterium | reverse complement strand
CGTCACCGGGCAGGTTTGATGTCCGCCTCCGGGCAGAAACTCATGGCCCTTGACAAGTGCCCTTGTCATCGGGCGTCCCGACTGCTCGTGCCAGGACTTGAACCGAGTGAAGGTCGAGCGGGTACTCACCTCCTCGCCGGTTTGCGCCACAAGCCAGTGTTGAGGAAAAGGGAGAGCCGTTCTAGCGAGTCTAGATTCAGCTGATCTGAGCGGGCAGCAAGCGTCCCGCTGACCCGGTCATCAAGGACTCACGACATAACGAGGGGCCCTAGTCCGCCAAGAGAGCTATGGGGTCGCAGGCTCGGCGAAGCGGGTTGCGCAGAACCTCCCTGGAGGGTGCGACGCACCACCGCGAGCAGGGCGGCCCTGCGTCACCTGACCGCGACTGGGGAGGTCAGCCCGTCCCGGAGCCTGGCAATCTCCATCAGGGTCGCGATGCTCGACGCACGGGCGCGGCAACGGCTGTCTCGCCGGCGAGACAGCTCCCTTGGTCGGCCTGGTCCGGACCGATACTGTCTGATCCGGATCGGACACTCTCCGGTGTCCGTCGCCCGAAGACATGGGCAATCGGTTGGAGGGCTTCGTGGTTCCCGCCTCGTCCGCGCAGCGACGAATGTACTTCGCCACGGCCCTACGGCCGGACGACCCGGCCCATATCTGGGGGACTGCTCTCACCGTCGACGGACATCTCGAGATCGACCGGCTCGACCGCGCGCTCAAAGTGATACGCCGTCGCCATGGCGCGTTACGTACGACAATCCTCGAGCACGACGGCGACGTTTTCCAAGTGGTGCACGACCCGGACGAATTTGACCCACAGTTCACTCTGGTCGAGTTTGTGGTGGCCGAGGGTGAATCGATTGACGATCGTCGTGAATGTGCGCACGAGGAGGTCCGGCGGGCCATAGACACGCCATTCGACCTTGTTTCCGGTCCGCTCTGGCGAACGGTCGTCATACGAGTCGCACCCACGATGCACTTGCTGGCGATCTCTTTCCATCACATCATTACCGACGAGGTCTCCGCCCAGGTCTTCGCCGACGACCTTCGGCTTGCCTACACCGACCCGGATTCCCTGACGGCCTCTGTCACGCAGTACTCAGACTACTGTCGGGCCGAGAGTGGGGCGGGCGTCGACCATGCCGGTCTGGACTACTGGCGTGACCAGTTGGCGAGTGTTCGGCCGGTACGCCCGCCGGAGGACGGCGACCCGAGATCGCACGGAGCGGTCGGCGGCTGTCTCCCGATCGCCCTGCCCGAGAACGCGGTGGTGGATCTTGAGGCGTTCTGCCGGGAACGTGGAGTCAGTCCTTTCGCGGGCATGCTCGCCGTGTACTTCATCGTGCTGCAGCGTTGGGGGGGGACCCCGTGACCTGACGGTCGGAACGCAGATGGTCAACCGGCAGGATCCGGCCTTCTTCGGAACGATCGGGTTCTTCGCGAACACCGTGGCGCTGCGGTGCCAGGTGGCGCCCACGTTGTCCTTCGCCCAGTTTCTCGATGTCGTGAGCGAGACGGTTCACGACGCGTTCGACTACCAGCACGTGCCGTTCGAGTTGGTGGTGGACGCGCTGGCTCCGCAGCGGGACGCTGAACGCAACCCCCTGTTCGAAGCAGCCATCAGGTACGCCTCGCTCGACCCGCGGGAAACCTGGACGCTCGACGGTCTTCAGGTGACCTCGCTGCCGGATCCGCCAGAAGTGTCCGGGCTCCAATTCAGTCTGGTGCTCGACGTACGACGGCTGGCGGGCCGGGTCGACATCATCGTCGAATACGACCGGCAGTGGTTCTCCGACGCGGCTATGCAACGGTTCGCGCAAGCCTACGGAAACCTGCTGCTCGCACTGTGCGGGACGCCGGATGTCTTGTGAGTTCCTTAGTGGGTACTCACAAAGCCTCACGCGGTGGCCCGTCCATCTTGGTGACCGACACCTGTCTCCAAGATCACGGGCCGGGAGTTACACCATTCCAGGGGACGCGATCTGTCCAGTCCCGACCTGTCGCCAACGTCCGTGGTCGGTACAGCTAGACCCAGCCGGCTGAGGGTGCCACCAGCACCGCGGTGGCTACGTGCCCTGTACCGCTCGCGCTCAGGGTTCGCCAGCGCCCAATGAAGCGGTCTAGTGACTGTTCGGCCACGCGTGGTCCGGGAACCGTCAGGATCCCTGTGAAGGTGCCGAGATGCGGATCGAGGGTGATAACGCATTCGCTAAAGTCCAGCCACCGGCCGGTCAACGGGAACCATGCCTTGAAGACACTTTCCTTGGCGCTAAACAGCAGCCGGTCCCAAGCCACGTCCGGGTGCAAGGCTTTGAGCCGGGCCAGGGTGCGCCGCTCCTCCGGGAGCGTCACGGATTCCTCGAGCCCGTCGGGCAGGGGCGCGTGCGGCTCGGCATCCACACCGACCGAGACCACGGACCCAAGGCGGGCCACTGCGGCTGCGCGATAGCCGTCGCAGTGCGTCATGCTTCCGACGATGCCGTCGGGCCACTGGGGTTCTCGCTTAGCACCGGGCAGGATCGGGCACGGTGCCACGCCGAGTTCCGCCAACGCGGTGCGGGCGCACAGCCGGACGGTGGCAAACTCACGCCGCCTTTTCTCGACCGCCTGGGCAACGACCACGGACTCTTCCGGATACAGCTCAATACCCGGTGGGTCGGTGAACATCTCAACGACGACGACGTCGGGGGGCAGAAGTCCGACCAGCAGGCCGTCTCCCCTAGCCAAGGCGGTCATGACTGCCGCGCCGGGGTGGTGGCGGGCAGGATGTGGTGCAGGCCTCTGGACGGCGCGGCGCGGCGCCGCCATTCTCGGGGGTAGCCGAGAGAGACCTCGTGGTGCGGCACGCCGTCGCAGTTGATGGTGCGGGGAATGTGCAGGTGACCGTAGACGACGGCAGCCGCCCGATAGCGCATGTGCCAGTCAGCGGTAGCCTCGGTGCCGCACCACTGAGCAAACTCCGGGAGGTGCAGTTCACGGGTGGGTTCGCGGACCAGCGGGAAGTGGTTCACGAGCACGGTGGGCAGACCGGCGTCGATCGCGTCGAGTCGCGACCGCGAGTACTTCAGCCGTTCCTGGCACCACATTTCACGACTTGGGTACGGATCGGAATACAGCAGGAACTCATCGGTGCAGACCACCCCCGATCGATAGGCGACGGCGAGAGCCTCTTCTTTCGTGTGGGTGCCCGTCGGCCTGAAGGTGTAGTCGTACAGGACGAACAGCGGGGCGACGATGACCGCTCCGTCTGAGCCCTGCCACAACGGGTAGGGGTCCTCAGGGGTTAGCACCCCGAGCTCGCGCAGCCTACTGACCAGATATCGGTAGCGGGCCTCGCCGCGTAGCTGGACCGGATCGGCGGGCGGCGTCCAGAGCTCGTGGTTGCCGGGTGCCCAGACCACGACCTGAAAGCGGTGGCGCAAGAACTCCATCGCCCAGATGATGTCGCTGATGCGTTCCCCGACGTCCCCCGCGACCAACAACCAGTCATCCTCCGATGTAGGCCTCAGCCCTTCGACGATGTCACGGTTCTCGTCGTGGCCGACGTGAAGGTCGCTGATGGCAAGCAGGCTCATCGCACAGGCTCCACCACGCCGCAACGCCCGATTCTTCGGGGTCTACACACATCGTCTCCTCGCCGGTTGACAACCGGTGGACAAGGATACCGGACGGAATGCCAATCGACTTGACACGTGGGCGAACGTGTCAAATAGGCGAAGCGACGCCCAGGGTGATGTCTTCGCGGGACACGGGCGGGCCTGGACATGTACTGCATGTTGATCGCTTCGTCGGGGCTCAGGGTCGCCTCCGCTCAGCGAGCCCGGCCAGCTCATCAGCCGAGGCAGCGACAAAGGCCGTCGGGACAGTTCGGCGACCAGATGCCGATCCGGTCACCGGCCGCGATACCTCCCGCCAGCAGACCGAGCGCCAGCGCCGAGACGTCCGCGTCGCGGCGTAGGTCCACCGGCGACCGCTGGGCAGGTCGACCAGTGCCTCGGCATCGGGAAAACGCGCGACCGTGTGCGCCAGGTTGTCCCCGATGGCGTCGCCCAGAAGCGGGGTGCCCGATGCACCAGAGCGACAGGACGGGATCTCTTTGAGCCTGCACTGTTCTTCCGTGGGAGCGAGACGAATGTGGCCCATCTTGGCACTGAGGGCCCATCCGGCAGGCAACGGCGCCGTGGCGAACTACCGTATGACGTGTGTCTACCTTCTCGCCCCGACCTCCCGCCGCCATCAGGAGCCTTGCCGACGACGTCCGGGGTCGGAACGACGAGCAGCTGCGGGCGCTGGTCGGCCGCCGGCCCGACCTCGCCCGCCCCGACCGCGCGCTGCTGTGGCGCAGCGGCAACGACCACCAAGCACGTGGTGCGGGCCGTCTCCGAGGTGCTCGGCCTCATCCGGCCGGCCTCGGACCAGCCATCGCCGAACTGCCCGGCTCGACGCCCGCGTGGCACGACTCCCCGCGCGCACTCGACGCGGTCATCGCCACGGCGCAGGCCAGTGCACGGAGCATCCTCGACCTGCCCAGCTGGGCACCGCCGATCGGGACGCTGTCGCCCCGGCGGGCCGATGGCCGCCGCCGGCGAGTGGCTTTGGCTAGCGCTAGCCATCTGCCCAATATGTCCGGCTGATCGGTTTTTGTGATTCTCGGTGCCTCGGTCATACTCTGGTGATGACCTCCCCAGCCCCTGACCGACCGACGCTGGCGTCGTTCTGGAGCGATCTGCCCCGCGATGGCAAGTTGTTGCTGTCGACCGTGGTAGTCGAGACGATCGGCTCCGGACTGGTGCTGCCGTTCGGCTTTATCTACCTCCACGAGGTGCTCGGCTTCACTATCGAGACAGCCGGCAGCCTGCTGGCCGTACCTGCCGTTGCGGGAGTGGCCGTGGTCGTGCCCGCCGGCGCCCTGATCGACCGGCTCGGCGCCCGCCGCATCCTTCTCGCCGGAATGACGGCCCAGATGCTCGGCAACGTCCTGCTCGCGTTCTCCTCCACCCCTGCGACTGCGGCGCTTGCTCTGGGCCTGCTGGGCATTGCGGCAGGGGTCTTCTGGCCTGGCTCCAATGCCATGATCGGCGTTGTGGTGCCGTCGGCCATCCGGCAGCGGTACTTCGGGATCAACTTCACCCTACTTAGCTTGGGCATGGGCATCGGCGGGCTGCTGGCGGGGTCCTTCGTCGATGTGCACCGGCCGTGGACCTTCGTCGCGATCTATCTCGGCAATGCGCTGAGCTTCCTGGCACCGGTGGCCGTCCTTCTCGGACCGCTGCGACACGTGAGCGGGAAGGTCGACCATCCGGTCAGCGAGCTGGATGGCTCACCGGTGCCGGCGTCGTACCTGGACGTCCTGCGGGACAAGGCGATCCTGCCGGTGATCGCGCTGACCTTCCTGTCCGCGTTCTTGGGCTACGCCCAGATCGAGGCGGGCTTCACCGCGTACGCACGGCTGGTTGGCGAGGTCTCGACGCGAACCATCGGCTTTGCCTTCGCCGTCAACACCGCGACCATCGTCGTGCTCCAGTTGGTCGTGCTGCAACGCATCGAGGGGCGTCGCCGCACCCGCGTGATCGTCGTCATGGCGGCAGTGTGGTCAGTGTTCTGGCTGATGACCGGCCTCTCGGGCGTGTACCCGGGAAGCACGACAGCGGCGGTGCTGCTCGTCGGGGGAGCGGCGGTGTTCGCGCTCGGCGAGACGCTGCTCCAGCCGACCATCCCCGCGATCACGAACGACCTTTCGCCGGATCACCTGCGCGGGCGCTACAACGCGGTGATGTCCTGCGCCTTTAACCTGGCAGACATCACCGGGCCGATCGCCGCCGGGGTGATGCTCGGCGCTCGCTTCAACGTGGCGTTCATCGGACTGCTGATCGTTGGCTGCGTGGTCATGGCGATCCTCGCCCTTGCGGTCGAGCCGCGGATCCCCGCCCGGGCAAACGGCGTCAAGGTGCCCGGGGTCGACACCGCGCCGCTGACTAACTTCAGCGGCGCGGTGGTGGGACCGACATGCGATGGTCGGGAAACCGAGCGAGACTCCCTGCTGTTGAGCGACTCCGAGGTTGACCACCGATAGGTAGGTCCGCGTCACGGTGTCTAACATTGTGACTTCTCGGGTTTCGCTTATCGTTCGCGTCGAGGGCATGACCATGCCCTTATAGCGCGACGACCCTCCCCAGCTTTGGCGAGCAGGAGGGCCGTCACTTGGTGCTTGGAGTGCACCCAATCTTGGAACTCCCGGCCTGCACGGTACGGGGGTGGCTGCGCCGATTCGGCGCACTGGCCAAGGTATTGCGGGTGTTGTTCACCCGACTGTTGACAGCCTCGACCCGACGGCTGGTCCGCTCCTGCCCCGGGACTCGGTGTTCGCTGACGCGGTGGAGGCCCTAGGCCGAGCTGGCGCGGCTGGGACCCGGGCGGTTGTCACCGGGCCGCCGTGGGATTTCGCGTCCTGGGCCAGCGGCGGTTTGGTCGGCAAGCTCGGTCGTCCCTGGCTCAAAAGCGAACGCCCGCCCACCGAGCCCGAGATCGCCGCCCGGGCACCCGCGGAACTGGCGCAAGGTGACCGTCGACATCCGGGGCCGCAAGGTCGAACGACTCGTCCTGACCCGCGACGTCCTGTAGTACGGCGTCAACCGAAAGACCTGGTCCGCTTGGTCATCGTCCACGACGAGCTCGGTGGTGAGAATCCCCAGTCGTGGACGCGGAAGGGTCGCGAACGAGCGGCGTCCTTGGTCGCTGTGGCTGCACGCTAGACCTGTGCTGCCACGTCACCGAGCACCCCGTCGGTGACACCTGGATCTCGAGACCTTGGACTCCGCGCAAGGGCATCCCGAGCTTCTCGACGCCCTCGCCGCGCTCCGTCGCACCCTATGGACCGAACGAATTATCCCGATGACAGGCGCCGATCCGCCCGACCTGGACAAGACGAGAAATCTCGACGTCCTACTCGACACGCTTGCCTACGCCGCCTGAGAGTGCGAAAGCCCACTTGATGCGATCAGACCGGTACCAACAGGCGCCACTTCGAGAGCTTCCTATGCATACCGTTTCCGGCCAGACTCAATCGTTCAGGCGGCCATCCTGGCTGCCCTGTCCAGTAATGTGCGTAGTCGGGGTCCTCGCGGAGCCTGAACGAATCTCATCGCCGCCTCTCTTCGTGCCACGGTGATTCCGTCGGCGTGCGGCCGTAGCATTTTGCGTTCGGGGGCTCGCGTCGCGGTCGTCGGACGAATGACGTTCTCCTTCCGGCTTGAGAACGTCGGCGAGTGAGGAAATCGTTGGGTAGGCGAAGAAGGCGGTCAGCGGGATGTCGATGGCATGCCGATCGCGCAGCTCCTGGCGTATACGCACAACCAGCAGCGATGTGGTGCCGGCATCAAAGATGTTTTCCATGACGCTGACCCGGGAGACGCCCAGTACTTCACACCACATCTCGTGCAGCAGATCCTGAACAGGTCCGCTCGGGGGGACGTTGTCCGTACTCGATGTCTGCTGCCGAGCGATGCTCTTCAAGGCGTTCCGATCGGTTTTCCCGTTCGGGGTCAGCGGTAGCGCCGGCAAGGTCAGGACCCGGTTAGGCACCATGTACTCGGGCAGGTTCTGCCGCAGAAAGGCCCGCGTACTGTGTTTCAGGACCCGCAGCAGAGCGCCCTGCCTCGGGTCGTTACTGACCGGCC
The DNA here is from genome assembly GCA_040006795.1 of Actinomycetota bacterium. Lineage (GTDB taxonomy): Bacteria > Actinomycetota > Actinomycetes > Actinomycetales > Dermatophilaceae > UBA4719. The sequence goes on along the minus strand of JBDTWH010000241.1, from coordinate 9,472 downwards.
CGTCGATCGCCGGCCTATCGTGAATGAACCGCGCCTGAGGCCCGTCCACCTGACTGCGGCGAGTGAGGGTCGTCCGAACGCGCCCCTGCTCTGGGTGGCGTGAGGACCAGGCGTGATGCGTCTGCCAGCCGCCCCTGGCCGCCACCTCGTCAAGTTCCTCCAGCGAACGCGAGGGGATGGGTACCCTCTCGTTCTCCACGAGCTGGGCGAAGCGGGCGACTCGGGCATTCGGGATGCCGTCGACGACGAAAGCGGCCGCGCCCGACGTGCCGAGCAGCCTCTCCAGACCTGCGAGGTCGGCAACCTCCTCCCAGCCGATTTCCTCGTAGGGCTGCGGCTGATCCGGCGCCTCCCCACCGATCTTGAGCAGGACATCATAACGGAAGCGGGTCATCTCGTTGTCGAACCCGGACGCCTTGAGCGATACCTGAATCCCGGTCACCGTTGGGAGGGCATCTTGCAATTCGGCGAAGTACCCAGGGTCGATGAACAGTTCGTCCTCCTCTAGCGCGTGCCGGGCGGCGAGGGTACGCACTTCCCCAGGCCGCATCCGCTCGTCTGTTTGAAGAACGCCGGCGTGGAACGCCTCCGTCAGCCGCAGGTTCCGCAGGTCGCCGACGAAAATATGGCCACCAGGAATAACGATCTTGCTCGCCTCGACCAGCACGGCCGTTAGGTAGTCCCGGCTGGGAAAGTATTGGGCAACGGAGTTGACCACCACGCAATCGAAAAGTTCCCCGGCGGCTACCTCGCTGATCTCGGTGGCAGTCGCCGTGGCCAGCCGCACTCGGTCAGCGATCCCGCGCCGGACGACTGCCTCTTCCACATGGCCGATAGCTTTCGCGGAGAAGTCGACACCCAGGTAGCGGTCGGCCGCAGGGGCAAGCCGCAGGAGCAACAGCCCGGTGCCGCAGCCGATCTCTGCGAAGGTGCGGGCGCCCGTCTCCGTGATTCGCTCAACGGTCCGCGCCACCCAGTCCCGCATATCCGTCTCGGGTAACGGCTGCTTGGTGTAGCTGCTAAGCCAGCCCTTCAGATTGAGGTCATCCTCTGCGGCAGCTTCGCCCTCGGCGTAGGTGTTCTCCCATAGGGTGCGCCAGTCGTCCGTTGGGTCGCTCGCCTGCTCTGGCACGCTCTCCGGCGTCACGAAGGTGACAAGCTGGTCCTCTCCTGCGGAGGTCGTCACGGCGAGCGTGCAGGCGTCGCGAACTCCGGAGCAGGCCTGGGCAACGGCATCGACTTCCCCGGGCTCCACGCGGTGCCCACGGATCTTCACCTGGTCGTCGAGACGCCCCAGATACTCAAGGTTCCCGTCAGACCTCCACCTGACGAGGTCTCCTGTGCGGTATACCGGTACCCCTTGAACATCGGTAAACTGCTGCGCGGTCAGATCGGGTCGGCCGAGGTAGCCGAGTGCCAAACCCGCACCGCCGATGCACAGCTCTCCCGGCACCCCCATGGGGACTTGGCGGCCAGCGGCGTCGGTGACGAACAGGCTTGTGTTCGAAATGGGCCGCCCGATTCCGGTGACGGTGTCCAGCCGCCGCAGCACGGCACGCGTCGACCAGATGGTGGTTTCCGTCGGTCCATAGAGGTTGTGGACGTCAGGTCCCAACGCGGTCAGCCCCTGGGCAAGCGAGTGCGGCAGGTGCTCTCCGCCGCACCATATCTGCCGTAGCGCAGGCGGCGCGGCGCGTATGGACGAGGTGTAGAGTTTCCAGGTTGGCGGGGTGGCCTGCACCACGGTGATTTCCTCGTCGTAGAGCAGCTTGTGCAGCCGTTCTGGGTCGCCCCCGACACCTGGCGGCCCGATAACCAGCGTTCCTCCGGTCAGCAGCGGGAGCCAGAGCTCCAGTCCCGCGATATCGAATGAGAGGGATGTCAGCGCAAGCAGCCGGTCGCTCGCGCTGAAACCCGTCTCGGACGCGAAGTCGTCCAGGAGGTTCCCGAGGCTCGCGTGCGTGACCAACACTCCCTTGGGGCGGCCGGTCGAGCCGGAGGTGTAGATCACGTAGGCAACGCTGTCGCCGTCCGCCACTGGAAGCGGCTGTTCAGCTGGGAGTGCGGACATCGGTTCGTCCAGCAGGAGCACTTCGGTTCCCTTGGGCACGGGGATACGGTCCGCGAGGTCAAGCGTAGTCAGGAGAACCTTGATGCCGGCGTCCCGCGTCATGTGTTCCAGCCGGGCGCGAGGGTACGCCGGATCCAGAGGTACGTAGGCGCCTCCGGCAACCCAGACGCCGAGCAGGCCTGCCGGCAGGTCACGGCCGCGCGGAAGCGCAACGCCGGCCAGATCGCCCGGCCGCAGCCCGCGTGCCACCAGCTCGGCGCCGATGGCCTCTGCTCGCTCGACGAGCTGCGCATAGGTGTAGACGCCGTCGGACGCCGTCGTCGCTTCGGCGTCCGGTCGACGGCGCGCCGTCTCGAATAGCCTGGCAGGTAGGGCGCGGGGGTCGACCGGGCGCGTGGGGCCCGTGCCCAGCTCGACCAGCACGGCCCGCTCCTGCGCATCTGCTAGATCGATGCCCTCGACGCGGACGTCCGGGTTGGCGGCGACGACTTCCCACAGCCGCCGCAGGTGCCGGCTGAACCGCTCCGCTGTGACACGCTCGAAGAGATCGGTCGAGTAATGCAGTCGGCAGTCGAGACCCTCGTCGCGCGGGGTGACATTGAGCACCAGGTCGAACTGAGAGGTTTCGGTCTGGGTATCGATCAGTTCCAACTCGGCGTCCGGCAGTTTCAGCTGAAGATCGGGACCGTTCTGGAACGCCATCATCACCTGGACCAGCAGGTTGTGGGACAGGCTTCGCTCCGGTGCCATGCCGTCGACGAGTTCCTCGAAAGGGACATCCTGTCGCGAGACGGCCCCCAGGCATACGTCACGTATGCGCTCGAGGTACGCGGCAAACGATGGGTCGCCAGTCATGTCCGCAGGGATCACGAGGGTATTCGCGAAGGAGCCGATTAGCCGCTCGGTTTCGACCGGCGAGCGTGTGGCCGCCGGGGTGGCCACCAGTATTCGCGACTGCCCCGACCAGAGACCTAGTACCACCGAGAACGAGGCCAGTAACGTCATCTCGAGGGTTGCGCCGTGCTCCCGTGCCACCCTCTCGAGGCCGCGGACCAGCGGGGGGGGAACGTGCCAGGACAAAGACGCCCCGGCAAGCGTCTGCACGGCCGGCCGAGGGCGATCGGCCGGCAGGTCAAGCACCGTCGGGAAACCGGCCAACTCGCTCACCTGCGCTGCACACCGTTCGATGGCCTGCGGCGTACTCGCCCGCTCGCGCTGCCATATGGCGTAGTCGACATACCGGGTCGGCAACTCGGGCAGAGCCGGAACACCGCCCAGCTTTTCTTGCCGGCAAAGCTCCGCGACCTCGCGCAGGAAGATACCCAGGGACTCGGTGTCCGCCACGAGGTGATGAAGCACGAACACCAGCACTTTGGTGCCACCGTTCCCATGCACCAGTCCCACGCGCATCAAGGGAGCTTGGGTGAGGCTGAACGGCTCGCGGGCAAACTCCTCCACCTTGGCGAAGACCGAAGCATCATCGGAGGCGTCAAGTGTCTGCACGGCGACTCGCGCCTCGTCCAGCACGTCCTGGACGGGGGCGCCGTCCAAGATGCCGAAGCAGGTCCGCAGCCCCTCATGCCGGTCGATGACATCGTTGACCGCCCGTTCCAGAGCCGGGATATCCAGCTCGCCGCGCACGACGAACTGTGCGCGCAGGTTGTGCAGGGCGGTCCCCGGCACTAACTGCTCGATGAACCAGAGCCGCTGCTGCGAAAGCGAGGTCGGGTTTGCGCGTGCGTCGGAAGTCATCAGCCGGCCTGCTCCCCCGCCAGTTCCGCTGGGTCGATCCCAGGGCAGTGATCCAGCAACGCGGGATGCAGATAGGGAGTCCGCGCGAAGCTCCGGGGGGCTATGTCAATCCGCAGCGCGTGGTCGCGCTCGGCGTAGACATCCCAGTTGATCTGCACACCTCGTTCCCATAGGCCTCCGATGGTCTGGAGCAGCGACCAGCTCTCTGTGGCTTCTCCATCGGGCAACACGGCCAGGGCAGCGTCCGCGGCCACTCCGCCAAGCGGGGCCGCGCGGAGCAGATTCGTCCCGCCGCTCAGCTGGAGGTACACGGCCTGGGGGTACTCGGACACCACCGTGCGTACGGCCTCGTCGATGAGAACGTGTTCACGGAGTTGGGCGCCCCAGTAGCCGGGATCGCGCGCTTCCTCGCCGGTCAGCCACGACCCAGTGACACAGGAAATCGTCGGCGTCGTGGGGGCGTGCAGCCTGAAATCGCGGATACGACGGGTGAAGCGGACCGCAGCCTCTGCTCCTCCTGGCAGGTCGGCCAGTTCGTCCAGCCCCGCATGAACCATGGGTATGCTGCCTGGAGACATGTCTGCCATGGCCTGGCCGCGCCAGCACACCGCCCGGGCCGCGTCCTCGAACGAGAGGACACCGCTCAGCTGAGCAGCGGTTAGCTCGCCGACACCCTGTCCCATGAGCAGGTCAGGCCTGATTCCCAAGTCGCCTAGGAACGCATGCTGCCCGACGCCCAGCAGGTGTAGCACCGGCTGCAAGATCTGCGCCGCGATCGGAAGCCCGCCGTGGAGGAACGCGCCGCGCACAGCCGCGAACGTCTCGGGAACCAACATTTGCTCCATGACAGCGAGGCCGTCGTCCACGGTCGATCGGAAAACCTGCTCTGCCTCGTAGAGCGCGACCGCCGCGTCCGACGCCTTGAAATCCTCCCCAGGGAGCATGAAGACGAGTGCCGGCGGCCCTTCGTGGGCAGTGCGGAACCGATCCGGATCCGGCCATCTCACGTCGTGCGCGCTGCCGTCGACAGGTATCAGCGCCGTCGCGCGTGCCGTGAGCATCGGGCGCCCGGTGCGCAGCGTGTGACCGATGTCCCGCCGAACACCGGCCGAGGCGCCGTCCGTGGCCACGCGCACCGCCTCAACGGCTGCAGTCAGGCGCTCCGGATCGTCTGCGGACAGCGGCAGCAGTTGCCAAGACCGCCCCTTGCGCGAAGCGATCCGCACCTCCGGCTCGGCGTCGGCGATGATGACGTGTGCGTTCGTCCCGCCCAGCCCGAATGAACTGACCGCCGCGTAGCGACCATGATCCGAACGAGGCCAGGCGATCGGCTTATCTGCCAACACGAACGGTGTACCTCGCAAGTCCGCCGGTAGTGCTCCCTCCACCAGGGGGGCGTTAGGCGGGATCTTGCCGTGGCGCAAGGCCAGGAGGCAGCCGATGATGCCCGCTGCGCCGGCAGCCGCGCTGAGGTTTCCGATGTTCGCCTTGACGGAGTGGAGCCGGCACTTGTCCGCACCCGCTCCGGAGGATCGAAAAGCCTGGGTCGCAGCGTCGATCTCCAGTGCATCCCCGATGCTCGTGCCCGCGCCGTGGCCCTCGAGCAGACCGATCCTGGAGGACCTCAGCTCGGCGACGTCGAGGGCTTCTTCGATCAACTCGACCTGACCAGCAAACCCCGGCGCGGCGAAGCCGGCGCGCTCACGACCATCGTTGTTCACCGCGGTACCGGCGACCACGCCGAGGATCGGGTTACCTGCGGCCAAGGCCACATCCAGTCGACGCAGGAAGAGGACGGCGGCGCCGTTGCCGTCCACCGTGCCGTCAGCCGAGGCCATGTACGGCTCGCATCGCCCTCGCGGTGAGTAGATGCCACCCTCAGCGAACATGTAGCCCGCGTCCCGCACGTTCACCGCGACGCCCCCCGCCAGTACCGAGTCGCACTCACCCGCAAGGATCGCCTGGCAGGCGAGATGCACGGCGACGCTCGAGGACGAGCAGTCGGTCAGCACGGTCATCGACGGACCGGTGAGACCGTAGGCATAAGAAATCCGGCTGGAAATGTAGTCGGGATTGGTTCCAATGGCAAGCCTGGCGAGATCTAAATCACTCTCAGCTGAGGCGTGACGTTCAATCTGCGCACCGTAGTCACTCGTCCGCAATCCGAGGAACACCCCAACGCGATCTGGCAGCGAACCGATGAAGCATCCCGAACTCTCCACCGCCCGATAGCATGCCTCCAACATCACGCGATGCTGCGGGTCGGTATACTCCGCCTCGGACCGGCTGACGCCGAATGCCTTCACATCGAACCCGAGACAGTCCTCCATCGGATAGGTGACCGGCACGTATGCCGGGTCCTTGTATCTGCGATCCGAAACCCCGCGCAATGCCAGTTCCTCATGACCGATTTCGCGCCGACCAGAACTGCCGGTGCTGATGAGTCGCCAGTAATCCGCTGTGTTTCGTACATTGGCCGCACGGATAGACATTCCTACCACGGCAACACGATCAGACATTGCACCTCACGAATAGCATCGACCTAGTGTAGCCCGCCGCGTTGGCGGCTAATTTCGTGACTGAGGTCGGCGGCGTCGTCGCTGAACCGCGGGTCGCTGCAGCCAGCGAGTTTGAGGTGGCGCAAGATCCTTCGACCTAATGAATTGGATGGCCGGTGACGGCCTGCTATCCGGCCTCCAACCGTTGGCGGAGAAGGTCGATGCCCCCGGCGTGACTAGCTGGCCAGCGCACCCAGTTTGACCAGGTTGTGCGCGAAAACCCCCTGTCCTGTTTAGATTTGGGCGTCTCAGGTGCCATCGATCCGGGTTCGCTCCCGTCCGTATCCCTGTTTCAAGCTGTTGATCCGTCCCTCGCTGCCGGTTCGCCGCTTCACACTCTTGCGGAACACCGGGCAAGGCCCGATAGGCGGCGGGACACCGGCCGTGTCGGGCTTGACGCATCTCAAGCGACTGCACGACGTGTGTGGCACCAGCGATGCAGAGGGCCAGGGCGCAGTGGGATGAGGCGGCGCTCAACTGATGTCGCCGATCGCCGGGCGACCACAGGTCGGCCGACCGGGATAGTGAGCCGCTGCAGCTCATGGGTCACGCGCGGCACACCGTAGGCCGGATTGCATGTGCACCCGCCGTCACCGTTTGCACAACCCTGTCCGCGACCATCGGAATCGACAACGGCCTCAACTCGCCCTGCGAACCCGGCTCGGAAATGATGCGCTGTCGTTGCCACGCACCGCGATCCGAGGACGCCCAGGACGTCTCTGCGATAGAACTTGACGGCGTCCGGGGAACCGGATCTCCGGTGTTATCCTTTCCTTTGGGTTCGAACGGCATGAGTACAGCGTCAATCCCCGACTCCGAAAGGCAATGTGCCTTCCCATCTGCACCAAGAAGACATCGCCGCGATCTGGCAGGTACAGCGGACCCGTCTGCCGTTGCTCCGCCGCCTGTGTCCGGACTGCACCACTGACGTTTCGGCGGCGACCGGCAAGTTCCGGGTCAACGCCAGTGGCAAGCTTCTGGACGTGTGGCTGCTGATTCGCTGCGTGCATTGCGGGCACACTGCCAAGGTCACGGTGCACGACCGCACCAATGTCCGCAGCTTGGACCCATTGAAGCTGCGCGGGTACAACGACAACAACCTAGATCTTGTCACCGAGGTGCTACTCGATCCGCTCATCGGCCGGCGCAACCACTACTCGCTGGACTGGACCGACGCTTGGGAGCTGGCCATCTTAGAGGTGCAGCCCCCCGGCGATCAGCGGATCGACGTCCGGGTGGAGTTCGCCGACCATGTGCCCGTCCGGCCCGTCCGGCTGATCGCCCAGGGCCTCGGGCTCAGTCGGGGCGAGGTCGAGCGGCTGATCACCGACAAGCGAATCGACTCCAACATCAAGCTCAACAGAAAGACCTCGTCGAGCTTCGAGTTCGCGGTGCTGCCCGGCTCGTTCTGATCCAGGCCCAGCGTCGCGGTCGCAGGATGAGGTGTGGCCAGAGCCTTCAGCACAGGCTGTGCCGCGAATTGGCTGTGCGGTAGCCGTAACCTGGCGGCCCGCCCTTGACCCGACTTGGCTCAAATTAGTGCGCACCTCCCGCGGCGTGGAGGGCTCGGACCGCCTGGTGAAGGTCGTCGGGTAGGGGGTCGGCTGCGGTGATGGTGTGGCCGCCGGCGTTGATCTGAATGGTGCGGTAGCGGCGGGCGGTGCGGACGAACTTCTTGATGGACCAGCCGGTCGCAGCTTCGATGTGGCGGCCGACGGCGAGGGCTGCGAACACTACGGACAGGTGGGCTTCGATGGACTCGCGCTTGTGGTGGTAGATCGGGCGGGCTTGCAGGTCGTGCTTGGACATGCGGAACGACTTCTCGATCTCGAACAGCCGGTGGTAGGCGCCGATCACGAAGTCGGGCGTGACGGGGGTGCCGTCCGGGCAGGCTTGGAGGTTGGTGACGTAAGCCCTTGATCCCGGCCAGGGCGCGGGCCTTGGCCTCGAGGGTGCGGTTCACGCTTCTGCTGCCGCCGCAGAGCTGGACGAACCGGTTGCGTTTGACTGGCATCTTGCCGTCGACGGCGCGTTCGGCCTTGGCGACTTGCTGGTCGATGCCGTGCAGGCTCCGTCGGGCGCTGTCGGCGCGGTAGCGGTAGTAGATGACCTGGTCCCGGCGGCCGTCGGTGGCGCTGGCCGGCCACGGCTGGACGAAGACATGCCCGTCCGGGATCTCCTGGTCGGGGTGGGCGGCACGCCACTGCTTGACCACGTAGGGGACGTCCGGGGTGCGGGCGCCCAGGATGAACGACAGACCCGCGGCCTCTATCGCCTTCTGGTTCGACATCGACACCATCCCGGCGTCGGCCACGACCGTGACGTCCTGCAGGTGGTGGGCGGCCTGGAACGCCTGGATGACCGGGAGCATGGTCGTGGTCTCACCCTTGTTGCCCTCGAAAGCGTTGAGCATCAACGGAAACCCGGCCTGGTCGGTCAGTAGCCCGATGGTGATCTGTGGCTCGAGGCGGCGTTCCTTGGAGAACCCCGGCTCGCGGAACCCGTCGCCCTCGTGGGTCTCGAAGTAGAGGGTCGACACGTCGTAGAGCACCAGGGACGCGGGCCCGAGAGCGGCGTGGGCCGCGCACGCGGCTGCCAGCTTCTCCCGCCAGGGCTCGGTCGCGAAGACCGGCAGACGCCGCTTCACGGTCGCGTACGAGCCGGGGCGCAGCCCGGCCTCGGCCAGGACCCGGGCGCTGTCGAACTTACTGGTCGGCTCGATGATCCGCGCCAGGACCAGCTGTTCGAAGACCTTGTCCCCACCGGCAGCCTCCTCCAGGGCCAGGACCCGGTAAGAATGCCGCAGCGCATCGACCAGATGCCCCATCCGCGAGCCCGTGATCGGCAGCGGTCCACCCCTCACGGGCTCTTCGCTGTCCAGGCCGAGGTCGAGGGTGCCCTGGCCGGCCGACAAGCGTTGACGCGCAACGGTCTTCAGCAACTCCAACTCAACTTCGTCGTGCGCGGACCCGATGTGCTCCATCGACCGCGCCCCGCGCCGGCTGGAATAGACGATCTGAACCGCCTGCGCCCCCGACGACGTCGTCACGGTGCGCACGTACGGAGCCACCAGAGCAGCCTAGAGCGCTCG
>JBDTWH010000240.1:0-12322 GCA_040006795.1 Actinomycetota bacterium | reverse complement strand
GCGTGGACAGGATGTGCACGGTCGTCGTCTTGCCGGCGCCGTTCGGGCCGAGCAGCGCGGTGACGGTGCCCGCGCTCACCGTGAGGTCGACGTCGTCGAGCACGACGTTTCCGCCGTAGGACTTCCGTAGCCCGAGGACTTCAATCGCCGTGGTGGACATGGGTGTCGTTCCCTTCGGTTGGTTGCGCGAACTCATCGGGCGCGCTGGATCTTGATGTCGCCGTAGGAGGTGCGGGCCCTGACCTCGACCATCGCTTCCGACTGCTCGGGGCTGCCGGTCTCGTCCAGCGAGTTGCGCACCCTTCCGTACTGGGAGCTCACGTCCAGCCAGGCCGCGGTGCCTTCGCGAATGCCGATCTCGAGCTCACCGGCAGCGGTCTCGAGCACGATCGCACCATTGACGACCTCGCCGATCCGGATGTTGCCGTTGGCCGTTTTGGTCGTGACGGAAGAGTGTGCCCGGTCAACGGAGATTCGGCCATTGGCTGACTTCACTCGCAGATCGCCGGTGACTTCCCCCACGGCGCAGTCGCCGTTGGAGTTCTTGATCACCGCCGCGCCCCCGATGTGACCGATTCGTACCTCGCCCGACCCGGTGGTGACATCGGCATCACCTGACGCTCGGTCCACGACGATGTTGCCCATGCCGGTCTTGAGGTGCACTGTGCCGGCGCGGTCGAGGTTGATGTTGCCGAATCCGGTCTTGAGCCGGCACTCTCCGAGGTCGCCTTCGCAGCCGAACTCACCCATGCCTGAGTCACCCTGTACGTGCGAGCCCGCGGGCAGCTCGATGGTGACGTCGACGGGGCTGCCTCTGCCGGGACCGATGATGCTTCGGGCGCCCTCGTAGATGAAGTTGCGCTGTCTGCTCTTGACCAGCAGTCTCCCGCTGGAGTACTCGACCTGGGTCTGCTCGGCGGCTCTGATGTCAGATGCCTTTGAGTCGTCGCGCGGCCTCACCTCGATGACGGTGTCAGTGCGGTGGCTCGCGATGATGCGTGCGTCGCCCATGCTGAGCTCGATCGTCACGTGGATCGGATCTGGTGTTGTGAAGACTGGCACGGCGGTGCTCCCTTTCAGACGACGGCCGTTGACGCCCCCTGGTCGGGACGAGTGATTGAAGCCGGGTCCCGCTAGCGAACCCAGCCGGTATATCGTTCGCCGCCCAGCGGGGCGTGCTGGTCGGGGCGGCGAATCCTGGGCTCCAACGCTGCGGCGACGGTACGGACGAGCCACGCGTTGACCGAAAGCCCCTCCCGGGTGGCAGCCTCCTCGATCCGCAGCTTGAGGTGGTCGGGCAGGCGAAGAGTGGTTCGCGACGTACCACCTTCATCGGTGTCATCCGGAACCGTTGGGCTGGCGCGAGTCCCGGAGCTGTTGTCGGAAACGTCCTCAAGCGCTGGGCTGACCGGTGGTGGCGTCACAACGAACTCGGGGTCGCGTCCGCGGAGGCGTACATCGACTGAGCCCGGCGCGAGATCGCGAGTGATCTCGCTCGCAGCGGCAGACAGCGCCTCCAGCAGAACGAGCCGGGTGGCCGACTCGAGCGGACCGGTGAGGCGCTCGGCAAGTGCGCGGGCTTCCTCACCGCCGGCTTCCGCGGCGACGTCAAGCTGGTGTCGGAGATCGTTGACGTACTGCCCTAGATCCATGACACCATCTTGACGTCATGATGGCGTCATCGTCAAGTCCAAACGGTTCAAGTGACGTCATTCTTCGTGATCGCCATGTCATCCGATCCCACATCCTCGACGAAGCCAGTCGCCCAGGGATGGGCCAGGTCCCGACCGGTCTGAGGGCTCGCCAACCGGTGGAGGACCTCATGTTCAGTGGCCTGCGCGCGCCAGGGTCACGATGTCACGCAGTCCCGCATCAGGCAGGTATGCGCGGCTCAGGGCCATGCCGATGCGGGGGAGAGCGGCCTCGTCCGGGAATACGAGGAACAGGGGCTCGAATCGCGGCTGGAACTTGGCCTTGAACGCGTGCAATGACCGGAAGCCGTAGTACGGCTCGAGTCTGGTGCCGAGTCGCTCCAGGAAGCTGTCGAGCGGGTCGCGGTCCAGGGCAGAGTCCTGTGCCCCGGCCTTGGCCAGGGGGGCGCCCGAGAGGGATACCAGCTGACACCCCTCCTCCTTGAACGCCAGGCAGGCGGACGAGATGAGGAACTCCATCGAGTAGCGGAAGCCGCCGGGCAGCTTGTCCTCGACCCATTCCGAGGAGATGGCTCGCACCTGCACCTGGATCCCGCGGGGTTGCTCGATCAGCGGGGCGAGCCGATGGGTGATCCCGAGCTTCGTGCCCTGGTTGAGGGCGGTCCGCACGTCCTGCCAGGCCTTGCCCCGGAACTCAAGCGAAGGCAGGTCGACGACGGCTTCCTCGGCCACCTCCAGCGCGTGCCACCCGCGGGCTCGCGCATGGTTTGCCCCTTCCTGGGTCACCGAGAAGAGGCACGGCACCAACCCGTCGTGGTGGGCCCTGTCTGAGAACGCAGCCAGGAGCTCCGAGCGGTCCTCGGCCCGGGCAGCCACGGGGTCGCACAGGCCAACAGCGACCCCGGCATGGACCCGGTAGGCGACGTAGCCAGAGCAATGCGGCGTGGTGAACCAGCGGTTCTCAGGCCAGGTTGTCAACCAGGCAAGGTTGTTGACGGTGCCCTCCTCCTGAAGCAACGCGGTCGCCATGCTGCGCTGGCCCTCGTCCGCGGGCGCCACCAGTGCCCCCGTCGTCCGGCGGGCGCGGCGCCGCGAAGGATTGCGGAAGGCTCGGCGGCCGAGGATTAAGACAGCGAGGCCGGCCGCGTTGCCCAGCACCTCGTAGACCGCCACCGGCCAGCCCGGCTCATGCTGCACGGCCATCGCCACCATGCCTACCAGCTGTCCGAACACGACCAGCGATAACAGCACCGTCGCCCACCACCAGGCGCGGCGGCGGCCTTTGTAGAGGCTGCGGGCGAGCACGAACCAGAACACGGCAAAGATAGAGGCCTCGATCAGGTTGCTGGCGTGCTGGAGCTCGTCGGCTCGCGCGCTCTCGCTGAGGGTGCTGGTCAGCGGCCCGCTGATCGGTGAGAACGGCTGGAACAGGCCCTCGACGGCGGTGATGACGAAGAAGCCGCACGCCAGCAGGCGGTAGTCGCGCCGGGTCAGCGCCCGCAGACTCAGCCGGGGGCGCCGGCCCTGCAGGACCGGGCCGAAGAACAGCCCTCCGCCCACAGCCAGCGCGTGCTCCACGTCAGCCAGAGCGCCCAGATGGATGGCCGCCAGGAAGACGTAGGTCCCCAGCACGACCCGCACCCGTCCACGCCATGGCGGCCGCAGGGTTGCCGAGGCTACCGCGGCCGCACCGAGGAAGCCGGCTGAGGGTCCGGCATCGACCACGCGCGCGAGGTTCGTGGCCCACTGATAGCCGTGGTCACGGACGAGCATCAGCAGAGCCGCGGTGCCGGCCACGGCGAACACGTGGCATGCGACGAAGGCCAGCGCAGCCTTCGCGGCCCCGAGGCAGTACTCCGCGAAGCCGCCGAAGACCAGGAACCCCAGCAGGATCGGGATGTACTGCACAGGCTGCAGAGCGAAGATCGCACCAGTGGCCAGGGTCCATACGCGGCCGTCCTCGAAAGCGGGCAGGCCGTAGGCGACCGACCGGCCGAGCGCGCGCCCCCCAAGGGATCCCAGAGGCCGCGACTTGCCACGGCCAGACCGAGGATGACCACGGTAATGGCAACGGTGAAAGGTACCCGGCGTATCGCGGCGGCGACCGGCATAACACCATGAAGCTGCCGCGGGGCCAAGGCGTCTACGGCTCGGGACCAGGGAAGATCTTGTGGGAAGGCAGGCTGGCGCCACCCATCCTGAGCCCTCAGGAAACGCTTGTTCCCATCAACTTCGTGATGCGTCATCACCTTCGTTCGTGATGTGCCGCAGGTTGGTTCAGTCAGCGGCTGCCAGGCCGACCAGGTCTGCGCTCACCTGCCAGAGCCCTGCCGCGGCGGCTTCGTCGTAGCTGCGTTTGGAGGATCTCTTAGGTTTGCTGTTGGTGAAGTAGAGGCCGGTCACCTGCTCGAGGACGGTAGCGGAAGCCAGGTAGATTGAGGTGGCGGCGCCCTGGGCCGGGGTCTTCATGAACGGTCGCGCGAAGGGGATGATCAGCCGCTGGATGCCGCGGGGGTCTTCGGCTCCGAATGATGTGTTCACTACGCCGGGATGTAGCGCATTGGCGGTGACGGCGCTGGCTTGGAGTCTCCTGGCCAGCTCGTAGGTGAAAAGGATGTTGGCGAGCTTGGACTGGTTGTAGGCCTGTGAGCCGGAGTAGGACCGCTCGCCCTGGAGGTCGTCGAAGTCGATCCGTCCTGTGGCGTGCGCGTTGGAGGCGACCGTGACCACGCGCGCCGGTGGGCTCTGTTTCAGCCGGTCGAGCAGCAGGTTGGTCAGCAGGAATGGCGCGAGGTGGTTGAGTGCGAAGGTGCGCTCGAGTCCGTCGGCCGTGACATGCCGGGTGTTCCAGTAGCCCCCGACGTTGTTGACGAGCACATCGATGCGGGGGTATGCCTGCAACATCTCGTCGGCCAGCCGTCGCACCTCCGACTGGGAGGACAGGTCTGCGACGAACAGGTCTACCTGACCACCGCCGGCTGCGCGGATCTCGCGGGCAGCGCCCTCGGTGCGCCCGCGGTCGCGGCCGGTGATCGCGAGGTTGGCTCCCATCGCGGCCAGGCCCATGGCCGTTGCCCGGCCGATTCCCCCGGTGGCACCGGTGACCAGAACCGTCTCGCCGGCCATCAGCCTGTTGGGGATCTGTCTCATGTTCGTGCTGCCTTCACCCTGTTTTCGCGAACAGTGGATCACCCTTGCCGGTCAGGGCTTGGGCGGATGAGTTGAATCCCTTGGCGAGGAGCCAGATCGGGGTCAGGAACAGCGCACCAACGACGATTGAGGTCTTTCGGGTAGATGTCATGGTGATCCTTCCACTGTGATGGCGACCTTGCCTCGGGCGTGTCCCTCGCCCACATGACCGATCGCCTGGGGGGTTTCGCTCAGCGGGTAGGTCCGGTCCATGACCGGCGTGATCTTGCCGGCTTCGATCAGCTCCTTGAGCACCACCAGATCATCGAGCTTCGGCGACAGGAGGAATGGTCGCAGCCTGCGGTCCACGGACCGTTTCAACACGTTCGCCCGGATCACGCGACCACCGCTGGCGAACCAGCGGTTGTCGAAACCTCCGCCGTTCGGCACAAGCGCCCCCGTCGGGGTGACCGCGCGTCGTAGGTCGGACATTGAGTGGTTCGCGACGTTGTCGAGGATGAAGTCGTAGCGCTGTCCGCTTCGGGTGAAGTCCTCCTGCGTGTAGTCGATGACGTTGTCGGCGCCGATCGTTCGGACCATGTCCATGTTGCGCGTGCTGCACACGCCAGTCACGAGGGCGCCGAGTGACTTCGCAATCTGCACCGCAAAGGTGCCGATGCCCCCCGAGGCGCCGTTGATCAAGACCGTCTGCCCCGCTTGGACGTTGCCCTGGTCGCGAACCGCCTGGAGGGCGACGAGGCCGGCCATGGGAACGGCTGCGGCTTGCTCGAATGTCAGGTTGGCCGGTTTGAGTGCCAGCGCGTCTTCGGCGACCGACGCGTACTCGGCATACGCGCCGACGCACCAGCCGAAGACCTCGTCACCTGGTTGAAACCGGGTCACGCCGGTGCCCACGGCCTCAACCTGTCCCGCCACGTCCGTGCCTCGGACACTGTGCTTTGGCTTGCGCATCCCGTACACCGGGCGGGCGATGTACGGCAGGCCGCTCATGACCGCCCAGTCGGCCGGGTTAACACCGGCCGCCCGAACGCGAACCAGCACCTCGTCGTCGCCGATCGCAGGTTTGTCGATGTCCCTGAGTTCCAGGACCTCGGCTGAGCCGTACCTGTGTTGAACCATTGCCAGCATCGGTGGGGCCTCCTCTTACTGTACGGTGTAAAGTCAACGGTCTTCACCGTACGGTGTAAAGTTTGCCAGTGTCAATACCCAACCGAAGGGCTACTTGGCAGGGAGGAAAGCTGTGAAGACGCGGACTACCAAGCGAGCGCAGCATCGCGAGCCGCTGACCCGGGAGCGGGTGCTGGAAGCCGCAGTCAAGCTCGCCGATCAGCGTGGGATCGAGTCACTGAGCATGCGCAAGCTCGGTCAGGAGCTCGGGGTCGAGGCGATGGCGCTGTACTACCACTTCGCCAGCAAGGACGAGGTCCTGGATGGCGCCGTCGACCTCGTCTTCAGCGAGGTCGACCTGCCAGGCACCGGCGCGGGCTGGAAGACCGCCATGCGTCGGCGGGCGCTCTCGGTCCGCGACGTCTTGTCGCGACACCGATGGGCGATCGGTCTGATGGAGTCGCGGACAAACCCCGGTCCAGCGAACCTGAGGCACCACGACGCGGTGATCGGCAGTCTTCGGGCGGCAGGCTTCGACATGGAGATGGCCGCGCACGCGTACTCGCTCCTGGACAGCTACATCTATGGCTTCGCCCTGACGAAGATGAACCTTCCGTTCGATTCCTCGCAGGAGGTTGCACAGGTGGCACGGAGCATGCTCCAGCCGTTTCCCCTTGACGAGTACCCCAATCTCACACAGATGCTCACCGAACACGTCATGAAGCCCGGCTACGACCACGGGGACGAGTTCGAGTACGGCCTCGATGTCATCCTCGACGGCTTCGAGCGGGTGCGCGAGACGGCTTGACATCGGTCTGCAAGGTCGATGGGCGACTCCGGTCCGCGATCCGGTTGCGGCATCGGTGAGACGCCGTCCGACTGACGGCCCGGTGCCACCTTGTTGGTTCGAGACGTCGACCTCCACCGTGTTGTCGAGGTGTCTCGATAGACCTGTCGCCGAGCGCTCGTGACGCGCGCCGAGGCCAACCCACCCTGCTATGCCACCGCGTGCCCGTGGCGTGCACTCCACCGGTCCAGGACTCTGACGACCGGAAGAGCCACGACGACCAGCACGGCGAACGGCAGGAACCCGCGGGCGTATCCGGCCGTCCCGCCGACCATCCCGGTGACCAGCCCCATGACGGGCGGGATGACGAATCCGCCCAGGGCGCCGAGACCACCGATCCAGCCGGAGGCGCCGCCCACGGCGTCCGGCACGTAGTGGGGGAGGAGCTTGAAGACGATCGCGTTTTGCAAGCCCATTCCCGCGGCGACTGCCAGGGTCGCCACCAGCGAGAGGGCAAATGCTCCGGAGAACGACAGCACCATGGTGCCGGCGAACATCAACAGGAAGTTGCCGGGAAGCGCGTAACGGATCGAGATCCGGTCGGACAACAGACCCCCCGGCACTCGGATCAACGCGGTGAACAGGGAGAAGGCGGCGGTCAGGACGCCGGCCTCGCGCAACGAGGTGCCGTACATGGACGTCCAGAACGTGGGCAGCCAGGAGGTGAACGCGAGGAACCCGCCGAACGAGAGGAAGTAGAAGAAGACGAGCATCCAGGTGGCGGGGATGCTGGACGCGTGCTTCAGCCCAGCCCAAGCCTTCCCGGTGGGTGCCAGCTCGCCGCCCCCGAGCCCGACCAGCTGATCAGCGGTGAGCGTGTGCCCCTGCTGATGGAGCTGGAACCACGGCGCGTCCTTGATGAACACGCCATAGATAATGGTGACGGCCACCAGGACGGCGAACCACGCGCTGTAGGCGCTGAAGATGCCGATGGACCCGACCGCGATCGGCAGCAGCAGGGTGGACAGGCCGGGGCTCGTGTTCCCCAGACCCCCGTAGATGCCGAGCGCGCCACCCTGGTCCTTCTTGGGGAACCAGTACGACACCTGGCCGATGCCCACCGAGAACGTGGCAATCCCGCACCCGATCAGAGCGCCAAGAACCAGCAGCAGCGGGTAAGTGCCGTCCATAGAGCCCGGGTAGGAGGTCTTGAGCAGGACGAGCAGTCCGACCACGCCGATGTTGGTGATCAGCATCAGGATGAGGAACGGCCTCTTGCCGCCGAACCGCTCGACCGCCGCGCCGAAGGGGATCCGCAGCAGCGAACCGGTCAGGGCCGGGATCGCCGCGAGCATCCCCGCGGCGAACGGGGTCAGGTCGAGCAGCTCCTTGAACTTCGGGACCAGCGGCCCGAAGATCGAGACGCCGGCAAACCCGCCGAAGAAGCCGAGCGTAGCCAGCCACAACGCCTGGTTTCGACTGCTCTTGACCTTGTCACGAAACCCGAGGTCTTCCATGGTTTCCCGTCTCATCGTCATTGGAATTCTTCGCCCGACACCCTGCCACGATCAGTAAGTCTCACAAAGGGTGTCGATCAGTAAGTCTCACAAAGGGTGTCGACGCGCACGTCTTCAATCAGGAGCCTGCGAGAATGGTACCGAAGCCCTCGGCTTAGGGACTTCTGGCTTGTGCCGACGGCCTTCACACGTGGAAGTATGGAGTGCGTGCCACCGACCGTGGATCCGCACGATGGCCACCGGCGCGACCTGCTTGATCGCACCGGCTACAGACTCGAGTTCAACGAGGACTTCTCGGCCCCGGACCTTGATCCGGATCTGTGGGTGCCGCACTACCTGCCGCATTGGACGACTCCTGATCGCTCGGCCGCGCACTACGAGCTGGAACGGGGGGTGATGCAGCTGCGCATCGACGCCGACCAGCCGCCGTGGCGGGTCGAAGACGGCCAGATGAGGGTCTCGAACCTGCAGACCGGGACGTTCTCCGGGCCGCTCAGCTCCCCCATCGGGCAGCACCGCCATCGCCCCGACCTGGCCGTCAGGACTCCGCAGCCCACTCGGCGCCTCTACACGCCGACCTTTGGGCTGGTTGAAGCCCTCCTGCGCGCGAGTCCTGACCGACTTGCATGCTGGCATTCTGGCTGGTCGGCTTCGAAGAAGAGTCTGCTGAGTCGTCCGGTGAGATTTGCGTCGCCGAGCTCTTCGGTCACGCGATCGGGGCCCGACGCTCGGGCGTGCGGATCGGCGTCAAGGCGCACGGGGACCCGCGCGAGAGCGAGGACATGAAGGAGGTGGCGCTCGACCTGGACGCCACTGACTGGCATACCGACAGCGCCGAGTGGACCGAGCTGCAGATTCGCTTCTTCGTCGATGACCAGATGGTCCGCACCGTTCAACAGCGAATCAATTATCCGCTGCAAATCATGATCGACCTTTTGAGTTCCCAGAGAACGGTCGTCGAAACCCCGCCGCGTATCCGAAGCTCGGGGAGGTCAAGGCCGTCCGCGGATACCAACGTGGCTGACGCCAGCGGACCGGGGAACTCCTCAGTGTCCCGCACGTCGATCCGCACCTGGGACGGCTCAGGCAGCGATCGGTGGTCATGCTCAGCCCCTGTGATCGACGGAGCAATCCTCGATTGGGGAACGAGCCAAGGTGGGCGGACCCAGGTATTAGTACCCGGGCGTTGAGTCCGTAGTAACCAGAAGGGAATTCGGCTCAGCGGTGCGTGCGTATGTGAGCGGTAGATCCCGCCAATTCGTAGCTCGATCCGTGTGATGGCTCCGTGGTGTCATCGCGGGCGCGCCGGTAGCGCTCGTAGATCACGCGCGAGCTGAACGTCCTGGTCTCGACCAGGACTAGCCGAACGTCTTCAGTGACCGGCGGCAGGAAGGACGTGCCGCCACCGACGACGACCGGATTGCGGAACATGCGCAGCTCGTCGACGAGGCCGAGCTCGATCGCTGCCGCGGCGAGGCCGGCGCCGCCGATCGAGACGTCCTTGTCGGTGCGATGTGGAGGCGAAACTGTAGATCAGCATGGCTTCAGGCTCATCGCACCGAAGCGACGGACGATGACCGCGATGAAGTTCACCGTTGAGCTTGGCATCGGGCTCTCCTTCCTTGTCCAGGCTGCTCTGCCACCGCTAGTGACCAATCGCGAGACGAAATCTCATCGTCGTGGCGGTTCAAGTGATCGTGCGGCCATTGCCGACGCCGCACTGAGATCCCGGAAGCGGAACGACGAGCGGACACCGTCGGGGACCTCAGCAGCCGCGCCGCCGATCCGAGTTCGGTGCAGATGCTCAGACACAGATCGCCCTTCGCACCAGGGCTGCACACGATGGCATCCCCGTTCCCCTCGCCGCGATCAAGCGGACCGCGGGATCCTCATGAATTCGAGTTCTCGACCCGCGCGAAAAGACCATCGGTCGACGGTCAACGATCCGCTTTCGGTGATCGTTGGCCCGGTGGCCGAGGACATTCTCTGATCCCCAGTTGCCGTTCGACCTACGTTGCGGTCGAGGCCAGGACGTCGCCACCGGCGGGACTTGTCGCCAACAAGGGTGGCGCGTGAAGCCGAGGCTGTGGCCGAGGTCGATGACGCTTCCGACGATCAATGCGTTGCTGGGGTCTTCGATCATTGTCATGACGAACGACCACGTTCTGGCGGCAGCCCTGGCCTTTGTAGGACGGGGTCGCGTATTTTGGACAAGCCGGTGGTCGTCCCCGGCCAGCGGCACCGCGTCTTCACCGGCCCACCGCCATACAAGGTCGCCGGCGAAGTGCGCGAAGTCTGAATCGTGGCACCGTCACCAAACCTGTAAGACAGCCGGGACGGAGGCATCGACATGGAGGTGATCGCGTTGATCACCGCGGCTGTGCTCCTGAACGTCATCGGGTACATCGCCTGGAAGCGTGGGGCGCTCGGTCAGGGGTACCGCGCCGCAGTTTTGGCTGCAACATTGGCGTTGCTCCTTGGTGCCCGCTACAACCACTGGGTTCTTACCTTCGGTGCCGCCCTGGCTCTCCTGCTAGGGCTCTACGCCTTTGTGGCTTGGGTCCGTCATCGTAAAGGTCTCCAGCCCGGGATTCACAGGTTGGGGAGCCACCGAGAATCGCGGAGGTGATCCTGGGGCCGGGCACCTAGACCGAGTCTGGCCAGACGTCGGCCCTACCGAAAGTGTCTGGTAGCCCACCAAGACGCAGGCGGCCGTCCCCGACGAAGCGCTCGCTCGTAGCCGATGTGGGGTAACCGTTCCGCGCCATGCTCTGGCCCGCAGTGCCGCGCGGCGTCCCCTAGGCGGGCGACGTGACAGGCCCCTACGTCGACGGGCTGGAGAGGGCGCTGCTGTGCGACCTGCTCAAGGGTTGGGGCCACGGGCGGCCACTGTCCTCGAGGCGTGGACGACGCGAGACTTGGCCGCCATCTGTTCTTGCGTGAGCACGACTCGTTGGCCGGTCCTGGACTGGTCATACCCGGCCCGTGGGCGCGGTTCGCCGAGCGTAAGCGGAAGGAGGCGATGTCGAGAGACTTCGCCGAGCTGGTGGCGACGATCCGCTCTGGGTAGCTCGTGCCAAGTTCGGGCTCTAGGGAGCCCGACTGCCTTGGCAGTGGACACTCGTCTCCGCTAGACATCCGACTTAGCCGCGATAGGTGTGCGTTCGCGTCCGGTCACCGATGGGGGTGCAGGTCGTCGGGAGGTGGGCGCTAGGGCGGCATCAAGATTCGGTAGGGGGCCGTTAGGGAAGCGTCAAGATGGGCTGATTCCGATGGGCTTCGATGTTTGGCTGGTTGCATGACAACCCTTGCCAGACTTCCGAAGCGGCTGCTGGTTGGTCGTCCTATGCGCAGTTCGATGATGGGCGAGACGCTTCTGCCCAAGAAGCTTGCGCTTCCGGTGTTCTGCAGCGATCCGTTGTCGTCGAACGCATATGCCACGGAAGAGATCCTGCTCATGCTCAGCCTGGGTGGTTTGTCGCTGTTGCATCTCACGCCGTGGGTCGCCGGCGCCGTCGTTCTGCTCCTCGTGGTTGTCGTGCTGTCCTACCGTCAGACCTGTCACGCGTATCCCGACGGGGGTGGAGCCTATGCGGTGAGTCGGGCGAATCTGGGGCGAAGGGCTTCGCTGGTTGCGGCCAGCGCGCTGCTCGTGGACTACGTGCTGACCGTGGCGGTGTCGGTGGCTGCGGGGGTGGCGAACATCGTCTCGGCGGTCCCGTCCCTGGCGCCTCATGTCGTGGTCCTGGCGGTCGGGCTGGTCTTCTTGCTGGCGCTGATGAACCTGCGTGGATTGAAGGAGTCGGGCAGGTTCTTCGCGATCCCCACCTACGGGTTCGTCCTGTGCGTTCTCGCCATGATCACTTTCGGGGTGTTCCAGACGCTTGGCGGTAGTGCTCCGGTCGCGGAGTCGGCGATGATCGGCATACGGGCTCAGGAGCAGGTCAGTGGACTCTTTCTGGTGGCGCTGGTCCTGCGGGCGTTCGCGTCCGGCTGCACGGCACTGACTGGGGTGGAGGCGGTCAGCAATGGTGTCCCGAACTTCAAGAGACCTAAGAGTCGCAACGCGGCGGCGACCCTGGCCATCATGGGGACCCTCACGATCGTCA
>JBDTWH010000239.1:0-5974 GCA_040006795.1 Actinomycetota bacterium | reverse complement strand
GCTGACCTTCTTCGGCAACCTCTTCTTCGGCGGCCTGCACAGCTACGCCAAGTAGTCAGCGCCACCGGCCGGCAGGCGCCGACCTGCCACCCGTGCGCCGGCATACCAACAGGCATACGAAACAGACGAGAGAGAAAGTCCCATCATGAGTCAAGATACGACGGTCGAACCGCCGAAAAGCTTGCGGGAGCGAGTTGGTCAGAGCCGGCTCGGCACCCTGCTGGTTCTCGCTGTCACGGCAGCCATCGTCTTGGGCGGGGCCTATCTCGTAAGCCCGAAGTCCGAGGTCAGTGCTGTGACAGTGCCGTCCAGCAACAGGGCTGCGCCGAAGATCGGCCAGGCTGCCCTGGACTTCACCGCGACGACTGTGGATGGCAAGCAGATCTCACTGAGCTCACTCAAGGGTCATCCGGTGTGGCTGACCTTCGGGGCCAGCTGGTGTGCAGACTGCCAGGCCGAGGCGCCGGATATCGAGGCCGCGTACCAGAAGCACCAGGCAGCGGGGGTCGTCGTCCTGTCGGTCGCGGTCAACGAGAAAGACGCCGCGACGGTCATCGACTACGGGAAGCGCGCAGGTCTGACGTTCCCGCAAATCTGGGATGCGAACGAGACCATCGGCTCCGCCTACCGGGTCAACGGGATCCCGGCTCATTTCTTCATTGACTCGTCAGGCATTCTTCGTTCGTCGAAGGTCGGGCTCTTGAGCCCCGGAAAGATGGAAGCATCACTTAAGGAGATCAGCTAGTGAGCGAGCCCGCGGAGCCGACGAACCCGCCCGAGGCGCCCGACGCACCCGTTGACGAAGCGGTGGGTCCAAAGCGCCGATTCCGGCACGTCCGGGCCCCCTTCGCTCCTTTAGGCCGTGTTCTCCACAAGATCCCCCACCCGCCCTGGCGTAGCAAGCGTGGCATCCTCCTGCTCTTCGTGCTGTTCGGAGGGTTCGGTGCAGCCGCCACGATGGGTGGGGTCACGGCTGTCGGGTTCTCGGAGACTCCCGGGTTCTGCGGCATGTGCCACACGATGGACCCGGAGCTCAAGGCATACGCGATGTCGCCTCACAGAGACGTCACCTGTGCCGAGTGCCACGTGGAGCCCGGTGCGGCCGGATTCATCAAGGCGAAGGCAAATGGCACCAAACAGCTCTTCGACATCATCACGGGCAAGTTCCCCACGCCCATCGAGCCGCCGGACCACGCCAAGCTCCCTGCGGTCAAGGACACCTGCCTCAAATGTCACTCTCTCGACGGGCTCACCGAGAACGGCGGGCCGGTCAAGCTGGTCCTGAGGCGTCAGTATCTGCCGGACAAGACCAACACCCAGCAGACGGTCGCAGTCATGCTCCGCCCCGGCGGTCTAGGTGAGGTCAGCGGTGTCCAGGGCGTCCACTGGCATGTTGCGCAGAAGGTCACCTACACCACGAGCGATATCCGTTCGCGCAAGATCGACCTCATCGAGGTCACCGAGAAGGACGGGGCGATCAAGCAGTACATCTCCAGCAAACAGGTAGCAGTCTCGAGCGACGTCAAGACCGACGTCGACCGGCTCAAGACGAGCGAGACGACCCGTCGGATGGACTGCATCGACTGCCACAACCGCATCGGGCACGGCATTCCCAGTCCGGATCAGACCATTGACGAGGCGATGGCAGCCGGAAAGATCAGCGCCTCCCTGCCCTTCATCAAGCGCGACAGCCTGGCGCTGCTGAACGGGGACTATCCCACGCTGCAGGCAGCCGACAAGGCGATCGAGGGCCTGCAGTCGACCTACGAGACCAAGTACCCCCTGGTCGCCAAGGACCAGGCCGAGAAGGTCACCGCGGCGATCGACGAGCTGAAGACCGAGTACCGGCTCATCGCCACCCCGGCAATGAAGGTGCAGGCGAAGACATATCCGGACAACCTGGGCCACCAGTCATCCCTTGGCTGCTTCCGCTGCCACGACGGCGGCCACTACCTCGTGGACAAGGGAAAGATCACCAACAAGACGATCCCTTCTGAGTGCTCCACCTGCCACACGTTCCCCCAGGTCAGCGGGAGTGCATCCAGGTTCCCCCTGGAGAAAAAGCCTGCCGCCGAATCCTCCCTGGCATCTGCGATCGCCAACATCCCGCTCGGGGCCAAACCGGCTGACCACAAGGACAAGCTCTATGTGTTCAGCCACAAGAACTCGGTCAACAGCACTGAGGCGACCGGGACATCCTGTGCCGCATGTCATACCCCCAGCTACTGCGAGAACTGTCACGACAGCGGTGCGATCAAGGTCAAGCACGACAAGATGCTCTACAACCACGCCGACGTCGCCGCCAAGGCTGGTGGAACGCAGTCCTGCAACTACTGCCACCAGCCCGTCTCCTGCGCACAGTGCCACAAGGACCCCGTCCTGAACAGCGCTGCGCCGGCGACGGCTGCCAAGCGGCCTGCCGCCCTCATCAATGCGCCGCCAAAAGCCATCAAGCCGAGGTTGACGCCGTGAGTGTCCGCGCGTCAGACGTGGAGGTAGTCGAGGAGTGGCTGACAGTGCACGAAGCGTGCGCTCTGATCGGGGTATCTCCCGCCACTCTGCGCCGCTGGAGCGCCGCCGGGGATGTGCAAGCCTTCACCACCCCCGGTGGGCACCGCAGGTTCGCGCGCTCGACGATCTTGGGCCTGCTGCCTACCGCACGCAGGCAGCGGCCCACCCTCGAACGCCTCGGCGAGACACCGGAGCACATGACCCGGGTCTACCGTCGTCACCTGGCTGAGGCCGTCCATGGAGTGGGCTGGCTCGTCGGGCTCAGTGACGACGAGCTGCAGCCTCTGCGCGACCACGGCCGACGCATCGCGGGGGCACTGCTGGTGTTCATCGACGCGGAGACCATGGATGAGCGTCGTTCAGCCATGCTGGTTGCCGTGGGCGCCGCAACCGAGTACGGCCGGCTGGCGGCCCGGGGATCCGGGCAGATCCGCGAGACGGTGGAGGCGTTCCTCCGCTTCCGTATGCTCTTTCTCGGCGAGCTCGCGCAGGTTGCCCGACGACGTGGGCTGGACACGATCGAGGCCACCAACCTTCTCGTCACGGCAACCCAGGCCATCGACCAGCTTCTGGTCGGGTTGATGAGTGGACATGAGACCGAGCTGGCCAAGCAGCCCGTCGGGGGTGGGCGCTCGTGACGATCACCTCCTCAGACCCCGCTGTCCTCCAGGGCTGTGCGCACGAGGCACCGAGACCGGCCAGAACCGTGGCTGCGCCGACACCCTCCGGCAGCCGGGCGTCAACCATCAACCCGTGCGAGGCGCCCACGACCACCGTGTTGGCCCTCGTCGTTCACGCCCGGGGTGTGCCCAGCGCTGCCCGCGAGGCGTTCGCCGCGGAGTGTGAGGCACTGCCGCCCCATGACGCGATCATTCTCGTACACACCTGCCACAGGGTTGAGCTGTACGTGGCCCTGGGTGCGTTCGGCGACGGCGCGCTGCCCCAACTGCCCGCAGGTGGTCTCCGACTGGAGGACGCGGCAGCGGCGCGTCACCTGATCAACGTCGCCTGTGGTCTGCACAGCGCAGTCCTGGGTGAGGACCAGATTCTCCACCAGGTCCGCGAGACCTACGCGCTGCGCCACGATGCTCGGCCCCTGGACCCGGTGCTCGACCGGCTCTTCCAGGTTGCGCTGAACGCCGGACGGCGCGCGCATGGATGGTTCGCCGGAGCGCCACGGTCGCTCGGAGACGTTGCTCTCGACGAGATCGAGCGCGTGGCCGGGTCGCTCGTCGACCAGCCCGTCCTGATCGTCGGGGCCGGCAGCATGGGCCGGCTCAGCGCCCAGGCAGCCACTCGGCGCGGCGCAAGGCTGACCGTTACCAACAGGACCGCCGAACGAGCCCAGGCCCTGGCTCACAGCGTCGGGGGCAAAGCGGTCGAGAGTGCCTCGGACGGCACGCTCGGGCCGTTCGCGGGCGTGATCGTGGCGGTTTCCGGGAGCTGGGCTGTTCACCCGCAGGACGCTGAGCGCCTGGTCGCCAGCGGTGCGATCGTGGTTGACCTCTCCTCGCCGCCAGCTGTCTCGGACACCCTGCAGGACCGGCTGGGCGACCATTTCATCTCCATCGACGACCT
Organism: Actinomycetota bacterium; assembly: GCA_040006795.1. Taxonomy (GTDB): domain Bacteria; phylum Actinomycetota; class Actinomycetes; order Actinomycetales; family Dermatophilaceae; genus UBA4719. Next base: position 1,885 of record JBDTWH010000239.1, on the reverse strand, counting down.
GGCATGGGGACCGCAGGTCGAGCTGGCCACCGGACTGCGCGACCGGCTCGAGAAGCTCGTCTCCGAGTCCGGCGGGGAGTACTGCCGGTGGCTCAGGTCCAGGGACTACCTACCCGCGATACAGGCGATGACCGAGGCTGCCGAGGATCGCCGTCTCAGCGAGCTGGCCTGGTTGAAGCGTAGACTCCCGAACCTGTCCGAAGAGGAGCGTGCCCTGATCGACCAGATGAGCCACCGCCTGGTGGGCGGAATCCTGCACAAGCCCAAGTCCACGCTCCGGCTTGACGAGAGTGGAGAGCTGGGTCGGGCGGCGTGGGAGCTCTTCGGGCTGTGACCGAAGAAGCTCGCCTGCCGAAGGAGCTCCTCACCGTCTCTGTCGCGGGGATGACCTGCAACGCTTGCGAGCGTCGCATATCCAAAGCCCTGATGGCGTTGCCCGGGGTCGTCTCGGCCACCGCCTCCACCCGCAAGGGGACGGCGAGCCTCATCACGACAAGCAAGGTCAGCCGGGCTTCGGTCGACAAGGCGATCACCGGTCTGGGGTACGGACTGGGGCGCTCGCCGTGGCTCAGCGGGGACCCGCAGGTCTGGCGCAGTGCGGGTGTGGCCGCCGTCTTCGTCTCCGTCCTCGTGATCGTGGTCGGCGCGGGCGACCCCGCCGGCAGGTTGGGCGATCTCAGCACGGGCGGGTTGATCCTCGTCTTCGCGCTGGGGCTGGCCGCCGGGGTGTCAACGTGCATGGCAATGGTCGGGGGCGTCATCCTGGCCATCTCGGCGAGTGCCGCCGGGCGCGCGGCCGCGAAGGGCACGCAAGCCCGTACCTCCGTGTGGCGCACGAACCTGACCTTCCAGGCAGGTCGGATCGTCGGGTTCGGCCTGCTCGGCGCGGCCCTGGGCACCATCGGGAAGAGCGCGGCGATGCCGCAGCCGGTCGTGATAACCCTGATGATCGCGGTCGCCGTGCTCATGTTCCTGGTGGGCGTGCGGCTCACAGAGCTGTCGCCACGGATAGCCGGCTGGTCGCCGACGATCCCGGCCGCCGTCGGGGATCGGCTGGGGCTCACCGCAGACATGCCGTCCCGGAGAACCACAGGGACCCTGGTTGCCGGCGCCGCGACGTTCTTCCTGCCCTGCGGCTTCACCCAGGCGGTTCAGCTGTACGCGTTCTCCACGGGATCGCCAAGTAGCGCGGGAGCCATCATGGCCACCTTCGCCCTCGGTACCGCGCCTGCCCTTTTCGCCGTTGCCGGCGCGCCGACGTTGTTCAGAGGACCGAAGAAAGTTGTCATGCTGCGTGCTCTGGGCGTCATCGTGGTCGGCTTCGCGGTCATCAACGCAACATCGGCCATGCGCCTTGCCGGTGTGGGCTTCCCATCAGGAGGCAGCGAGGCCCGGGCGATCAGCTCCAACGTCAGCCTCACCGCCACCGACCAGACCATCAAGACCACCCAGGACGGGGACGGGTACCACCCCGGTGAGGCCGTGATCTATGCAGGACTGCCCACCCACTGGGTGATGACGTCGACCGCGGCCTTCACCTGCGCTGCCGCCGTGATCTCCCAGGACCTTGGTAAGGAGTTCACGCTCAAAGCAGGCCCAAACGTCGTCGAGCTGCCCAAGCTCTCGGCGGGCACGTACGACTACACCTGCGGCATGGGCATGTACAGCGGCCGCATCGTTGTCATCGAGCCACCGGTGACCGCACCGGCGACCGCACCAGCGCCGTCACCGAACTGAGCCGGCCCGGCCGATACCCGTGAGTCGCGAGGTCCCGGGTTCCTCCGGCGGGCCCAGGCGGTGGGAGCCGCGCTACTCGGACTGGGCTGGCATGACGACGTTCCACGGGCGCAGCACATGGTCGACGCCCACCCCGGCCGCCGTGTAC
>JBDTWH010000238.1:0-5022 GCA_040006795.1 Actinomycetota bacterium | reverse complement strand
CCGGCACCGTCGACGTCATCGCCGACCTCGTCGGCTACTACCAGTAGCAGCACCTGGACGGGTGCACGCACTGGTGCCAGGGCCACCGGGCAAGGTTTTCGCAAGGTCACTACCGCATCGTGAGCACCATCAAACTGTTATCGATGCTGGGGTGAATGATGAGTCCTTTAGCTGGAGAGTTCACCAGTGCGTCCGATTCACGCACGTCCAACGGGCAGCCCCGCCGCAGCCGTGCAAACCGTCAGGGACATCGTGGACGCGGGGCTCTCGCCCAGCCGAACCGGCTCGTAGCCGCAGTATCTGCCCTGCTCCTGCCGATGGCTCTGGGCCTGGACGTTGCTACCGCCAGTGCCGTGCCGGCTCCGGTCGGCCAGGGTTTCACGGTCTCCCGGTCCGACCTGGCGTTCATCCTCAAGCAGATCAAGATCGCTGAGGCACACGTGGCCAACACCACCTCCCTGACCGGCCCGTGCGGAGCGCTGATCGGCCATGGCCCGAACCAGATCCCCGATGCCTTGTCGTCATATGGCCTGCGGACGGTTGATGGCTCATGCAACAACCTGGTCCGGGGACATGAGAACTACGGCGCCGCAGACCAGCCCTTCCCCCGCTACGCAAGCCCGTCCTTCGGGGACGCCGAGCCGATCACGGCGGCCTTCCCTGTCGGTCAGCCCGGACCGACAAGCTACAAGCAGGTCTCCGGCTCTGTGATCGACTCGCAACCCCGGATGATCAGCAACCTGATCGTGGATCAGAGCGCGACGAACCCGGCGGCCGTCGCCGCGGCCGGGTTCCCGGTCAGGAGCCAGGCCGGTGCAACCGGGGTGGTGCCGTGTACGACCGACCCCACGGCGGGACCTCCCGCGACGCCCGGCATCCCGGCCGGCTGTGTTCCCTCTGGTCAGACGCTGGACATCCCCAACGTGACCACCGATATCGGACTGTCCCCGCCCTATAACAGCCTGTTCACCTTCTTCGGACAGTTCTTCGACCACGGCCTCGATCTGACCGTCAAGAGCGGCGGGACAGTTTTCGTGCCGTTGAAGGCCGATGACCCACTGATCATCGGCCCGGACGGGATCGCGGGCACGGCGGATGACCCGAAGCCCGGCGACACAAACTTCCTGCCGGTGAACCAGCGGTTCATGGTGTTGACCCGTTGCCAGAACCTGCCTGGTCCCGATGGCGTACTCGGAACGGCCGACGACATCCAGAATGCCACCAACGCCGACACGCCCTGGGTCGACCAGAGCCAGACCTACGCGTCCCACCCGTCGCACCACGTGTTTCTTCGGGAGTACGTGAATGACAGCAGCGGCAGACCGATCTCGACAGGCAGGCTCCTGGGCGGGCTGGGAACCGACCAGACCTACCCAGGTTCCCCCGACGGGCGCACCGGCATGGCAACCTGGGCCTCGCTCAAGGCCCAGGCCTCGACGATGCTCGGGCTCAAGCTCCTGGACGCGGACGCCCTGAATGTTCCGATGATCGCCGCGGACCCCTATGGCAAGTTCATCCCGGGGCCCCTTCGCGGACTGCCGCAGTATGTGACGAAGACCGGTCTGGTCGAAGGCGACAAAGCTGCCAACGGGGGTGCCGGCGTTCTCGTGCCGGACGACGTGCTGCACTTCGACACGCCGTTCCTGACCGACATCGCTCACAACGCCGACCCCTCACCTCAGGACACCGACCACAACCCGGCCACGCCGCCGGTCGCACCGACACCGGACCCCGACCACCTGGCGTCCGCGGACTTTGCCAACCAGCCCCCTGGCACGTACGACGACGAGCTGCTGAACGCGCACTTCGTGGCAGGGGACGGCCGGGTCAACGAGAACATCGCCCTGACCTCGATCCACCAGGTCTTTCACTCCGAGCACAACCGGCTCGTCGGCGCGATCGAAGACACCCTGACTGCTGACACCTCACCAACGGGCGTCGCAGCTCTGGCTGAGTGGAAGCTGGCCGATGGGGCAACGGGCGCAGGCAGTGGCAGCTGGAACGGCGAGCGGATCTTCCAGGCCGCGCGCTTCGTCACCGAGATGGAGTATCAGCACCTCGTGTTCGAGGAGTTCGCCCGCAAGGTGCAGCCGGCGATCCAGCCGTTCAGCGTCTATCACAGCGAGGTCAACCCTGCGATCCATGCCGAGTTCGCCCACGCCGTCTACCGTTTCGGTCACTCGATGCTCGACGACATGATCGCCCGTGACAACCAGACCCAGCCGGGGCCGGACGGTCTGCTCGGGACTCGGGACGACCTCATAGGATCCCACAACGACATCCCCCTGCTGAAGGGGTTCCTGAACCCGCCGGAGTACTTCAACGGCGGCAAGGCCGGCGTCCTCACCCCGCAGCAGGCGGCCGGCAGCGTCTTGATGGGCTCCTCCGACCAGGTCGGCAACGAGCTGGACGAGTTCGTGAACAACACCCTGCGCAACAACCTGCTTGGCCTGCCGCTGGACCTCGCCACCCTGAACCTGACCCGTGCCCGAGAGGCTGGGGTGCCGCCACTGAATGTCGCGCGCCGCAGCATCTTCGCGACCACCGGAGATGGCCAGCTCCACCCGTACACGAGCTGGGCCGACTTCGGCCAGAACCTCAAGCACCCGGAGTCCCTGATCAACTTCGTCGCGGCCTACGGCCGGTACCCCACCATCGTGGCGGCGACCACGACTGCTTCGAAGCGCGCCGCGGCCACGGCTGTGGTCAGCCCGGCACAGGGCGTTGCCCAGACCCCGGACCAGCTGGCCTTCATGAACAGCTCGGGAGCCTGGGCGAACGACGCTGCCGGAGTGTCAAGGACCGGCCTGGACGATGTCGACCTGTGGGTCGGCGGCCTGGCCGAGAAGACCGACCTGTTCGGTGGCCTGCTGGGCAGCACCTTCAACTATGTGTTCGAGAACCAGATGACGGATCTTCAGAACGGCGACCGTCTGTACTACGTTGCGCGGACCGCCGGTCTGGACCTGGACCAGCAGCTCGAGGGAAACTCCTTCGAGGAGCTGATCACGCGCAATACGGAAGGCACGAACACCCTCAAGGCCGACGCGTTCGCCACGGCTGACTGCAAGTTCCAGCTGGGCACCCTGGATGGCACCCCACAGGCCTTCGCAGCCAATGGGCCAACGGTAGCCGACGACCCGAACACGGCGTGCAACGAGAACGCGCTGCTGTTGCGCAAGCCTGACGGCACGATCCAGTACCAGGAGAACAACAGCGTCAATCACCCCGGGATCAACTTTCAGACCGTTTTCAACGGCACGCCCGGCACGGACCGGGTGGTGGGCGGCAACGACAGCGACACCATCTACGGCAACGCCGGTCATGACGTGCTCAACGGCGCCGGCGGATTTGACACCATCTTGGGTGGGGAAGGCGACGACAGGGTCTTCGGTGGCGCCGCCGGGGATGTGCTCAAGGGCGGCCCGGGCAATGATGCCGTCGATGGCGGGACCGGCAACGACCTCATCCTGGGCGGCGATGGCCAGGACTTCACCACGGGCGGGGCCAACGACAACCAGTCCTTCAGCGGCCAGGGCAACGACTTCATCATGGCCGGGGACGGTGGTGACACCGCCGCCGGTGGCGCCGGTGACGACTGGATGGAAGGTGGCTCCGGAGTAGACCTGCTTCAGGGTGACAACGGCGCGCCGTTCCTGGACGACCCGGGTCAGGTCGCACCCGGCAACGACATCCTGGTCGGTCAGGTCGGCGACAACTTCTACGTTGCCGAGGGCGGCGACGACGTCATGGAGTCCTCCCCGGGGGTCGACATGAACTCTGGCGGAGCCGGCTGGGACTGGGTCGCCAGCCAGTTCGACACCCAACCGGCGAACTTCGACCTCGGGCAGAACCTCAACCCGCTCCCCCTGCCGATACCTGGTGCAGTGAGCCGCAACCGGTTCCAGGAGGTGGAGGCTCTCTCCGGGAACAATCTCAATGATCACCTCGTCGGTGACAACACCGTCCCCAGCTCTGTTGGTGGCGGCGGCTTCAGCGGTTGCGACGCTCTCGACCAGGTTGGTATCAACCGAATCGCCGGACTCGACGCCCTGATCCCACCCCTGGTCAACAAGGTCGCAAACTCGATACCCGGGATTCACTGCCCGCTCACGGGCCCGATCTGGGGGGAGGGCAACATCCTGCTGGGCGGCGCCGGAAGCGACACCATCGAAGGCCGCGGTGGCAACGACATCATCGATGGCGCGGCCGCCCTGCAGGTCCGGATCAGCGTTCGGGATCACAACAACCACGCCATCGAGATCGGCTCGGCTGATCTGATGGAGCACCAGTACCTCCACACCGGCGCGACCCTGCAGCCGTCCGGGGTGCTCGACACGAGCAACCTCACAGGGCCGACCCTCCAGCAGTCGGTTTTCGACGGAACGGTCAACCCAGCCGACCTGGTGTCGACGCGGGAGATCGTCCACCCGGTTGACCCGACGGCCGTCGACATCGCGGTGTACTCCGGCCCACGCGCGGGCTACACCGTCACCACCGTGCCTGCGGGTGCAGCGCCTGGTGCCCCGGGCTCCGTCACCACGGTCAAGGACAATGTGGGGGCCGATGGCACCGACACCCTGCGCAACATCGAGGGGCTCCAGTTCGCCGACACGGCGACTCCTGGCTTCCCGACCGGCGTCACCGCAGTGGGCAGTGCCGGACAGGCAACCGTCAGCTGGGCTGTCCCCATGCTGAACAACGTCCCCCAGGCGGTCACCGGCTATCAGGTCGAGGTTCGTGACGCCGTCACCAGTGCGGTCGTGGGCTCACTTCTGCCCGCTGGTCCCGCCGTGACCAGCCTCAACGTCCCTGGCCTGTCCCCGGGCTCCTACCAGTTCCGGGTGCAGGCGGTGAACTCAGCGGCAACGCCACCGACCAGTCAGTTCTCGGTCGCCTCGCCGGCTGTGACGGTTACCGCGGCCGTGACCCCTCCGGTCATGACCGGTGCCGGGTTCACCGGCACAGCCCCGACCCGGGTGCTGGACACCCGCATCGGCACCGGCGCACCCACGGCCAAGC
>JBDTWH010000237.1:0-6967 GCA_040006795.1 Actinomycetota bacterium | reverse complement strand
TCACCGACCAGAGCTTGCTGACGGCATCGTTGGCAGACTTGAGGTCCTTCTCCGCAGGCGAAAGAGTCCGAGTTGGAGCTGACGTCGGAGAGGGTGTGGTCGAGCTCGGCGTGTTGGGGCTCGCTGCCGGTGGGCTACCGCTGTTGCCACAGGCCGTGACGAGGACGAGGCAGCTCACGGCGAGGCCTGCTGCCCGAGCTGTTGCGGTACGGGTGGTCATGTCGTGCTCCTCTGATCTCACTTTTCCTAAGGCCGGTGGATGGGGTCCCAGTGGTCACCCCAGACCGAAGTCGACCCCTCAACACTAGTGCTAGTGGTATCACATCGACGACAGGCACGCGGGGGGCTGTGGTACGAGAGCACGGGTCGCGATCCCCTTGTCTCGCCGACGGTGGGGCCACACACGAGTCCCGCGAGGGCCGGTCCGTGCACATTCCCGCATGTATCGCACCACACTTTGCCCGTCACTGCCCGACGGACGCGACCTGTTGTGGGTCCGGGCCGCGTGGCGCTCAGGGGCGCGGAGATGCCTTCTCCATGCTACGGGTCATGGCTCGGCACACGGTGGGGACGGTCACGCCGAGAGCGCCCGCCAGGGCCTCAAGGGTGCCCGAGACGGGTAACCGTTCGAGGTGCCCGGCTTCCCACCGCTTGAGCGTGACCTTTGAGAGGTGGATCGTTTCGGCCAGTTCGGCGCTGCTGAGCCCGGCCAGGAACCGCAGCCGGCGCAGGTCTGAGCCGAGGCGGTCGGGGACGAGTAGGTCTGAGGGTGTGAGTCCGAGCGCCACGGCCAGAGGTGGCAGCAGCTCGGCCCGCGGCTGAGAGGCCCCTCGCTCCCACATGGAGATCCGTTCCCCGCCAGCCACCCCAACTCTGCGGGCGAGTTCGTGCTGGGTCATGCCCGCCCGTTCGCGGGCACACCGCAGCGCCTCTTGGTCGATTGTGGGTCCGGTGTCCATGGCGACACCCACATTAGAGCTCCCGTCACCGTGGTGGGTCTCATCCTCGCGCGATAGCTACCCCTCGACTCGGACTGGGACTGGTTCTTTCCAGCCCAGAAAGACGTAGCAGATCCGACCGGGCCCTCAGGGAGGCTTGCAGAAGGTGATCCGTGAAGGCATCGCGGCGACGAAGGCCGAGAGGACGAGGCACCGTCCCAGCGGACGACCCTGCGGGCAGGCGACGGTGGTGACCAGAACAATGCTTGGCCTACACCGCTCTTGCCAAGGTCAACGAGTCTCCGGGCGGACTGTCGCCACCGTCCCATAGCGTTGGACCATGGGCCTGTCACGCGCCGAGCGCTTCAAGCTGAAGAGCCGCATGCTCGCTGAAGTCGACGACCGTGACTCTGGATGGGACCTCCGCAGGCAGAACCTGCTGCTCACGGAGTTCGGGTTGCCCTCGCTCGATGGCGACTGGAACAACGGCCCGATCTTCGAGGATCTGATCGCCGACATTTCTGACGACGGCCTGGTCGAGATGTACGGCATCGTCCTGGGGCTGGATAGGCAGGAGGTCGAGCACGTCGTAGCTGAGCCTGACACCGGCAACTGGAAGCCCGGCTACGTGCGGCTCTTCATCTCTCACTCCGCCATCCACAAGGAGTTCATCGGCCACGTGGCTGACGAGCTCGCGGTGACCGGCATCCACGGGTTCGTCGCTCACGACACGATGGAGTACACCAAGCCATGGCAGACGCAGATCGAGCAAGCTCTGCGCTCAATGCAGGCCTTCGTGGCAATCGTCCACCCCGTGTTCAACGACAGCGCCTGGTGCCACCAGGAGGTGGGCTGGGCGCTCGGGAGCCGTGTGCCGACGTACGTCGTCCGGGTCGGCATGGACCCGAAGGGGTTCATCGGGCGTGACCAGTGGCCATCGGGGCACGGCATGACGCCGCAGACCATGGCGAACGTGGTCAGTTCGTGGGTGTCGACCATCCCCGAGCTTGGTGAGCGGATGGTCGACGGATTGTTCAGCGCGCTGGAATCAGCCAACAACTACATGGACGCTGGCGCCACGGCTAGTCGCATCGCCGCGCTCGACACCCTCACCGAAGATCAGTGGAAACGGCTCGACGAGATCTACTGGGCGAACGACCAGGTCCACGGTGGTGCTCTACCGACGAAGGCCTTGCGGCCCTTCTACCAGGAGCACGGCCGGGTCTGGCCCCCGCCCGCGCCGGCGCGGGCCATACCGCCGGCGGACCCAGGGTCGACGCCAGGGCGTTAGGACGCGGACAGACCCGGACAAGTACTTAGCGGGCTTGTGGCTAGGGTTTGACAGGTGGGCTCTTGGTGGAGTGTCGAGGTCGGGAGACAAGAGGTCCCGGTGTGGGGCAAGAGTTATGTTCCCGACGAGCTGATGTTGCTCTTCACCGACAGTGACTACTTCATAGATCGCGTGAAGGCCGACGCCCTGGAGCAGTTCGAACTGCAGAGTGATGCTCCCGAACCGAGGGGGTTACCGGAGTCGACGTCGTGGCATTCCCGTCTTCTGGGATACGCGGCCACGGCCGGAACGTTACGGACTCGCTTAGAACTCCAAGGGTTCTCCTCGGAGTGGGTGCGCGAGTTGAGCAGTGCGTTCTTTGACGAAAACGACGGCGGCAGGAACTCATCCGAATTCTGGCCGGAGGACCGGCGGTCCTATCCAGATGGCGCCGCTATCACTGCCGCACTGGCAACCCGTCGCGGCCAGGCCGCCGGGGCGGGCGTTCCGCCCGACATGAGAAGCCATCCGGAAGACCATTTCCTGTACGAGCAGTGGATGTCGCTTCGGGAGGCCTTTGACGACCCGAGGTTTGCCCTCTCACTCTCGCTGTCTCGGACTCGCGCCTCGACCCTGGTCACGCTCGATCTCACAGATCTCGTTCTCGGAGGATGGCTGACAACGGATGAGATGCACCACAGGGATGCTCGCTCGCGGATGTCTGCAGCAGTGGCTGCGAGCGGGCCCGTCATTGTCATCGCCGAGGGTGCCAGCGATGCGCGCTGGCTGCGCCGTTCGCTGGAGATCGCCGCGCCCGACGTCGCGCATCACTTTGAGTTTCTTGACTTTGCTGGCTATAGCGCGCCGGGCGGTACTGATCGAGTTGTATCTCTAACCAAAGGGATGGCGGCTGCAGGCGTCATGAACCGCATCGTCGCGGTGCTCGATAATGACACCGCCGGACGAGAGGCCGCACGGCAACTCGCAGCGTTGGATCTGCCGTCAGGACTCGCCGTCGTCTCTCTGCCGGCGGTCTCATACGCCGATCAGTATCCGACCCTTGGCCCCGCGGGCCCAGCGGCCGCGGACGTGAACGGTCGTGCTGCGTCCATAGAATTCATGTTCCGTGACCACATTCTGCGAGACACCGATGGCTGTCTCTTTCCGGTGCGTTGGCACTCATTCATTGAGAGCGCTGGTGAGTATCAAGGTCGCCTGGACAACAAACACAAGAACGAGGTTGGCGAGCGGATCGATCGAGCACTGTCCGGTGCCAGTAGTGACGTAGTCCCGGATCAGGTGCTTGATGGATGTCGTCGGCTGACCTCGATGTTGCTTGCTGCCGCCGATCCGCCCCGTCACGTCCCGGCGTCCGAAGGCTCCGTTCTAAGTGCGATGTGGCGACGTGACCCGTTCTGCAAACTGCAAATCGAGAACTGACCTCGGCGAGGGCGCGGCCGGGGACAGCGTTTCGCGCATGCGCGCCATTCCGCGTGTCGACCGCGAGGGCGCAGCGGTACCTGACGTCCGACTCGGTACCGTCAGACCGAGGGCACGCCGCCAATCGCGTCAAGCGCTGCCCGGAGGCGTGCCTGCGTCTCGATTAGCCAACTGATCATGAGCGGCCAACTGTCTATATCGGCAACATCGGCGTAATTCGACTGGACGAAGATCTTCGCGGCCTTGCGTCCGGCCATTTCGTCCCATGAGGCTGGCTCTCCGAGCACGGTTTCGAATTCCGCCCGCCGTTCGTACAACGCCTCGAAGCGCACGGCGTTGAGGTCTGCGTCCGGCGCGTCGAAGTAGATCTGACATACGAGTCCGCTGCGCGTGAACGACATCGAGAGAACCACACCGCTGGTGCCGAGCGCGGTGTTGTACCAAGACGCCGTTGTCGAGGTCCGCGCTCGACTCCAGCCTGGGTGGTCAGCCTGAATCCGGATCCGAGCCTGATCCCAGAACTCCCAATAGAGGCGCCCCCGCTCCGATACTTCTCCCGCCGCAACTGCCGTCGCGGTTCGTACCTGCTTCCCCCAGTCGTTCGGTTGCGCGACAAGCTTGAAGGCAGGTGCCGGTGCAGAGTCGCCGATGCGGACCACCTCGACCTCCACTCCGAAGAATCGGGTCTCCTCGTCCGTCCGCTCGTTGAGCCAGTCAATCGCCGCTCGGTGTTCTGGACGGAAACCCGTCGTCACCCAAACGATTGTTGTCGGATCGGTGCCTGCTGCGTAGGTGAGGATCTGTCCCAGGTGCGTGTGATCTGAGACCTCGAGCTGATTCTCGACGATCACGGTGTGACCGGTTGCCTCGTCCCGCCCGAGGATGTCGAGGGAGAAGCCGCCCACTGGGTGCTCCGCCACGTCCAACACCAGATCCATGCCAAGCAGGTCAGAGAGCACGTCCACGTTCGCCAACAGCCACGGCGTGAAATCGTGGGCCTCATGCGGCCACACTTCACGAGGTGGCACGACGGTTAGGCGGCCAAGAGAGGTTGTCACAGGGCGAAGGTACCGCGACGGGATCACCCTTGCTGAAGGCAGCCTGCGTTCCACGCGTCCTTCCAGCCGCTTGAGGACCGGCCCGAGACGCGTTCCGGACGACCCAAACCTGCAACCGGCGGGGTGCCTAGCCTGTCGCAGTAGAGGGAGCGCCCCGTCCACATGCCCTACCCACCGACACGGCTACGTTAGCCCGGGAAGTGGGGTCGGGAGACGACGCGCAATCCTTAGCAGTAGTTCGACGCTCTCGCGAAGGTCGTCGTCGGACAAGGCGTTGTAAGGGTTTTCCGGGTGATGAATCTTGTTACGAACTGCAGTGGGCAAGGTCCTCGTGTCGCGGGTGACTTTCCCGTCCGGCCGTATCTGTGTGTACAAAGTGGCCCGGGCAAGTCCCTGCTGTGCGAGCCAGTTGTCGAACGCGGTCACGGTTCTCGCACCTGAGTAGTCTTGCAGCCGCCCAAAGAGCATGGTGTGGTTGACGATGAAGGCCTGTCGGTCAAGTTCAGTCAGGTCTTCAAGCGATGCCCACCCGCTATCAATCAGGTCTTGATGGTGCCAGCGCAACGGCAACTCGCGGTTTTGGCCACGGTCAGCCAGTACCCGCAGGACGAGGTTGAAGTCCAAGCGCTCAATGATGAAGTCTTCAAGGAGTGCCGCGTCGGTGTCCCACGCGGCGAGCAAGTCCACCACGAACGCTCTGAAATCCCAGATGTAGGGTTCCAGGTCCGCCGAGGTGAGCGAGCCAAAGTCGACCCTTGTCAGAACCTCGCGAAAGTCTGCAAACGAAAGACGCAAGTCGGCAGTCCGGTTCCACCGCTTAACAGCGGCGTCGAACTTCGTCTTCGTCTCCTGCTGGGAATAGCCGAGATGACAGAGACGGAAGCGGGACTCGTTCAAGGTCGTCTGGAACCCAGGCTTCGTTTCGACCACGCCGCCGGCGTAAAAGTACTGAACGTCCACGAGGCTCCCCGCCGGGAAGAGCCAGTAGTGACTCTTCCAGAACCGGTTCTTACCCCAGTCGATGTCGATGCCGTTCAGCGACAGCGTGATTGCGGTGCCCACCACCAAATCATGACAGGGTGGGCTTGGCTCGCTTAGTCCTCGATCCGCCGGGCGGGTCCGGATGCCCGGTTCCCGTCATGATCGGAACCAACCAACGTGCGACGCTCCTATGCTTTGTCAAGCAGCTGCGGCGCCACTTTCAAGTAGGCGGTAGAGGTCGCGTGCGACGTAGCGAGCCAGGCAGCGTTTGATCTCGCGGCTGGTCTTTCCCTCAGCGGTTCGACGAGCGACGTAGTCGCGGGTGGCGGGTTGGTACTGGATCCGGATCTGGACCACGGTGTGCAGTGCCGTGTTGAGGTGCCGGTCTCCATATCGGTTCAGCCGATACCGCGTGGTGACCTGGCCGCTGTTGGCGGGGATCGGTGCCACGCCGGCGAGCATCGCGAACGCGGCCTCGGAGTGGACGCGGCCTGGATGGGACCACGCGCACAACACCGTTGCCGCGACGATCGGCCCGACGCCGAACTCCTCGAGCAGGTCAGGGCGCCAGCCGCGGATGATGGCCAAGATCGCCTTCTGTAGCTCACGTGCCTCCTTCAACATCGCGTGCGCGCGACGAGCCAAGGTCCGCAGCGCGACGACAGTGATGGTCGTCTCGACGTCCCACGCTGAATGAACACGCAGCTTGGCGGCAGTGTTGAGCATCGCGGCGAGCTTCTGGCCACGGAACCGGACGCGGATGGGTTCCGGCGCGGCGATCACGAGGCTGAACACCTGCAGCTGCGCCTCGGTGGAGGCATTGATCGCCGAGCGGCGAGCGGTCAAAAGCACTGACAGGGCTTGGCGTTCGCCCCCGCTACGCGGTGTTCCCAACCGCGGTCGCGCCATCGCCTCACGTGCGGCTCGGATCGCATCAAGGGGGTCCGACTTCGCGCCGTTGCGTCGCGCGGACCGCTTCGGACGGTCCAACTCGACGACGAGCTCCGACGACTCCAGCAGGTGACGGCTCAAGCCAGCGCCGTGGCCGCCGGTCCCTTCGATCGCCCAGGCCCGCAGCATCGGATAGTTGTTGGCGAACTCCACCAGCTCGGCATAGCCCGCGGCTGTCGCCGCAACGGTGATCTCACCGAGGACACCACCGGTCGCGCTGTCGATGACCGCTGCGGAGTGGGTATGGACGTGGGTGTCGACGCCGATGACGACGTCGACCAGCTCACGTAGATCGGTCAGACTGTTCATGCGTTCTCTCCTTCGCCGGA
>JBDTWH010000236.1:0-2230 GCA_040006795.1 Actinomycetota bacterium | reverse complement strand
GGGATCAACCCCATTACCGCTATGCAGGGACTGACGACGGACGAGGCACCGGCCAAAGGCTTGACAGTAAACGTCTTACGCTGATGAGCGGAAGGCTTCCCCGGCCGTCATTCCGCTGGCACGAGGCCGCATGGGATCTTGAGCGACGCGCCGAAACGCCTCGAGTTGGGCACGGACGGAAACGGGCCTCGCAAAGCCACAAGCAGTTCGCCATCCGGCGATCGTGTCCGGGCTGCTGTCCGGGGCGAGAGGCACACAGCGGAACCAATCGGGGCGGCTTAACGTCCAACCCACATGCTCACCGTGACATGCGATCCATGAGCCCAGCCTTTGTCGGGGCGGGGATGCTAATCGTGGCTGTTCTGGCGTCGTGCTCGTCATCGGCACCGACACCGGTCCGTTTCTACCGTGCGAGGGCAGTGCCGGGCGATGGTGCCACTGTTGTGGTGCTGGCTGACTCGTGCAACAGCGCTCCGTACCAAGTGACGGTCAAGGAGTCGGCCACCGTGGTCAGCATCAAACTCGTCGGAATGGTCACATCCGGGCCTCCGTCGCCTGCGTGTAGTGACCTGGTTCGGGTGCACCTGAATGCGCCGTTGAGCGCACGACAGGTGTTGGACGCGACGACCGGACGGGAGGTGCCTGTTCAGTAGAAATCCCAAGTCGGTGCCGTTCTCGTAGGAGGAACGAGATGCGGCCAGGGGGTGACATCTGTGCCCCTTTGCTTTGTGGCGCCGGCGGGGTCTGGCCTGCGGGGCAGCAGCATGTCACCCGTCTTCGCAAGGGACCCGTCTTGGGTGCATCGGAAGCCCACTATCCGCGCCTACTTGTTGTATGGACCTACGGCCTGGTCTGGCCAAGGCTTGGTCGAGGTGTCCGGCGGGTCGCTCCAATTGCGAATGCCCGCAGCTGTTTGGCGTGGCTCACTCATGGCTTGCGCACCGCCGGGCACTGTGACGAGGTGAGGCTCAAGAGGGGTCTGCCCAGCTCAAAGTAGCGCTGCCCTCCTCGTCGACAACAGAGTCGGTTTCGAGTCGAAAGGGGAAGCAGTGATGGGACGTGTGGTGATTGGGATGGACCCGCATAAGCGGTCGGCCACGATCGAGGTCATCGACGAGCACGAGAAAGTCATCTCAACCGGGAGGTTCGGCACAGACCGCCAGGGCTACCGCAACCTGTTGGCCGCAGGACGCAGGTGGCCCGAGCGGATCTGGGCCGTTGAGGGATGCCAGGGCGTCGGGCGCCACCTTGCCCAGCGCCTGGTCGCCGATCATGAGGTTGTCCTGGACGTGCCACCCAAACTATCTGCGCGGGTTCGGATCTTCACTAGCGGGCAGGGCCGCAAGACCGACGCCACCGACGCGCATTCCATCGCTTTGGTGGCGTTGCACACCACCGGCCTGCGGGTGGTCAAGGTCGATGACGCCACCGCCGCGCTGCGCCTGCTGGTGGACCGCCGTGACGAGCTGGGCGCAGCCCGGACCCTGACAGTCAACCGGCTGCACAGGCTGCTGGCCGACCTGATCCCGGGCGGGGCCAAGACGTTCCTGTCCGCGACCCAGGCCAAAGCCCTACTGGCCACGGTGCGCCCACGCGATGTCGTGGGCAAGACCCGCCGCAGGCTTGCCGCCGAGCTCCTGGCTGAGCTGGTCGGGATCGACAAGAAGATCAAGACCGCCACCAAGGAGCTCCGCGAGCTCGTCGCCGCCACCGGCAGCACCCTGCTGGACCTGAACGGCATCGGACCCTCAGGGGCAGCACGGCTGCTAGGGGACATCGGTGACGTGGCTCGTTTCCCGACCCGAGGGCACTTCGCGTCCTGGAACGGCACCGCCCCGATCGACGCCTCCTCCGGGGACCAGCACCACCACCGGCTCTCCCGGGTAGGCAACCGGCGGATCAACCGGGTCCTGCACATCATGGCCATCGTCCAGCTACGGGGCGACACCGAAGGCCGCGCCTACTACCGGCGCAAGCTCGCCGCGGCAAGACCCCGATGGAATCCATCCGTGCCCTCAAACGCCGCCTGTCCGATGTCGTCTACCGCCGGCTCGTGGCCGACCAGAAACGGCTACGGCTAGCGAATGAGACGGACCCGGGAGGACAAGCGGGGGCGACTACTGACTCCAGCGCGGCCGACTCCAACCCCAACATCGACACTTCGGAGAAGTCACTTCCCGGGCCCGCCAATCTGCAGGCTACGCCAGTGGCAACCGCTGGCCCAGACCCC
>JBDTWH010000235.1:0-16407 GCA_040006795.1 Actinomycetota bacterium | reverse complement strand
TGGGTCTGTCATGGCCCAGAGCGGTGCTGCTGGTTGACGCCGATGGCGCCGGCGGTGACATGGTTCCTGGGATGCTGCCTGGGCGGGTGGGCACCGGACGCGGCCTGTTGTCGTGGCTGGTTGCCACCAGGCGACTCACCGTGCTGGAGGCGGCCCAGGTGCTGGCCGAACATGTGGTCTCGTTGCCGGAGGCGCCTGGGGTGTGGCTGATGCCTGGAGTCCAACACGGCGGACAGTCGCAGCCTCTGGTGAGCGGGGGTTGGGAACGGCTGGCTCGCGTGCTGGAGAGGGTGCCTGCTGTTGCGGGCCGTGACGTGATCGTTGATACCGGGCGGCTGAGCCCGGGAGCCTGCTGGCCGGTGCTCGCCGTTGCTGACCAGATCTTGTTGGCTGTGCGCCCGACCGCGCGCTCGATCCAAGGCGCGCGCGGGGCGGCCGAAGACCTGCGCGAGCACCTGGGCGACCTTGGCCTGGTCCGCCTGCTGATCTGTGGCGCAGGGGACTACTCGGCCAAAGACCTCAGCCAGCAACTTGGGGTTCCGCTGGCCGGCGCCCTGCCACAGGACCCGGCCGCGGCGGCGGTGTTGACCGACGGGGCAGCGGCCGGGATGCGTTCGCTGATGCGGTCCCGGATGCTGCGTTCGGCAGCCGGCGTTGCGGGCGAGCTGGTTTCCGCTGGTGCGGCGGCGCGCGCCGAGGCCGGAAACGGCGCGGTGGTGTTGTCGTGACCGACCAGATGAGCCACGTGTCGCCGGTGGATCTGCCGGCGCCCGCCGGGGATCACGAAGTCTCGGGGGTGAACTTCGAGACGGTGACCCAGCTGCGGGGGCGGGTCGCGTCGCGGCTCTCAGCAGATGGTGTTTCGTTCGAGGCTCTGGACCCGGCCTCGCGGCGGATGCGCACCCGCACCCTGGTGGAGCAGGAGCTGGACTCCTGGGTTCGCTACCAGGTGAACCGGGGACTGCCCTCGCCAACGACCGACGTTGAGGACGACCTGGTCAACGCGGTGATGGCGGCACTGGGCGGCCTCGGCCGCCTCGAACCGCTGCTGGCCCGATCGGACGTGGAGGACATCTTCTTCACCGGCTGTGAGCCGACCATGCTGCGGCTGGCCGATGGGACCAAGACCCCGGGACCGCCGATCGGGGACACCGACCAGGAAGTGACCCAGCTGGTGCAGGCGCTGGGGACCTCCCTGGGAGACGGGACCAGCCGCGAGTTCTCCGCTGCCCGCCCGCTGTTGTCGTTACGGCTCAAGGCTGTTGGCGAGCTCGGGGCACGGTTGTCGGCGGCGATGGACGTCACCCACAGGCCATCGGGCACAATCCGGGTTCACCGCCACGTCGAGGCCAACCTGGACATGCTCTACGGGCTGGGCATGGTCGACGCCCCGCTGAGGGCATTCCTGCGAGCGTCGGTGTTGGCCGGGGCCAAGATCTTCGTGTCCGGGGGCACCGGCATGGGCAAGACGATGATGTTGCGTGCGCTGTGCGCCGAGATCCCCACCGATCAGATGATCGTCACGATCGAGGATGAACGCGAGCTCGGCCTGCACGTCCTGGCCGCCCGCGACGGGCAGGGCCGGGTCGTGGTTGACGGACGCGGCCGGCCGGTCCCGGCCCGCCCGGCCGCGCTGGTGCGTGCCTATGAGGCCCGCGAGCCGAACTCGGAGGGCGTCGGCGCCATCACGATGGGAGACCTCACCAGGCAGTCGTTACGCGATTCCCCCGACGTGGTGGTCCTGGGCGAGACCCGTGGCCCGGAGATGGTCCATGTCCTGGATGCCCTGACCAACGGCATCTCTGGGGTGATGTGCACGATCCACGCCGACACCCCGGCCGGGGTGTTCAGCCGGGTGGTGCAGATGGTGCGCCAAGCCTCCCCTGCCCTGCCGGCGGACTACGCACTGAGCGCGATCTGCTCGTTGGACCTGATCGTGCAAGTACGGCGCAACCGCAACCACGAACGGTTCGTGAGCGAGGTCGCGCAGCTGCAGGGCACGATCGGGGACAACGCCATGCCAGTGCTGGAGACGTTGTTCGAGGCTCGCGAGGACGGCCGGGCCGTGCCCAAACGAGCCAACGTCGGACCGCGGTTGATGAGCCGGCTGGCCGAGGTGGGCTTCGACCGGGCCTGGATGGACCCGGCCCTGTCGGACTGGGACCGGGACCGGCCGCGGTGGCGGCCGTGACCCCGATGGTGCTGGTGGTCGGTGTTGGGGTGATGCTCGCCCTGACCGGGTTGGTGCTGGGCCTGGCGGGGATAGCCGGCGTCGGGCCGAGCCGCCCAGCTCGAAACGGCACCGGGATCAGGGTGCGCCGGTCCTGGTTGGTCGCCGCAGCTGTCGGCGTGATCGTCCTGGTTGCCAGCGGCTGGGTGGCGGTGGCGGCCGGCGCGGCCGGGGCGTGCGTCATCGTCCCGGCCATCCTGACCTCCGGCGCGGAGACGGACCGGCGGATCGCCCGACTGGAAGGGCTTGCCGGATTCACCCGACGGCTGGCTGACCTGTTGGCCTCTGGCGCCGTCGGGTCCCTGGACCACGCCCTGCGTCGGGCGGCCACTGGCTGCCCGGCGGCGATCCACCCCGAGGTCGCAGCGTTGGTCTCACGGATGGGCCCGCAAGGGCTGGAACCCGCCCTGCGGGCTTTCGGCCGGGACCTGGGCGACCCGGCCGGCGACCACGTGGCCATGGCCCTGATCCTGCGGGCCCGCAACGGCGGACGCGGCCTGGCCAAGGTCCTGCTGAACCTTGCCAGTGACGTGGATGACCAGGTGCGGATGCGCCGTCAGATCAAGGCGGAGCGGGCCAAGCCGATGAGCTCCATCCGCGGCCTGGTCATTCTGACCGTGGTCGTGTGGGTGCTCTCGGCGGTCTTCCTGCGCGATTACATGGCCCCCTATTCGCGCCCCGACGGTCAGGTCGCACTGGCGGTCATCGTCGGCGACTTCGCGCTGGGGATCCTCTGGCTGCGGCGGCTGACCCGCCCGGTGGTCGGCGCCAGGTTCTTGGCAGACCCCAATCAGAGAACGGGGCCTAGGCGTTGAGCCCGCTACAGATTGGCGTGTTGGGCGGCATGATCAGCGCCGCCGGGCTGGTCCTTGGGGTGGCGGCGCTTCGCCCGGGCGCTCCGAGGCTGTCGCTGGTGCTTGCGCAGCTGAACGTAGCGGCGCCAGTCGCGGCCGAGTCGACCGGCGCGGGGCAGCCCACCGCGGCCAGGGTTCCCTGGTGGAGCCGGTGGCTGCCGCCGCGCGCGGTGGCCTTCGCCGAGCGGTATCTGGGAGCTCGCAGTGAGGATCTGAACATCTTGGGAATGTCGGGGCCCGAGCTCGCCGGGCGCAAGGCGGCCCTGGCGCTGTGTGGCCTGTTGGCTCCGCCGGTCCTGGGGGCGGTTCTGCTGGTTGACGGAGTCGACGTCATGGGCCTGTTGCCTGCCTTAGCCGGCGTGGGACTGGGCGTCTTGGGATGGACCGCCCCGTCGCGGCGCGTGGCCGTGCGAGCAGCGGAGGCGCGAGAGGAGTTCCTGGCCGCACTGACCGCGTTCCTGGGCCTGGTTGGTCTGGAGCGGCAGGCCCGCGGGTCGCCCACCGAGGCGCTGGAGGAGGCGTCACGGATCTCGGGTGCTTGGCCCTTCCGGATGATCCACGCCGAACTACTGCGGGCCGAGCTGGCCGGTCAACAGCCCTGGGACGGGTTACGCGACCTGGGCCAGCGAGTCGGCGTGGCACAGCTGGCCAACCTGGCCGACATCGTTGCCGCGGCCGCCGACGGCGCGGCCGTGTTCGAGACCCTGCTGGCCGAGGCGCGGAACCTGCGCAACGCCGAACTCAGCGACCAACAGGCCCAAGCCGGCGTCGCGGGCGAGCGGATGACGCTGCCGGCGATCGTGCTCGCCTTCGGCTTCATCATGCTCGTCCTCTACCCGGCTCTGACCCGGTTCTAAGGAGGTCCGGCATCGCGGCAGCAGTCCTCACCCCAACCGTGAACCAACACCGACGAAGGGCAGCGACAACGATGATGATGCAGGCAAGAAAACAGACCCTGCTGGTGGCCGTGGCGATGGTGCTGACCATCACCACTGCCAAGGAACAACTACAGCGGCGACTGCAAGGCCCTGATGGTGAGCGAGGCGCATCGGCGCTGGAGTGGGCCATCATCGCCGCGATCGCGGTCGGACTGGCGGCAGTGGTAGGCGCGAAAGTCATCGCAGCGGTGAACACCCACTCCGCACAGATCAAATAGCGATCCAATGGTGTTGCGGTCATCCAGCCCTCGCCGGCTGCCCCGAGCTCGGGGCAGCCGGCCAGCGCCGCCCCGAGGGGAAAGAGGGGCGGTCGCCCTGGAGTTCGCCATCGTCTTTCCGATGGTGCTCCTTCTGACCTTTGGCGGGGTTCAGGTCGCCTTCTGGTTCCAGGCCCGGTCCATGTGCCAGGCGGCCGCGCAGGCGGGCGTGCGCGCCGGCCGGGTCCTGGGCGCACCGGCGGGCGCGGGACGCACAGCCGCCACCGCCTACCTGGCCGCCACGGCCGGGGATACCGTCGGGGGCGCCCTGTTGAGTGAGTCCCACACGGCCACATCGGTGAGGGTCGGGTGCTCTGGGACGGCACTGCGGGTGGTGCCGCTGCCGGGTCTCCCGTTGGACGTGGCGCAGTCGGCCGCCGCCGGGCGTGAACGGTTCTCGCACCGATGACCGCCATCGATCGACTGCGCAGGCTATGGCGCAGCGGACAGTGCGGGTCGGCGTCGCTGGAGTTGGCGATCATCGCCCCGGTTCTGCTTGCCCTGCTGGCGCTGATCGTGATGGGCGGACGGTTCGCGATGGCCTCCACCGCCATCACCGGTGTCGCCGGGGCAGCGGCCCGGGACGCGTCGCTGGCACGGAACCCCGCGACCGCACGCGCCGCCGCCACCTCAACAGCCTTGGCCACGTTGGCCGCTCAGAACCTGCACTGTCAGGGCAAGCCGAGCGTGCGGGTGGACACCTCCGGTTTCACGGCCACGCCGGGGACCCCCGCCTCGGTCAGCGTGGACGTGACGTGCTTGGTGGTCGTCAACGGGCTGCACGTGCCCGGCCTGCCCACGACCCGAACCCTCCATGATCGTGCCGTCAGCCCGGTGGACCCTTTCCGGTCTACGACATCTGCGGCAACGCGATGAGCGGCCGGCGCATGCTCCAAAGGATCCGTTTCACCAGCAGTGCGGACCGGGGGTCGGTGGCTTTGTGGATGGCCGTCATGGCTGCGGCGGTGCTGGTCACCCTGGTACTGATCGTGGACGGCGGGGCCAAGATTCGGGCCGGTAACCGTGCCGACATTGCGGCGGCCGAGGCAGCCCGCGCCGCGGTGATCGCCGCCGGGCCACGCCCGGGCAGCACCGGCGCCGAGGCCCGCCTAGCAGCGGGCGCAGCCAAGTCCTACCTGGCCAAGGCCGGCGTCCAGGGGTCAGCGGTGATCTTGGGGCCCGGTCGCGTCCGGGTCCTCGTGCAGGCGACCGATCGGGGACCCATCAGCGGCCACACGTTCACCGTGACCCGCACCGCGGTAGCCCAACTCCTACTCGGCGTTGAGACCGGAGAGAAGCCATGAGAGTTCACCGGATCACAGCGGGATTGAGCGCGGCCGTCGTACTGCTGGCGACGGTTGTCGGGGTCCCCGCTGTGCTGGTTGCCATTGGCGCGGCGCCGACGTCGGTCCCCTCACTTGAACAGGTGCGCCGCGCTCTGCTCGCCGCCGACCAGAACATGGCGGTCGTGTTCGCTGTCCTGGCGGCGATCGTCTGGTTCTGCTGGGCGGCGTTCACCCTGTCCACGCTTCGGGAGATCGTGGCCGCGATCCGGACCCGCGGGCATGGGACTGCCCGGCCGCTGCCCCGACTGGAGTGGGTCGGGCGCCCCGCAGCCCAACTCGTCGCCGCTGTCGTCCTGCTCTTCGTCTCCGCACCCGGGCTCATCAGCGCCACCGCCCCCAGCGCCGCAGCCGTCCCCGCGGTGGCAATGGTGATGCCTGCCAGCAGTGCTCACGAAGAGGCCGCGGTCACTACCCCCGACTGGCGGCACCAGAAGGCCGCGACGTACACGGTTCAACGACGAGACAGCCTCTGGAGCATCGCGCAGACCCAACTGGGTGACCCCCTGCGCTGGCCGGAGCTGGCTCACCTGAACCCGAACGTCGTGGGACCGGCACCAGACTTCCTGATCCGGGCCGGGTCCACCCTGATCCTTGCGCCGGTGGCCGATCCCGGTTCGGGCGCCACGTCCGAGCAAATAATTGTGGTCAAGGCCGGCGACACCCTCTCGCAGATCGCCGCCGACCACGGCGCAGGTGACTGGCCCGCGATCTGGTCGGCCAACCAGGACCGGCCGCAGCCTGACGGCCACGCCCTGACCGACCCCGACCATATAGAGCCCGGCTGGACTATCGCCGTCCCCGGGACCTCCGCAGTGCGCGCACCATCGGCAGCAACCCCGGCCCCTTCGCTGCACCCGGCACCAGGGCTCACACCCCAGGCCCGGACACCGCCCCACCTGAGGGTCCTGCCAGGAGGGGGAAACATCGACCGCCCCGCACAGGAACCATCCCCAGGCGTCAACCCCCAGGCTCGACCTGCGCCGCCGCCGCCCGCCGAAAGCCCCGCAGGCCAGCCCGCCGACCACAACGCGCACACGGTGCATGGTGTCGGCTCCACGGTCGGCGGGTTCGCCGCCGGGGGAGCCCTGCTGGCCGGGGCGGTGATGGGCGCTTTGATGGTCCAGCGTCGCCGCCAGTTCCGGGGCCGCCGCCCCGGCCGAACCATCTGGTCCACCCCACCGGAGCTGATCGAGGTGGAGAAGGCCGTCGTGTCCCACGGCCGCCCGGGGCTGGTCAAGGCCGGATTCCTTGACGCCGCCCTGCGCAGTCTCTGCGCGGCTACCGCGGCCGACCCCGACGGGCAACTGCCCGATGTTGTTGCCGTCCGCCACGGCGGGGACCAGCTGAACCTTCGCCTCGGCGCCCCGCACCCCGCGCCGGCGCCGGCGCCGTGGACGGTGGACGAGTCCGGCCTGTGGTGGTCGGTCTCCACCGAACAGGAACTACCCGTCAGCCAAGCCAACGCCGACAGCTACCTGGCGCCGCTGCCCACCCTGGCCGCAGTCGGCTCTGACGGGCAGGGCAACGCCTGGCTGCTGGACCTGGAGCGCGCCGGAGCGATCGCCCTAACCGGCGACCCGAAGCGGTGCCTGGACCTCGCCCGATTCCTGGCCGCCGAACTGTCGGTCAACACCTGGTCGGACCACGTGAGCGTCACGACGGTCGGGTTCGGCCGCGAGCTCGCCGGGCTGAATCCGGCCCGTTTGCACCACATCTCAGAGCTGGACGACGCCGCAGCCACCCTGACCGTAGACGCCCTCGAAGCCGTGGACGCCTCCAACAGTGCCGGGATGGACGTGCGCACCGGCCGGCTCCGCGACGTCTCAGCCGACACATTCATGCCGCACGTGCTACTGGTTGCCCCGCACCTTGTCGGCGACCCGGCCAAGCTCGCCGACCTGCTGGACATCGCAGCCACCCAGCATGACCGAGCCGCCATCGCGATCATCCTGGCCGGAGACAGCGCCCTCTCAGCGCAGGCCCGCTGGTCCATGCGACTGACCGAGTCGGGCCGACTCATCGTGCCCGAGCTCGGGCTGGACCTGGTCGCGAACCAGCTGCCCTCCCAGGAGGGGCTAGGCATCTCCCAGATGCTCAGCCAGGCAGAACTGGCAGCCGACGAACCGATGCCGCCGGCCGCGGGCGACCAACCGTGGCAGGCCTACTGCGACGCCGCCGGGTCCCTGCTGCGCCAGCACACACTGCCCCGCGCTACGGCCGGTCAGCGGCCGCAACCGATCGGCCAGGACGGCTCCACATCGCTGCTGCCGCTGACGGACCAGACCTACCAGGACGCCGCCGCCACCACGGCCGACGACCTGGCCACTCTCGCCCCGCAGGTGCCCGCGACCGTTCGACCCGCAGTGGAGGCTGCAGACCCGACACTGGACGCAGACATTGCCGCATGGTTGGACCCCGACACCGACCAGCCCCGGCTGACCCTGCTGGGACCCGTCCAACTACGAGCCCACGGCGACCTCGAGAAGAACCGGGTGGGTTTCTACACCGAGATCGTGGCCTACCTGGCCACCCGTGAGAACGGGGCCACCCTGGCCCAGTTCGAAACCGCCTTCAACCTGGCCCCGGCCCGGGCGCGCAGCGACATCCGCGTCGCCCGCAACTGGCTCGGAGTCAACCCACGCACCGCCCGCAAGCACCTGCCCGATGCGCTGAAATCCAAGTCCGGGCAGGCCCGCGGCATCGGCGTCTACGAGCTTGAGGACGTCCTGGTCGACGCCGACCTGTTCCGCCGCCTGCGGGTCCGCGGTGAGGCTCGCGGCGCGGACGGCATCGCGGACCTGACCACGGCCCTGAGCCTGGTCAGCGGTCCCCCCTTCGACCAGCTGCGCAGCGACGGCTACGAATGGCTGACCGACGGCGCGCGCATCGACCACCACCTGGTCTGCGGGATCGCCGACGTGGCTCACCTGGTGACCACACACGCGCTGGCCTCCGGCGACCTCAAGCGCGCCCGAGCCGCCGCTGAGATCGCCCAGCTGGCCGCCCCCTACGAGGAGATCCCCAGGCTGGACCTCGTCGCCGTCCGGGAAGCCGAAGGGCACCTCGAAGAAGCCGAAGACTACCTGCGCGACCAGGTCTGCAACCGCTCCGACGACAATGGCGCACCAGAGGACCTGTCTGAGCGGACGAAGGCCATCCTGCGCCACCGGGAATGGCTCTCCCACACCGGCTGAGCACAGAAATCGTTCAGCTGCGGTGGTACCAACGCACCCCTGCCGGGACTGCCCACCGTTGAGACACCATTCCCATCGCAGTCGGTCGGACTAACCCGCGGGGGAGCGTTGGATCATCAGCAACCCGGGTGAACTCACTCTCGTAGCCGATGTGAGTATGTGCCCCATTCCGGTTCCCAGAAGGACGCGGCTGGTCCACGCCCAAGACTCACGCGGCCGAACCGGCAGACCGATGGCACCCTGAACCAGTGACCGACTACGTGACTGACCCAAAGGACTACGAGGAGCGACTCAAGGCGAAGCTGCAGCCTGCCCGGGTCCGCTCAACACTCGCGTTCGCCGGCCTGTATCAGCTCACCCACGAGATGCTCAAGTCGATGGTGTTTGACGACGTGAAGTCGTTCTTCGGGTATATCAGCGCCCGAGGGGAGGGCGTCTGGCTGCCCGAAAGCGGGGAACTCGAGTATCGGCGCAACGTTCTGGCCCTTCACCCGAACCGGTTCACCGCCTCACTTCTATGGCTCCAGGACATGGAGGCGCTCGATGCCGAGCAAGCCGCACGACTCAACGACATCTACGACCATCGGCACGCCCTCACCCACGAGCTCGCGAAGTTCCTGGTGGACCCGGACCTCGAACCCGACTATGACTTGTTCGTCCAGGCCCTAAAGACCCTGATGACGCTCTCACGGTTCTGGACCGAGGTAGAAGCCGGTTACGGCACCTTCGAGGACTACCCCGACCTTGAGCTCGACGAGGTCACCAACGGCCGCATCCTCCTCATTGACCTGGCCATCTCCGCGTTCGCCGAGGGCCTGACCAACGCCGACAACTGACCAGAAGACCTTGGGGCCTCGCGTCCGGCTAGGTGGGACTATTGCCTAAGCATGAAGAAGATCCGAGCCAACGCCATAACCAGCCTGACCCGCCGCAACATCCTCGACTACCTGTCCATGGAGAACGTCGCGTGGGCCGGCCGCCTCGACGAGCCCGGCTTCGTCGTCCGCGTCTGGCCCGACGCCGGCACCTACCGGTCCACTGACAACAGGTACAAGGACGCACTCGCCGACATCTGGCAGCACCGGATCAACAACTACGACTGGGACGACGACTGGATCTTCACCGACACCCGGTTCAACCTCACCGGGTGCGACGACCCAGTCCTTCTGACGTTCCTCGCTGAGATGGTCCACCCGGTCGTTCGCCCTGACGCTGACGAGGTCACCAAGCTCGTCACCGAGTTCAACACCCACCTGCGCCCCGACGGGTACCAGCTGACGGAGGCAAGCTCTATCAGCGGCCGCCCCATCTACGCCGGCACCCGCATCACCGCCAGCCACACCCCCGCGACCGCGCTCAAGCTCCCCACCCGCACTCTCCTGGACGACCACACCGCCCTCCAGGACCACCTCAACAGCATCCAGCGCACCATCAGCACCGATCCTGCGGCCACCATCGCCAGCGCCAAGGAGCTCGTCGAGACCACCTTCAAGCTCATCCTCGACAAGCGCGGCGTCGCCTACAAGAACGGCGACGACCTCGGCGACCTGTACAAAAAGGTCGCCACCGAGCTCTCCCTGACTCGGGATTCTGTCCCCGGTAGCGCCAAGGGCAGCGAGGCCGCGAAGAAGACCCTCGGCGCCCTAAACACCGCCGTCTTCGGCCTCGCCGAGCTCCGCAACACCCTCGGCCGCGGGCATGGCCGCACCACTGTCAGCCCCGCGCTCGAACGCCATGCCCGCCTCGCGTTCAACACAGCCGTCGCCCTCACCGAGTTCCTCTTCGACACTTGGCAAGAGCGCGAGAAGAACACCGGCCCGTAACCCAGATGCCCCGGACCGAGTGGTGCGCGATGCTGAGGGCGTGACCGACAACCAGGACCGGCAGACATTTCCGCCAGCGTTGAACCGGCTGGTCGAGCATGCCTCCGGACAAGCAGTCTTCGGTCTCGACGTCCTCGCCGAGCTCATCAAAGGCCTGGAGGAGCAGCTGGCCGCACCGCCCGGGTTCCGGTCACTCGGCAGAGCCGCACTCGGCTCCGCAATGTGGATGAGCGACCCCGAGCTCATCGACGTTCTCGACCGAATGGCGAACGTGTGCGTCGTCGTTCGCAAGCAGACCCGCGACCGGTACAAGCAGCCCGACGTGGCAAAGCTCAAGCTGCTCGCCGAGAACGGCGGTCTGACCCAGCGGGCGTTCCCCGAGCTCGCCGAGCTCGCCCCACGAGGCGGCGACGGTCGAGCTGCTGTTGTCGGACCTTTCGGTCCCGATCACTCCGAAGGTGTCATCAGCGCCGTCCGCGAGCTTGGATTCCGCTCCACGTCCAGAGACAAGCTCGTCCCGATGGTGCACGCGAAGGTCATGCTCGTCGGCGAGCTCTGGTGGCACGACGAACACCCCTTCGGCTACTCCGCCGACATGATGGGCTTCCGACCACACCAGCTCTGGGTCGGGTCTCCCAACTTCACCACCAGCTCCAGGGCCAGCCTCGAGATGGGCATGTGGACCAGCGACCCCGCCATGCTGAACGCCGCCCGCGACTGGCTGCTCGCCCTCATCGAGATGTCCGAACCCCTCGAGTTCGGTTCCGACCATCTCGAACCGGAGTACCTGCCAGTCGACTACGACGACGCCGCCATCCGCGAGTACATGTCCGAGACCGGGTGGGGCGTCTACCTCGACGGTGACGACTGAACGGAGTCATTCCAGCAGCGAGGGAGGCAGGGCGTTCGCGACGACTCAGCGAGTTCCAGTTCCACTTCGCGTGACTTGAGGTCTGGACGCCCACAGAGTGCTAAACGACCCTGGCAGCAGCCAGCTTCTTGACGTTGGTGTCGAGCCGGAGCTGGTCAGGCGTCCCAGTGAAGGCCCGGATGCCCGCCATTAGGTTCCGGTCAGTCGTGCTGGTGAGCTTTGGCTCGAGAGCATCTAGCAGTTGCCCCCACTGGTGGCCGCCGACGTGGGTGCTGAGCAGCGAACTGTAGATGGGGTCCATGCACAAACGCATTGCGTAGCCCGCGTCCCCCGGAGAGAAGCGGGCGACCATCTGCTCGTAGTGCGGCAGGGCCGCCTCGCTCACGCCGTAGCCGTTGCCAAGGTAGCAGTCGATAACTGTGCGCAAGTAGACCTGGCGAACGCTCTCCGGGACGTCGCCCTTCTCGCCGGCCAGGTTCAAGACCCGGCGAGCCGGCATGGGCTCGTTGTAGAAGTTGTTCATGCCGTGGTGTGCACCGCTAAGCACCTGCAGGGCCTCGCTCATATCAATGGCCCGCACTTCCGGCGTCAGATATGCAGTGCCATCCACGAGGTCGATGAGTTCGCGAGAGGCCGTGGCCAGAGCGGTGTCGGCGCTGGCACTGGCGCGGGCGTGACGCAGCCCGTAGCTGCTGCGAGTGGCTTCGCTGGCGAACGGCCACAGCCTCGGCCACAACAGGCGGACGTTGTCCGCGACGATTGGCGGGCGGTCCGGCGCCGTGTAGAGGCCGAAGAGGCCATTCGCAAGGGTGTCGGCTCGGTCCGGAGGCAACTGGTCGAAGAACGCTGAGGCTTCATCCACGGCGCTCTGGTCGAGGAGCGCCTTCTTGATGTTCGTCAGCAGGCGCCCGGTGTCGGCCGTGACGGTGTCCGGCGGGGTGTTGATGACCTCCCGGATGCAGATCTGGAGGAACGAGACGAGCTCCAGACCGGTGAGGTCGTTCTCGTTCGGGTGCGCAGCGCTCGCGTTGTTGCGCATGTATCGGATGTGGTCGAGTCGATTGAAGCCGACGTCGGTAACCAAACCGATGTTCAGCACCGCGCGGAGCAGGTGCGCATCGTCGATTTTCGCGAGATCTTCTTCGGCCTTGAGGCCCTTGCGCAGATCAGCGTTGGTACCGGCGGCGGTGTCGAAGAAGTAGTTCAGATCGAAGCCGACGACGCGCCCGCGGAGTTCGCTGACGAGTTCGTCCCACAGGTAGTTCAGCGCGGCATCGAACAGACCGACCGTCGCGGCGGCGATCATTTTCGAGACGTAGTGGGACCTGCCGAGAGTGGTTCCGTCGAGCTCGCTCAGGACTCCCGGGACGTTCTGGACCATCGCCAGGCGCTCAGGGACCGGCACGAAGAGCTTCTCGGTCGGTAGCCCGAACTGCTCGAGCATCCCGCGCACGTCCACCTCGAACCGCTCAAGGTCGGTCTGACTGCTGGTGGTCGCTGGAACGCTGGACGGTGAGGCAGGCTCGATGTCGCTCATGCCTACAAGTTATGCCCCGGCGCTGTTCAGCAACTTCTCGAGAGGCAAACCGCACTGTCATCTCGGTATCCGCTCGGCGAGCCAACGGCCTGGAGCCGCGTCATGCCGCGAGGCGGGCGGGAACCCCGGGCCTGTTTACCGGATCTGGCGATGAGCGGTAGACGCGGAACTGGTGGATTGAGTGTGTTCGGTGGGCTAGTCAAGGGCAGCTTGCGTGGGTGCCTCTGCACGCCGTCATGCTCACCCAGCGCGCCCTCCTCTCTTGCGGTGTGAGACTTGGAGCCCTGCTCTACCGGCGGATGGCAGGGGGGCGCCGGAATGTTCCGAATGGCGCAGGCGAGGGTATGTCCTGCCGCATCTTGACTTGGGAGAAGTCGATGGCGAGGGGCGGCCTGTTTCGGGTGAGCTGGGCCGACCAGAGGGCCCCCGCCGGCTCGTCAGAGCTCCCAACCGGCGCAGACTGAGCTGCCATGGGTGGCGCGACCGATCACACCCACGGGGTCGCATGAGGATCCGGTATTTGGCGCTGACGCCCGATGACAACACAACGCCACCGTCGTTTAGCACTGTATGAGTCATTCGCGACCGAAGCTTGTCTCGTATGACCAAGGGCTCACCGACACCCACCAGGGCCACGAGGGCATCCCTGCGCGTCGTCAGCTGCCGTCCGGCTCGGGATGGCGGTGTTCTCGTCAGTGTGGAAACTCGAGCAGACGCGGTGATACCCGTCCGCGATCCGCGATGCTTGGCCCGTGACGAAGTCACTGCGCACCAGCAGTATCGGAGACCCGCGGCGCGGCACACGGAAGTGTCCAGGGGCGCGACTCCAAGAGCTTCGGCCTTAGCGGTGCAGGCGGCAGGAGCCCGTTGGTTTTCGCTACGTGATCGTACGATCAGAATCAGCGACTCCACGAGTCGTATTTTTCGCCCAGTGCGGTCACGGTGGCATCGTCGTCGGGTCCGGTCGCGCTCGACCTGGCCAGCTCGGCGAAATAGTGGTCGAAGCCGCCCGGGGTGAAGATCGTGAGCAGTTTCGCACCGGCCTCGCTGGTTACCTCGTGCCAGGTGCCGGGCGGGATGTTGATCGTCATCCCGGTGGTCGCGATGACGGTTTCGTCATCGAAGGCGAAGATGACCTCGCCATCGATCACGTAGAACACCTCGACCATGCGCCGGTGGTGGTGGCGCGGAAGGTGGAATCCGGGTTTCAAAG
The DNA here is from genome assembly GCA_040006795.1 of Actinomycetota bacterium. Lineage (GTDB taxonomy): Bacteria > Actinomycetota > Actinomycetes > Actinomycetales > Dermatophilaceae > UBA4719. The sequence continues at coordinate 2,144 of JBDTWH010000235.1, read as the reverse complement.
TGTCCTCGACGAGCGCGACACGGCCTTCGGTGAGCTCCAGTGGCGTCTTGATCACCACGTGGTCTTTCGACCAGTCGTACGCGGTTCCTTCGCCCGCACCGAGGGTGCGTTGCGAGCCGTAGTCGACACGGCGATGCTGCGTGAGGTGGGCGGACTGGACGACGTCGTGGCATTCGAGGGTGAACGTCGCGAAGTCGATGGCGTCGCTGAAGGCGGCAGCGGCGGGATGGGAACCGATAGCCGTCTTCGCGCCGTCGAAATGTTCCCGGCTGTCGAAACGGGCGATCAGGAGAAAGCCGCCGTCGGCGGTCTGCAGAAGCTCCCGTCGTTCCAGGCCCGGGACCAGCGGTCCAACCTCGGTCGTGAACCGCTCGGCGACGGCGAGGAAATGGGCTGGAGTCACGCCCTCTCGGAGCTGAAAACGGGCGGTTTCGACTATGGCGTTCATGCGGGACCTCGGAGCGATGCCCGCTACTCGCTGACCACGGTCTGAAAAGAAACGGACATCGCCGACATGTCGATCATCTGCATGAACGACCCCGCGACCTCCATGCCGTGATCTGCTGGCGGTGCGGTCGCGAGCTCCATGGTGGCGTACCGGAGGACCAGGACCCACTCGCCGTCGTCGGTGACGCAGGCCTCACGTCGCTCGAGTCCGGGAAGCTTCGGTGCGACCTCGCGCTGGAAGCGCTCATTCATGGCGATCATGTCGTCGTGGGCCACTTCCGGCTTTGGACGGAACCGGACGATCTGGATTGCTGCAGGCATGGCGTGGTCTCCTTCGTAGATTCTTCAGATCTGAAGCGTAACCAAGAGTCCTTCGAATTTCAAGGTTCTCCGGTAGGCTTGTGTTGTGGCTGAAGACGTCAGGTGGCTCGACGTGCAGGAGATGGCTGCCTGGCACTCGTTCGTCGTCGCCGGCATGCACCTGTTCGCCGCGCTGGACCGCGACCTTCGTGAGGCATTGGACCTGACACTGCTGGACCACGGGATCCTTCTCATGCTCCGCAACACTCCCCAGGGGCTGACAATGGGTCACCTCGCTGCCCAGTTCGGCACCGAAGCAAGCGTCATCACCTATCGCATCGAGCGGATGGAAGGTCGGGGACTCGCAGTCCGGCACCGAAACCGCGGCGACCGCCGCCTTGTCGCCGTGAACATCACGCCCGCGGGGGAGTCCATGTGCGACGCAGCCGGCCCCGTGCACGTCGCATCGGTACGGCGGCACTTCATGGATCACGTGCCCCGGTCAGCCCTCCCTGTCATCGCCAAAGTCTTCAGTGGCATCTACACGGCACAACAGGAGACTTAGCCACGGACAATCAATACCTGAAGCTCGACTGCACCCACGGGGATGAATCGTAAGGAGCGAGCGGCCGACTATCGATTGGTGGGTGCGCGGGGCCCCAGGGAAACTTTGACGACGAGCGCGCGCTATGGCGCTGAGCGAGCACCCGCGTCGCGGATGTGCGGGTGATCCTGGTGAAGGCCGTCGCGGCCACTGGATCAACCTGGTTCCACATCTGGAACCGCCTTCATTTTCGTTATACGATATGTGGGTGGTGAGCGAAGAGCAGATCCAGAAGTGGGCCGACGAGGCCGAAGCGGGATACGACGTCGATGAGCTGAAGCGTCGGGGTCGTGGGCGTCCTGGTCGTGGGGCTGAACCGATGCAGGTCGTGGCGGTCCGGCTGACCGCCGATGAGCTCGACGCTCTCGACGCGGCTGCAGCGAAGAACTCCATGAGCAGGTCCGATGCGATCCGGGCTGCGCTGGCCCACTTCGCTGCTTGAAGATTCACCCGAGCGCGCTCAAGCACGGCGTCTCTTCGGAGGATGCGATCCAGGCGGCAGAGTGGTCGCTGTGGATCGAGCCCCTCGACGAGGACGGCCCGCCAAACCGGGAGTTGCGCCTCGGCTTCGACACCAGAGCCCGCCTGCTGGAGACGGTGGTACTGGTCTTCGAGAGCGGCGATGACATGGTCATCCACGCGATGCCGGCTCGCAAGACATACCTTGACCTCCTGCCGTAATGACCGAGATTGGCACCCTGGTCGCCCGTCGGCGATCCCGACTGCGACTTCCTCTTCTGGCGCGATCCGGGCTGTGCTTCGGAGCAGGGTAGGAACAGCGTCCGCGTCTGCC
>JBDTWH010000234.1:0-8426 GCA_040006795.1 Actinomycetota bacterium | reverse complement strand
AAAACCGCTGTTGGGTAACCCCCAACCCAGGGTTCGAATCCCTGGCCCTCCGCTCAGTCAAGACCCAGACGGGTATGTCGGGTGCCAGCGGGAGCGGCTCTCGCGAGACACCGGTGCCTCGGCGTGGCCCGGTGCATAGACTCGCCAGCGGGAGCACGACGAGCACCGATGTCCTGGAGGGCGACACATGGCTGAGCAGGGAAGTACGTGGACGATGCCGAAGCGGGAGACGGTCCCGGACGAGCGCGGGTTCTTCGGGGAGTATGGCGGGCAGTTCCTGCCGCCCCAGCTCGAGGGGCCTTTTGCCGAGATCACGAAGGCCTATCACGAGATCGAGAACGACGCCGCCTTCATCTCGGAGCTGCGCTACATCCGCAAGCACTTCCAGGGCCGGCCCACGCCCGTCTACCACGCCCGCACCATGTCTCTGGAGAACGGCGGCGCCCAGATCTACCTCAAGCGCGAGGACCTGAACCACACCGGCGCCCACAAACTGAACCACTGCATGGGCGAGGCCCTGCTCGCGAAGTACATGGGCAAGACGAAGGTCATCGCCGAGACCGGCGCCGGCCAGCATGGGGTCGCGCTAGCGACGGCGGCGGCTCACTTCGGCCTCGAGTGCGAGATCCACATGGGCCAGGTCGACATCGAGAAGCAGGCGCCCAACGTCAGTCGAATGCAGCTGCTTGGCGCGACCGTCGTTCCTGTCACCCACGGTCTCAGGACGCTCAAGGAGGCTGTCGACTCCGCCTTCGAGGCCTATCTTGCCGACTACGAGAACTCGATCTACTGCATCGGCTCCGTCGTGGGCCCGCACCCCTTCCCGCTGATGGTGCGCGACTTCCAGCGCGTCGTGGGTATCGAGTCGCGTGAGCAGTTCCACGAGATGACCGGCAACCTGCCCGACGTCGTCGAGGCCTGCGTCGGCGGCGGCTCCAATGCGATTGGCATCTTCTCCGCGTTCCTGGACGACCCCGTCGAGCTGATCGGCGTCGAGCCCCTCGGTCGCGGCACGGCCGTGGGCGAGCACGCCGCGACGATGACCTACGGTCGCGAGGGCATCATCCACGGTTTCAAGTGCTATCTGCTCCAGGACGCTGATGGCCAGCCGTCCCCGGTCTACTCCTGCGCCAGCGGCCTCGACTACCCCGGCGTCGGGCCCGAGCACAGCTATCTCAAGGACGCGGGCCGCGTCGAGTACGTGACCAGCTCCGACGAGGCGTGCCGCGATGCCTTCTTCATGCTCAGCCGCAAGGAAGGCATCATCCCGGCGCTCGAGAGCGCACACGCGGTGGCGCATGCCCTCGTGAAGGCGCGGGAGATGAAGACCGGCACCATCCTGGTGAACCTCAGCGGCCGCGGCGACAAGGACATGGACTACGTGATCGAGAACTGGGGCATCGGCGGGCCTGCCTAGACCCGGCGACCGCTCGTCCCCCAAACCCGCGGCCCTGCGCTCGATGCGCAAGGCCGCGGGCAGGTTGTGACACCTTGGTGACTGAGGGCAGTGACACACAGCTCTACAGGCGTCTGGCACTGATCAGGGCCTGGTGTCGTAGCTGAGCTCAGGCGTACATCAGTGAACCGGGAGTTGTCAGCAGCTCACCAGACTCGAGCCAGGTCTTCAGGCCCGAGAGGATCATCGGCCAGCCGCCATACAGCTCGCTGTGCGCGCCCTCACGCAGCTGGTCGTGGGTCACGGTCAGGTGGCAGGAGTCGCCAACCGGCTCGATCTCCCAGGTGATCCGTGAAGTGCCCTCGTTCTCCACATCCTCGCTCCAGAGCGCAACCATGCTCTGGACCAGCTTGTGCGGGGGGTCGACCTCGAGGTTCTGGCCTTCGCCCAGGGGCCCGGGGGCCCCCTCGTGAGTCATCTCGAAGCGTGAGCCCGGCGTGAAGTCGGAGCTGACCCGCGAGCCGAACTGGTACTTGCTTCTGATGTCCGGGTCGGTAATGGCCTCCCAGAGACGCTCCGGGGTCGTGCGGATGTAGATCTCATATACCTTTTCCATGACGCTCTCCAGTCTGTTCCTGAGGCCACCGACGCTTGCGCCAGATGGCTCGTCCTGTGCGTATGCCTGCGACGATAGGTGACCTTTTAGTCACATGTCAAGAGGGTCACAGATCTGGTCACGGAAACCGTCAGGATGCTCAGAGAGTGCCGAAAGCAGCGTGACCGCGCGACCGACACCGCGGTGGCGGTCGCGCGGGCAGTACGTGAAACTGTCGCCATGACGCTACGGATCGGCTACAAGGCATCTGCCGAGCAGTTCAACCCCCGAGAGCTCGTCGAGTTCGCGGTCCAGGCCGAGCAGGTCGGTCTGGACAGCGTGATGATTTCCGACCACTTCCAGCCCTGGCGGCATACCGGTGGCCACGCCCCGTTCTCGATGGCCTGGCTTGCCGCCGTCGGTGAGCGCACCGAGCGGGTTCTGCTGGGCACGTCGGTGATGACGCCGACCTTCCGCTACAACCCCGCCGTCGTCGCCCAGGCGTTCGGCACCCTGGCCTGCCTGTATCCCGACCGGGTCATGCTCGGTATCGGCACCGGCGAGGCGCTGAACGAGGTCGCCGTCCAGCGTCTGGAATGGCCGGACTTCAAGGAGCGTTTTGCCCGGATGCGTGAGGCAGTCGCCCTGATGCGCGAGCTGTGGGCCGGCGAGCGGGTCACCTTCGACGGGGACTACTACCAGACCCATGACGCCACCGTGTATGACCGTCCAGAGCGCCCGGTGCCCGTCTACATCGCCGCGGGTGGTCCTGTCGTGGCCAGGTATGCCGGCCGCTCGGGAGACGGGTTCATCTGCACGTCGGGCAAGGGGCCGGAGCTGTACCGCGACAAGCTCATCCCGGCTGTCGCCGAAGGCCTGGCCACCGCCGGGCGAGACAGCGGCTCGATCGACCGGATGATCGAGATCAAGCTCTCCTACGATCGGGACCCCCTCCTGGCCATGGAGAACACCCGGTTCTGGGCTCCCCTCTCACTGACGCCCGAGCAGAAGCACGGCCTGAGCGACCCGACCCAGCTGGAAGCCGCCAGCGACGAGCTTCCGATCGAGCAGGTGGCCAGCCGCTGGATCGTGGCCTCCGATCCCGAGATCGCCCTCGCCCAGATCAAGTCGTACCTGGGCCTCGGGTTCAACCACCTGGTCTTCCATGGACCTGGCCATGACCAGTCCCGCTTCCTCACGTCGTTTGCGGCCGACGTCCTGCCGGGCCTGCGAACCCTCATGAGCGAGCGCCGGGGCGCCTGAGATGGCGCCGGATGCCGGGATGGGACCTCTGTCAGGGATCACGGTGATCGAGATGTCCGGGATCGGCCCCGGACCTTTTGCGGGGATGATGCTGGCTGACCTGGGTGCCACCGTGGTTCGGGTGGACCGGCTGCCGGGCAGCGGCGGGGTGCAGAGCACCCGTGGTCTGCTGTCCGCCGGCAGGGCCGACGTGGTCTCCCGTGGTCGACGCTCGATCGCGGTCAACCTGAAGTCGGCCGAGGGGGTCGAGCTGGTCCTGCGGCTCGTCGACTCGGCGGATGTGCTGATCGAGGGATTCCGCCCCGGGGTCATGGAGCGGCTGGGCCTGGGACCCGAGATCTGTCTGGGGCGCAACCCGCGCCTGGTCTTCGGCCGGATGACCGGCTGGGGTCAGGACGGGCCTCTGGCCCATGCGGCTGGCCACGACATCAACTACATAGCCGTCTCTGGCGCGCTGGGGGCTATCGGTCGGGCCGGCCAGACGCCGGTGCCGCCGCTGAACCTCGTCGGCGACTACGGCGGCGGCGGCATGCTGCTCGCCTACGGCGTGCTCGCTGCCCTGCTGTCCGTCGGACGCACCGGGGCGGGCCAGGTGGTGGACGCCGCCATGGTGGACGGGGCCGCACTGCTGATGGCGCAGTTCTACGGCATGAGCGCCATCGGCCGGTGGGCAGAGGAGCGGGGGACCAACCTGCTCGATACGGGCGCCCCCTTCTATGACGTGTACCCCAGCTCAGACAGAGGATTCCTGTCCGTCGGACCGCTGGAACCTACTTTTTTCGCCATTCTGCTGGAGCGGCTCGGGATCCTCGACATCGATCCGCAGAGCCAGCACGATGTCCGTTCCTGGCCCGCGCTCCGGCTCCGGCTCGCCGCGGAGTTCGCCTCCCGTACCCGGGCGGACGCCACGGAGCTGTTCGCGGACGTCGACGGATGTGTCTTTCCCGTGCTGTCCCTGTCCGAGGCCCCACGGCATCCGCACAACGTGGCCCGCAGCACCTTTGTCACCCGCGATGACGTGGTCCAGCCGTCTCCGGCTCCTCGTTTCTCTGCGACCCCGACCCATCTCGAGCTTCCGCCGCCAGCCATCGGGGAGCACACGGACAGCATCCTGAGCGATCTGGGCATCTCCGAGGACGAAGCTCGCCGGCTGCACCAGGCCGGCGTCGTGGGATCGGCTGAGCCGAACACCTGAAGTCCCGGTCCTGGGGCGATACCCACCGCGACGCAGCGCAGGCAACACTGCAGAAACGGCCTCGATCCTCAGTGCGTAGCCGGCGAAGCGACCTTGTCGAACGTCACCGGCCGGTCCAGGGAGCCTGCCCGGTCGAACGGCCAGATGATGACGAAGGCCCGCCCGACGACGTCCGCCAGGGGGACAAAGCCCTTGCCCGGGTTGTGGATGTGGAACCGGCTGTCCGCCGACTCGCTGCGGTGGTCACCCATCACCCACAGCTCACCGACGGGCACGGTCACCCGAAAACTGAGGTTGCTGGGGCTGTTGCCAGGAAAGACATAGGGCTCGTTGAGCTGGGTCCCGTTGACATAGACCTTGCCGCCCTTGGCCTCAACAGTGTCTCCCCCGACACCGATGACCCGCTTGATGAGGTCATCCTCGGTGGTCGTGGGTGCGAGGCCGATGGTCGCCAGGACGTCCTGAACACGACCCTGCAGACCCGGTGTTGAGGGAGTGGGGCTGAGCCAGCCGCCGGGGTCGTGGAACACCACGACGTCACCGCGGCGGACGCCCCCCATGTGCTCGATCAGCTTGTTGACCAGCACCCTGTCGCCCAGGCAGCCGTCGCATCCATGCAGGGTTGGCTCCATGGACCCTGAGGGGATGAAGAATGCCTGGACGAGAAGGGTCTTGACGAACAGCGACACCACGATGGCACTGACCAGGATGACGGCTATCTCCTTCAGGAGCGACCACCCGTGTGCCGTCCGGCTCTTCTCGGGCACCTGGTCCGGCAGAGTACGAATCTCGCCACGCCCATCCCGACGCTCGTCCCCCGCTTGTTGTGACATGGACGTCACTCTCTCATCCGTTCCTGCACTTCGTCTGCAAGAGCCGCGCAAGCGCACACAACCATTCGACGCGACCGGATCGTACGCCCGGGAGCCAGATCGAGGGGACGGCCGGCAGGTATTTGACTAGGTGCCATGGCTGCCGCAACATGAGGCGACGGGGTCATTCCGGCACCCATACCCTGCCCGAGCTCCTCGCCGGGTGCCTGCCTTGAATAGCTCAGTGTCTGCCCTGATTTACCTGCCGAAGGCCCACGACCAAGGAGCACCCGATGTCGACTGCCCCCGCCAAGTCCGGACACATCGAACAGCGTCGGATCCTGGTGACGGAGATCCCGGGCCCCCGGTCGCAGCTGATCCACAAGCGCAAGCTGTCGGCGGTCTCGGCCGGTGTCGGAACAGGGCTTCCGATCTATGTCGAACGGGCCGGCGGCGGCATCCTGGTGGACGTCGACGGCAACCACCTGATCGACCTTGGTTCGGGAATCGCAGTGACCACCGTGGGCAACTCGGCGCCGCGAGTGGTTGCGGCCGTGCAGTCCCAGGTCGAGGACTTCACCCACACCTGTTTCATGATCACCCCGTATGAGGAGTACGTCGCCGTCTGTGAACGCCTCAATTCCCTGACCCCCGGCGATGGTGACAAGCGCAGCGCGTTGTTCAACTCAGGTTCCGAGGCGGTGGAGAACGCGATCAAGATCGCGCGGGTGTTCACCGGGCGAACCGCGATCATCACGTTCGAGCACGCCTACCACGGCCGGACCAACCTCACGATGGCCCTGACTGCCAAGAACATGCCGTACAAACAGGGTTTCGGGCCGTTCGCCGGGGAGATCTACCGCGTGCCGATGGCCTACCCCTATCGCTGGCCCACTGGCTGGGACCGTTGTGCCGACGAGGCCTTCGACGCGTTCGTCTCGCAGGTGCACACTCAGGTCGGTGAGCAGAACACCGCCGCCGTGATCATCGAGCCGATCCAGGGCGAGGGCGGTTTCATCGTGCCGCCGCCCGGCTACCTCAGGCGGATCGCCGACTGGTGTGCGCACCACGGGATCCTGTTCATCGCAGACGAGATCCAGAGTGGCTTCTGCCGTACCGGCGACTGGTTTGCCTGCGAGCACGAAGGTGTGGTGCCCGACCTGATCACGACCGCCAAGGGTATCGCCGGCGGGCTCCCGCTCGCCGCGGTCACAGGTCGTGCCGAGGTGATGGACTCGGTCCACGGCGGCGGCCTGGGCGGGACGTACGGCGGCAACCCGGTCGCGTGCGCCGCCGCTCTGGCCGCAATCCAGACGATGGAGGCAGAGGATCTCTGCGCCCGCGCCCGGCAGATCGAGGCTCTCTTCATGCCGCGCCTGCGTGAGCTTGCCGAAAGGTTCAGCGTGGTCGGCAACATCCGCGGTCGTGGGGCGATGCTCGCCATCGAGATCGTGGCTGGTGAAGGCGACAAGACACCCAACCCGGCTCTGACAGCCGCCGTCAACGCCTACTGCCACAGCCAGGGCGTGGTCACCCTGACAGCCGGCACATTCGGTAACGTGCTGCGCTTCCTGCCACCGCTGTCGGCCGGTGACGACCTGCTGAAGGAGGGACTCAAGATCGTCGAGCGAGCCTTCATCCTCAACGTTGGAGTCACCAACCCGGATGAGAGCCACTGACCTTGATGAGCACCAACCCGGATGTACCCGAGTCTGAGAACTGGCACCTGAGAACCGGCACCTGAGAACTGGCACCTGTTTGGCACTGACCCGAATTGACACGAAAGGTTGTGCACCGTGGCGTTGACCGATATCGAGAAGTCCCTGCTGGCACGGGTCCCCACTGGTCTGTGCATCGACGGCAAGTGGCGTGAGAGCAGCGATGGCCGGACCCTGGATGTTGAGGACCCCTCGACCGGCGAGACCCTGGCCTCGGTGGCGGACGCGACGGTAGCCGACGGTGCCGCTGCCCTTGACGCCGCCGTTGCCGCACAGCCTGGGTGGGCGGCAACCGCGCCTCGCGAGCGTGGCGAGATCCTGCGCCGGGCGTTCATGGCCATCACCGCCCGGGCTGAGGAGTTCGCCCTGTTGATGACCCTGGAGATGGGCAAGCCGCTGGCCGAGGCTCGTGGTGAGGTCACCTATGGCGCGGAGTTCTTCCGGTGGTTCTCCGAGGAGGCGGTCCGGATCAGCGGGCGGTGGTCCACCGCACCCAACGGCGCCACCAGGCTGCTGACGATGAAGCAGCCGGTCGGTCCCACGCTGATGATCACGCCGTGGAACTTCCCGCTGGCGATGGGCACGCGCAAGATCGGCCCTGCACTGGCGGCAGGCTGCACGATGGTGGTCAAACCGGCCAAGCAGACTCCGCTGTCGATGCTGGCCCTGGTGGACCTGCTCACCGAGTGCGGCGTGCCTCCCGGCGTGGTCAACGTCATCACCACGTCGCGAACGAGTGACGTGATCGAGCCGATCATTCGCGACCCGCGCCTGCGCAAGCTCACGTTCACCGGGTCCACCCCCGTGGGCCGCAAGCTCGTCGAGCAGTCCGCCGAGCAGCTGCTACGGGTCTCGATGGAGCTCGGGGGCAATGCGCCGTTCCTGGTATTCGAGGATGCCGACGTGGATGCGGCGGTGGACGGGGCGATGCTGGCCAAGATGCGCAACATCGGTGAGGCTTGCACCGCGGCCAACCGGTTCCTGGTCCACGAGAGCGTGGCCGAGGAGTTCTCCTCCAAGTTCGCCGCGAAGCTGGCCGCCATGCCGGTCGGCCGCGGCACCGAGGACGGTGTCACGGTCGGACCACTGATCGACGCGACCGCCCGGGCATCCGTCGCCGCGCTGGTGGACGATGCCACGGCCAGGGGTGCCACGGTCGTCTGTGGCGGGACCACGGTGGGCGACGAGGGCTACTTCTACGCCCCCACACTGCTGACCGGCGTGCCCGCGGACGCCGTGCTGATGCGCGAGGAGATCTTCGGCCCGGTCGCCCCTGTCGCCACCTTCGCCACGGAGGCTGAGGCGATCGCACGGGCCAACGACACGGAGTACGGGCTGGTGGCCTATGTCTTCACCCGCGATCTCTCGCGTACGCTGCGGGTCAGCGAGGCGCTGGAGTTCGGGATGGTCGGCATCAACCAGGGCATCGTGTCCAACCCCGCTGCGC